>JBFWOK010000111.1:0-24262 GCA_050250555.1 Limisphaerales bacterium
TTCAATCTGGAAGCTCCCAAGGCGTCGGACGCGACGAACGTCGCGCCGTAGTCGGGGTGGAGGGCCGCCGGCTTTCAGCCGGCCTTGGAGTTTGGCCATTTTTTCAGGGCCCCGCATGGGGCCCAAATGGGATAGCCCAGGGCAACGCCCTGGGAAGAGTGTCCAACCACAATTCCGCGGAGCCCTGAAAGGGCGAAACCCTGTGAAGCCCCAGCGGGGCGGCCTGTCTGTAGCGACGACGGGTTCAGAATGAAATCAAGCTCCGTCGGAGCGGCCCTTGGCGAGGCGGCCGCGCGGAAGGGGCGCCTCTACGAGGCTTGAGACACGTTGGGTGTTGTCGGCTATCGACAGGCCGGTCCTACGGACCTTGACCAATCTTTGAAGACCCGTCCCTTGGTTGCGCGGTAGGGGTGCTGGAAACCAAGGCAGACCAGCCGGAAACCGATGCCGGGTGCTGCCGGGATATCCAGCACCCCTTCCGGGGTGCGGAATCCATGGGGACCCGAACCGGGGGTATCGCTTCGCTCAACCCCCGGCTAATCTCCTTCATCCCTTCGGGATGTGGATGTGGGATCCTCCGCGCCCGCTTCCGACGGGGCGGAACCTGTCGGGACCGCCGCCTTCAGCGCGGGTGGAGTGGCGTCGAACGGGTCTTGGAGGCGGACCGTTTCGTGACCCTCCAGGTCGACCATTTCCCAGTCGACGAAATACCTTCGGCCCGGATGACGGGCGTGGATCATGAGGGCGGATCGCGCGTTGGCGCGGGTGTCGACCGGAGGGAGGACCTTGGCCGCGGCGGTTTCCGCGTCGCTGATCCTCCAGGGGGCGGGGGTGCGGTCGAGCGCCAGGCCGAGCGACCGGGAGGGGAGCACGTGATGGAACTCGATGTCCTGGGAACGGAGCCAGGGATCGGTCCACTCGATCCGTTCGCTGTCGACGAACTGCTGGAACAACCAGCGTTTGGTGATCCAATCGACGCGACCGACGAGGTCATCGGGACGGTGGGCGAGGCTTTGGAGCGTGTCGGTCCAGAGGGCGAGCAGGTCGTTGGTTTCCTGATCCCTTTCTCCGAATTCCGAACGCGCGAGGTCCAGGTAACGGCCGAGCAGTTCGAGGGCGTCGGCGGTATGGCCGTCGGCGAGGGTGACGTGCCAGGGCCCGGTGGTCTGGTGTGAAAGCTGCCGGAAGACGGCGACGGCGTCCGCGAGCGCGATGTCGGGAAGGAGGTTGGCTTCGAGGAGATCGAGGACGAGGGCGGTGGTTCCGACCTTGAGCGCCAGGGTGCAGGGAAGGACGCTGGTGTCGCCGTGGAGGAGGTGGAGTCGGCGGAACCTGCGGACGTCCGCGAGGGGTTCGTCGCGGGTGTTGATGATCGCGCGGTTGAATTGGACCCACTCGAACAGCTCGTTGTTGATGTAGTCGGCGCGCTGGCTGATCTGGAAATGGAGATCGGCGCCGGTCCGAAGGTGGTCGCCCCGGTTCTCGCTGCCCAACGAGGATCCGACCCGCCCCGCGCCGGTGTACAGGACGCGAAGCGTCAGGAACGCCAGGAGGGAAAGCACGTTCCTCTCCGAGAGCGAGGCGGATCGGCGGACGAGGTAATTCTCGTGGCAGCCGAACGTGGCGCCGGAGAAATGGTCCACGTTGTTGCGGACGAAACCGCACCGGCTGGAGAGGCCGAGGCCGTCGAGGGCCTCGTTGAGCAGCGCGTCGCCGGCGCGGTCGTAGACGAGCAGGTCGCGGAGTTTGAGACACTCCGGGGTGCAGTATTCGAGGTGGCCCATGTCGACATAGGCCCGGCCTCCGTTGAACAGGAAGCCGCCATTCCCGGGGGGTTCGTCCCAGTCGCGTTGGAACACGTCGGGGAGTCCGTACCGGCGGTTTTCGAAGATCCAGTTGCGGACGAGGCCCACGGTGCTCGCCGGACCCGCGGGGTCCTCGGAAAGGCAGCCGTACTCGGTTTCGAGTCCGACGACGCGGATCATACCACGGGTGCGCGGGAGGCGGTTGGGATCGGGAGGCCGAGGGCGGCCGGGTCGAGCGCTTCGTACCGGGCCGGTCGTTCGGAATCCCGGCGAAGAAGGGCCGCTTCAATCCGGCGCTCGCCCAGCGAAGCGAGGATCGCCTGGACATCATTCGTGAAGGGAACGGACGCCGTCGCGGTCCGGGAGGATTGGAGGCGATGCCAGTTCAGGAGGAGGGCCCGGGCGGACTCTGCGAGGGAGGTGCCGGGGGCGAGGGCCTCCGCGAGTCCGGATTCGGCGGGGGCTTCGCGTTCCGGATCGTCCGTGACGACGCAGGCGCCTCCGTGTTGGAGCGTGAAGCCTCCGTCGTAACCGAGCTTCATGAACACATCGGAGGCGGGCGTGGATCCGACCTCGGCGAGGAGGAGTCGGATCAGGTAGGGAGGCGCGAAGATCTGTTCGAACGCGGACTTGAGCAGGGGGCCGAGTCCCTGCCCGACGAGCCGCCGGAGGGCGACGTCCTCGGGCGCGCGGGTGAACGCTTCGAGATGGGCGGCGTCGATGATGGCCTGGCGGATGCGTTCGAGGTCGGCGGGGTGCCCCAAGCCGGCGAGCGCCTGGCGGTCGAACACTTCGAAGACCTTGCTTTGGCCGGTTCCGATTCCGAAGAGGAGGACGCCTTCGGGCCGGCTGGCGGCGAGCACGGGAGAGCCTCCGGCGAGCTGGGTGCGGATGTATTCGCGGCGGTTGGCGATGGCTTCGAGCCAGCGATAGGGATCCTCGGTCATGAGATCCACCTCCGTTGGTCGGCCTCGGGGACGGTCCGGATGCCGGACGGGGAGAGCACTTTGAGGGTGGCGAACCTCGCCGCCTCGGGCGCGACGCCGCCGGTGGCGGTGTCGAATTCGGCCGCGACGATGAGGAGGCGGAGCGCGAAGCGCACCGCGGCGGGGAGATCGAGGCGTCCGGGAGGCGGGTCGCCGAAACGCTCGTGGTAGGTGAAAAGGCTGCGGATCGTTCCGGCGCCGGAACCCGACGCCGCGTGGCCGACCGCCTGGAACTGGGCGCCGAGGGGATCGTAGAAGAAGATTTCGGGCCGGGCGGGGGACACCGACGTGTCGAGCCCGATGAAGAGAGGCGCCACGACGCCCACGCCCTGGAGCGTGAGCGCGAGGTTGTCGCGCAAGGCGCGGGACAACGCGCGGACCCTTCCCGGCAGGCTCAGCGGCTGGAGCTGGCTTCGGCGGTAGTATTCGAAGGAAGTCCTGAGCGCCCGCGCCATTTCGAAGGCCGTTGCGGGAACGCCCGCGACGGCGAGCAGCGAGACGGCGTCGAGTTCGAGGATCTTTTCAACGCGATCCGTGACGATCAGGTTTCCGGCGGTCGCGCGACGGTCGCCGGCGACGAGCACGCCGTCGGCGAAATGGAAGGCGAAGACCGTGGTGGCCGTCGTCTGGACGGGAGCCCGGGTGGCATCGCCGGCGGGAAGCGCCAGTTGATGGCGGTCCAGCAAAGCCAGGAAATCGCCCGCGACCGGGGGCGGCGAGTTTGACGAGGACGGCGTCGGCGACGGCGGGTGGGGCCGGTGCATCATTCCATCATTCCATTCCGGTGGGAGGGTCCGGGCTTGTGGGTCTACTCGCCCGTTCGCTGCCGGTACCGGCGGGCCTGGTCGGGATCGACCTTCTTCATCCGCTTCAGAAGATCCTCGGTGTTGGGTTTCTCGACTTCCGGGGTCTTGGGGCCATCGCCGCCGCCGCCCGAAGGGCCGGGACCCGGGGACCGCACCTTTTGGTTTTGTTCAGGCATCAGCATCTTGGTTCTCCGGAAACGGGACTACTGTTCGCGGATTGGAGGAAAGCGCAAGTCGTCGGGTGAGGACGCCGCCGCGAGCACATCCCGCCAGGCCGCGATGTCGTCCCGGTTGAACAATTGGGTGAGATCGACCCGGAGGGGGCCGAGGCGGGTCCGCAGGGTGACGTGGTCCCATTGGGCCGCGAGGATGTCGTCGGGAAACCTTTCGACGCAGAGGCCGCGGATCGCGGCCCGGGTGTCCGTGGGCGGGTGATGGACGGCGTTGACGACCTCGGCCGGATCCGGAACGCCCCGGATCCCGCCCGTCTGTTCGAGTCCGAAGTAGAGGCCCTCGACCGGGTCGAGCCGGTGGTACTCGAGGTCGAGGCTTCGGAGCCACGGATCGGAATCGGAGAGTCCCTCGGATTCCTGGAACCCGCGGATGAGTTGGTGTTTGGCGACCCAATCGAGGCGGTCGGCGCACCGGAGGGGGTCCGCGTCGAGGTCGTCGAGCACGCCGGCCCAGGCTTCGATGAGCTCCCGGCGGTCGGGTGACGAGAGATCGCAGATGGCCCGAACGGCTTCGAGGTAAGCGCGCTGGACTTCGACGGCGGAGGATGGTTTGGACCTGGAACCGGTTCCGGCGAGGCCGACTTCCCAGGACCAGTGGGGATCGCGGGAGATCGTTCGGACGGCGCGCAGGGGATCGGAGAGGCACGGCCACGGGCGACGGGGTTCGCGGATGATGGCTTCGAGCGTCAGGGCGGTTGCGCCGACCTTGAGCCAGGTCGCGAAGGGGGAGAGGTTCGAGTCGCCGAGAATGACATGGAAGCGTCGCCACCGGCGGGGATTGGCGTGCGGTTCGTCGCGCGTGTTGATGAGCGGCCGGCTCTGCATCGTGTCGACGCTCTGGAGTTCGGTGAAAAAGTCGCTCCGCTGGGAGATCTGGAATCCGGTTCCGGCGAGTCGGTTCTCCTCCTCGATCGCGAACTTGCCGGCGCCGGCGTGAATCTGGCGGGTGACAAGAAACGCTTGGATTGCGGTGGCCAGGGTTGCCCAATCCAGTTCCCTCGGGATCAGGTAATTCTCGTGGCAGCCGTAGCTGTGGCCGTCGAAGTCGGTGTTGTTCTTGTAAATGCGGACCGTTTCGCCTGTTTCGCGCGTGAGCGCGGCGGCGCAGGCCATGACGATGCGTTCGCCGGCCCGATCGTGAAGGACGATGTCGTGGAACGACGCGCATTCGGGAGTGCAGTACTCGGGGTGGGCGTGGTCGTTGTAGAACCGCGCGCCGTTGCCGAAGACGAAGTCGCTCTTGATCTCGGAGAAACTGAGTTCGCGGCGGGAATCGGCCTCCACGTACCCGGCTTCGTCGGTGTCCTGGCGGAGTTCCTCGACCTCGAATCCGCGGACATCCCGATGGGGATTCTCCTCCCGGTAGTCCCATCGCATGAGGACTCCGGGTTCCGCGGCCGAACGGACCAGGGCGATGGATTCGGCAACCACGTCCAGGTCGGCGTGGTCACCCCGGGCGATTCCGAATTCGGTTTCGAGCCCGAAAACAATGGGGACGGTCATGGCGTGATTGGCGCGAAAGCGATCCGCCGGCGCGGCGATTCCTTGGGTCCTTGGTCCGGGCAGCATGGCTTGGAAACCCGCGGCTCGGCAAGGGGGGGAAACACGCCTGAAGGCCCAATCGCCACGGACCCACCGAGCTCACGGAAAGTATGTCGGAAGCAGGGCCGCGGGTCGCGGACCTCGGGATCGACCGTGCCGGGATTCGGACTGCGATCCGTCGGGATCGGAGGAGACCGTGTCCCGGTTCATGGACTCATCTCTCCGTGTGATCCGTGTGATCGGTGGTTGTTCCCAGGTCTCGTGCCGTGAGCTGGGTCACCAGTTCCCGATGGTTGACCTTGCCGGTGCCCAGCTTGGGGATTTCCCGAACGGCGCGGATTTCGCGAGGCACGCAGAGGTTGCTGAATCCCTTCGCCTTGATGACGGCGCGGATTTCGTCGAGCTGGATCCTGGGTTCGTTGGTGACGGCGATCAGGCGTTCGCCCTTGTCCTCGTCGGGCAGGGCGACGACGGCGAGTTGGCAGCGCAGCCCGAACTGGGGAAAGGCGCCGGCGAGGGCGTCCTCGACGGCGGTGAGGCTGACCATTTCGCCGCTCACTTTGGCGAAGCGTTTCAGCCGGCCGAGGATCGTGGCGAAGCCTTCCTTGTCGACGTGGACGATGTCGCCGGTGTCATACCATCCGCCGAGGGCCAGGAAGGCGGCGTTGGCGTCGGGGTTGAGGTAGCCCTTCATGACGTTGGGTCCGCGCACGAAGAGGCGCCCGCCTTCGGGCACGCCGTCCATGGGTTCCAGGCGCCATTCCATGCCGGGCAGGAATTTCCCGACGGAACCGCCCCTGGGTTCGAGCAGTGAATTGATGCAGACCACGGGGCTGCATTCGGTGGCGCCGTACCCTTCGAGGATGCGGATGCCGAATTTGCGGGCGTAGGTCTGGAACGTGGCTTCGAGCAGTTTCTCGGCACCGGCGATGAGGAGGCGGACGGAGCGGAAGTCGTAGGGATGGGCCTTGCGGGCGTAGCCGTTGAGGAACGTGGGCGTGCCGAAGAGGATCGTGCAGTTGAGGTCGTAGACCAGCGTCGGAACGATCCGGTAGTGCAGGGGGGACGGGTAGAGAAAGCAGAAGAGGCCGCGGACGAGCGGGGCGACGAATCCGGCCATCAGCCCGAAGCTGTGGAAGAGCGGCATGGCGTTGAAGAACCGGTCGTCGTCCCGGAGATCGAGCGTCGCGAGCATCTGCCGGAGATTGGCGAGGAGGTTGCGGTGGGTCAGTTCGACGCCTTTGGGAAGGCCTTCGGAGCCGCTCGTGAAGAGGACCACGGCGGTTTCGTCGCCCGCATCCGTCCTTCCGGGCCGACGCAGCAGGGACTGGTGAAGCGTCACGTAGGAACGGAGCAGCGCGGTCAGCCTGTCCGCGCCCCGGATCCGGCCGCGCACATCGTCGAGGTACACGAGTTCGATTCCGGCATCGAGGAAGGCCTGGGGATCGATCTTCGCCTTTTCCAGGAAGACGCGGGACGTGATGACCTGGCGGATTCCGGCGAGTTCGCAGCACTTGAGCATGACGGGCGCGCCGGTGGAGAAGTTGAGGATGGCGGGGATCCGTCCGGCGGCCCAGAGGCTGAGCAGGGTCACCGGGGTGGCGTTGACGTTGGGAAGGAGAACGCCGGTCCGGACGGTGTCGCCGCGGAGGATCGTTCGCCAGGCGTCGGCGAGCAGTTCGGCGCCCACGAGGAGGCGCCGGTAGGTGAGCGCGCCGGAGGTCGCATCCTTCAACACCGTGAAGCCGGGGAGCCGGCGGCCGGTCTCGACGACGGCGTCGAGCACGTGGGATGGGCCGTGGGCCATCTCGACGTCGAATTGCTGACGAACGAGTTGATCGCGGAGCCACGCGGTGAGGATGCCGCGGGCCTCGGTCGTGCTGACGTCGCCTGGGTGCGGGGGCTGGATCGGATCGCTGAAGTGGACCGACACGGGTGTGAACAGTCGACGCCAGCCTGGATGCGGTGAAAACGGGACCCGCAACGCGCCCCGCAGGTGGGCGGTGATCACCTTCGCCCGGGTCTTGAAGAGCAGAAACCCGGTCCCGTCGAAGAGCTTCATCAGGTTTCCCGTCCGTGAGATCCGGCCCTCGGGAAACAGGACGAGGCGCCCGCCTTTCTCGAGGAATTCCGCCATGCGCTTGACGGCGTAGGGCGAGGACACGTCGATGGGAAAGGTCCGCCGGTTGACCATGATCTTCTGGTGCAGCCAGCTGGTCTTGGCTGTCTCGCGGGACGTGACGAATTTCCAGTCGTCATCGAGGCAGACTCCGAGGAACAGCCAATCGAGCCAGGAGACGTGGTTGGGCAGGAGCAGGACCGGGCCGGGAGTGGCCAACGAGGCCGTGTTGTAGGCGCGGTATCGGAAGAAGACGCGCGCGAAGACGCGAAGCAGGGTTTTCATGGGGAGTCGAGATTTCCGAGTTTCAGGCAGGCGTTGGGACCATGTCCCCAAGAGGCATCGCACGGAGGCACGGAGGCACGGAGGGAGACGGAATCCGTCCTCAGATTTCCGTGTCTCAGTGCCTCCGTGAGAGAATCTCGGTTCATCGAGCGCAATTCACAGGTCGCTGGTGCGGAGGGTGTCGTCTTGAATCTCGGAGAACGGCTCCTCGGGTGGGCGGCTGCGAACCCGCGGTGGTCGAGGGCGGCGGGGCGGAACGGAACGGGAATCCGGCGGAAGCGACACCGCCTTGGCATCGGCATCGGCATCGGCAGGGTGGTTGCCGGGTGAGGCGGCTTCGACGGCGGCGACGGCGGCGGCGTGGGCGTTGATTTCTTCGAGTTGGGAGAGGAACTGGTGGACCGCTGGGTCGGGGAGGGTGGACCAGACGCGGTCGGCGGCGGCGAAGTAGTGGGGATGGATTCGGTCGAGGAGCTGGGATCCTTCGGGGGTGAGGACGACCCGGTAGGCGCGACGATCGGTTGGGTTGGGTTCGCGGCGGACGAGGGATCGTTTCTCGAGGCGATCGATGAGGCCGGTGGCGTTGGACCGGTGCATGAGGAGCATGCGGCTGAGGTCCGACTGGGAAAGGCCGTCCGGGGCGCCGTGGAGAACGTTGAGGACGTTGAACTGGGACGGGCTCAGGTCCCACCGGTTGAAAAAGACGCGGCTGGAGTTCCAGAGATCCTCGGCGGTGCGCAGCAATTGAATCAGGGCCCGATACCGCGGGGTGGAGGGGTACTCATTCAACATGCGTGGACATATGACATGCCGATTGTAGACAGATCAACAACTATTCCTGGGGGAGATGGGCGCGGGGAGTGATGTGGCTTTGATGACGGTCCCGCGATGAACGCCTGCCCGCGGTTCTCGCTGCGGAATCGGAATCGGGCGGGGGGGGGGGCGGGGACGGGGTCGGCATCGGCATCGGTATCGATTGACGACCGACGCTCCGATCTCGGTTGAGACCCCGAGGGTCCCGTTCGATTCCGATTCCACAACGGACATCGCGGGTAGGCGTTCCTCGCGAAAGCGCCGGCGACTTGGCGATGTGCCCAGTCGGTCCCGGCGGAAGTCGCCGTTGCGCTGATTCCCCGCCCCTGACAGTCTGGATCGAGTCGTTGCGCGATTCGTGATTCAGTCGCCATCGCGGCGCGGCCATGCGCCCATCACTGAAACGTGGGCGGCGGCGGCGGAGACACCATTTTTTGCCATGACACTGACTGAGAAACTTTTGGCTCGGGCGTCGGGAAAAGCCTCGGTGCAGGCCGGGGACAACGTCTGGGTGAAGGCCGACGTCCTGATGACCCACGACGTGTGCGGTCCGGGAACGATCGGGGTGTTCAAACGGGAATTTGGTGCCGACGCGAAGGTCTGGGACCGCGAGCGGGTGGTGATCATTCCGGACCACTACATCTTCACGGCGGACTCCAAATCGAACCGGAACGTGGATATTCTCCGCGAGTTTTCCCGGGAGCAGGGCCTGCCGTATTTCTACGACGTGATCGACGATCCCAACGGGCATTGGGCGTTCGACGGTTCGAAGGGGGTTCTGAAGCGCCAGTACGGGTCGAACTACGCCGGCGTTTGCCATGCCGCGCTTCCGCAGAAGGGGCACACCCGTCCGGGCGAGGTCCTGTTCGGAACGGATTCGCACACGTGCATGGCCGGTGCGTTCAACGAGTTTGCCACCGGCATCGGGAACACCGACGCGGGCTTCGTGATGGGGACGGGCAAGCTGCTTCTGAAGGTGCCCGAAACGATGCGATTCCGACTCGAAGGACGGCTCCAGCCGGGCGTGATGGCCAAGGACATCATTCTGCACGTGATCGGCGAGATCGGTTTCGACGGCGCCACCTACCGCGCCATGCAGTTCGATGGATCGGGCATCGCCGGTCTCTCCATGGACGACCGGATGACGATCGCCAACATGGCCATCGAGGCGGGTGGAAAGAACGGCATCTTCCCGTTCGACTCGCGGACCGCCGAATTTGTCGAGGGGCGCACCCGCCTGAACGGAACGCGCCAGGCGTTCGAGCCGGTGGAAGCCGACGCCGACCAGAAATTCGTCTACGAACTCGTGGTCGACCTCGACAAGCTCGAGCCGACGGTCGCGTGCCACCCGGATCCGGGGCAGCGAAAGAGCGCGAAAGAGATGGGCTCCGTGAAGCTCGACCGGGCGTACATCGGTTCCTGCACCGGTGGCAAGACCAGCGATTTCGTCGAGTTCGCCCGCGTCATCCGCGGTCGGCGCGTGGCCATCGACACCTTCGGCGTGCCCGCGACGCCGGAGATCGTGCACGATCTCCAAACCACGCGTTGGGGTTCACAGACCATCTGGGAGATCCTTGTCGGGGCTGGCGTGCAGATGACCGAAAACGCCGGATGCGCCGCGTGCCTCGGTGGACCGGTGGACACCTTTGGCCGCATGAACTCGCCGATGAAGTGCATCAGCGCGACCAACCGGAATTTCCCGGGTCGCATGGGCCACAAGGAGTCCCAGGTCTTCCTGGCGTCGCCGGCCACCGTGGCCGCCAGCGCCGTCGCTGGGCGGATCACCGACCCCCGCGAGTACGTCGCGAACTGACCGACCGAGGCGCCTGCAGCGCCGACTTTCAGGCGGCCTGAAGTTTGGCCATTTTTCTGGGCCCGGAGGGCCACCGGACATTGGAGCCGGCGGGCTACTACAGTTTAGGGGCAGGTCGCTTGTCTCGACCCCCATTCGGAGTGCGGCGCTCGGCGCCGCTTTGGCTTTGGCTCTGGTGGGGCTCGCCATGCTTCGGCGCTCCGCGGCGATCCAAAACGGTGCGGAACACCGCACCCCAAAGGACTGGGCTCAGGTTCCCGAGGCGCGATTCGCGAATCGTGCGGGTTACCCTGGATTCTCGGCCGGTCCCTCGTCTCCCTGCGGGCCAGTGCTGCCAATGGACAAGCGGAAGCGCCGACGGGAAAGTCGGCGGGACCCACCCAACGAACCAATGTTAAGCCAACCCAAACTCCTGAAAGCACAATGGATGATGGGGCTCACGGTCACGCTCGGCCTTCTGGCCGCGCTGTCCGCCGTCGCCGCGACCGAACCGTTCGGTGAAGCCCTCTATGTCCGTGGCAACGGGGGTTATCACACCTACCGGATCCCGTCGCTGACGGTCACGACGAAGGGAACCCTCCTCGCCGTGTGCGAGGGGAGGAAGTCTTCCTCCGGCGATGCCGGGGACATCGATCTCGTGATTCGGCGATCCACGGACCTGGGTCGGACCTGGAGCGAGCCCAAGGTCCTTTGGGACGACGCCGGGAACACCTGTGGAAACCCGTGCACGGTGGTGGACCGGGACACGGGAGTCATCTGGATGCTGATGACTTGGAATCGGGGCGACGATCGCGAGCCACAGATCATCGCGGGGACCAGCGTCGACACCCGGCGCGTGTGGGTGTCGAGTTCCGCGGACGACGGGGTGAATTGGAGTGTTCCCCGGGAGATCACGTCGCCGGTGAAGAAGCCAACCTGGACCTGGTACGCGACGGGCCCGGGAAGCGGGATTCAGATCGAGCAGGGCCCCCACCGGGGCCGTCTCGTGATTCCCTGCGATCACATCGAAGCCGGGACCCGGCGGTACTATTCGCACGCCGTCTATTCCGACGATCACGGAACGACCTGGACCCTCGGAGGCACGAGTCCCGAACCCCAGGTGAACGAGTGTGAAGTCGTCGAGTTGTCCGGGGGGCGGCTCATGCTGAACATGCGGAACTACGATCGGACGCGGAAGGCGCGCCAAGTGGCTTTCAGCGACGATGGTGGGGAGACTTGGAAGGACCAGCGGTTCGACGAGGCCTTGATCGAACCCATCTGCCAGGCCGCGATCGAGCGGGTTCCGGCGCGTGGAAACGAGCGACAGGATGCGATCGTGTTCAGCAATCCGGCGAGCGCGGACGCGCGGGTCAACCTGACGATGCTAGCCAGTCTTGATGGCGGGCGGACCTGGCCGTTGAGCCGGGTGCTGCATCCGGGTCCCAGCGCGTATTCCGATCTCGCGACGCTGCCGGACGGCAGGATCGGCTGCCTCTACGAGGCGGGTCGAACCAATCCCTACGAAACGATCGTCTTCGCCGTGGTTCCTTTCGAGTCGATGACTCGGCCGTAGGAACGATCAGTCCCCAAATCCAAACCAAGCTCCAACGGGGATCGCCCGGTTCGCTTCGCCTCGGAGAAGCGCCCCTAGGAGAATCGCACTCGCACTCGCACTTGTACTCGACGGCGTCTTCTGTCCGTCATGTTTCCGTTCCTCGGTGCCTTGGGCGTCACCATCGCCACGATCCGCTCCCGCCACCGGGTCGTGATCGAACCTGCTGATCGCCATTCGCGTACGAGTGCGGGTGCGAGTGCGAGTACGAGTGCGAGTGCGAGTGCGAGTGCGAGTGCGAGTGCGAGTGCGAGTGCGAGTGCGAGTGCGAGTGCGAGTGCGGGTGCGGGTGCGAGTGCGAGTGCGAGTGCGATCCGATGGCGGGAGGCGGACGATCGGGATTTCGATCCCGCGCGATGGAAACCCGAGAGGCGCTCGTCAAGCGTGGGATTTCCTGGGACCCATTTCGGCAGGAGACCGGCCACGCCTGGCGGTTGATGAAGTAGGGCTTTGGTTGGAGGGCCATCGTCGAGAAACCCCTTGAAGTATTCCCGCACGCGGGTGACTACTGGGTGTCGTTCCAAGGAATCCATTTCACCATGTCGAGCCGACTCTCTGCTTCGTGTTCCCGGGGCTGGTGTGCCTTTTTTGCGGCCCTTGCGGTTTGGTTCCTCACTTCCGCCAGCGGAAGGGCCGCCACGCCGCAGGTCCTGGGGGATCTCGATGGCGACGGCGTCCCCACGGTCCTCGACATGGTGCGGCTTGTGAATCACGTGATCCGCGTGGTTCCGCTCGCCACGGATCTCGTCCCCTTCGCCGACATCAACCAGGACGGTTATGTCAACGACCTGGACATGGACCGGTTGGCGGCGGGGATCCTGGGGCAGGCCGCGCTTCCGGCGCCGCCGCTGGCCCGGGTGCGGATCACATCGCCCGATGAGGGCGAGCCCAACGTCGCGGTGACGCGGGAGGCGGTGTTCCGGCTGACCCTGCCGCTCGCGGATTCGGCGGTGATCACGACGGACCAACTGACCGGGGTTGCCGGCGGACGAAAGATGCTGGGTCGCGTGGAGATTTCCGCGGATCGGAAGACGGTGACGTTGTTCTATCTGGAGCCGGTGCCGGGCAACGCCCAGGTGACCGTGAGCCTGAACGGCGCCGGGATCCTTGATTTTCTGGGACGCCCGATCGATCCCGACGGCGATGGCCAGCCGGGTGGCGTCGCCCAGCTTCGATACGAGACCTTGAGCACGGAACCCGTGGGAACCACGGCGGTCGTGGGGCGCGTGTTCGCCTCGGAACTGGTTCCGGGACCGAACAACACGACGGCGACGGTCAACGTTCCCCTTCAGGGGGTGACGATCACGGTGGATGGCCAGGAAGAGCTTCTCCGGACAACGACCGATGCCGGCGGCAATTTCAAGCTGCAACCCGTGCCCGCGGGGCTGTTCTTTGTCCATGTCGATGGCCGCACCGCGGTCGGCAGCCAGTGGCCCAACGGCGCGTACTATCCGACCGTGGGCAAGTCCTGGCACGCGATCGCGGGACGCGAAGACAACCTCGCCGGGGGAACGGGAGAGGTCTACCTGCCGAAGATCATCCAGGGCAGCCTGACCCCGGTCAGTGTCACGGAAAACACCGTGGTGACCTTTCCGGAGTCGGTGGTTCAGGACAACGCCGCGCTGCAAGGCGTCCAGCTCGATGTCCCGCCCAACGCATTGCTGAGTGAGAACGGGACGCGGGGCGGCCGCCTCGGCATTGCGCCGGTTTCACCCGACCGCCTGCCGGAGTCGCTTCCGATCGGGCTGAACTTCCCGCTCGTGATCACGGTTCAGACCGACGGCGCCTCCAACTTCGACCGGCCGGTTCCTGTCCGGTTTCCGAATCTCCCCGATCCCATCACCGGCGAGGTCCTGGCTCCCGGCGCGAAGAGCGCGCTCTGGAGCTTCAACCACGACAAGGGCGAATGGGAAGTCGTCGGGCCGATGACCGTTTCGGCCGACGGCAAGTTTGTGGAGAGCGATCCGGGCGTCGGGATCCTGCAACCGGGTTGGCACGGCACGCAGCCGGGTGGAAACAACCGCTGTGATCGTCCGCGGCGCCGTGGCGGCGGCGGCGGTGGAGGCGGCGGCGGAGGAGGGGGTGGCGGCGGCGGGGGCGGCGGAGGCGGCGAAGGCCCCGGCCCCGATCCCGGCAGCGGCGACGAGGATGAGAGCGTGGGTGGCGGGAGCGGGGGCGCGTCCGAGGACGCCGGGACCGACGCCGGGGACGAAGTGGACACCGACGGGGACGGAACCCCGAACAGCTCCGACGACGACATCGACAATGACGGAATCCCGAATGCGAACGACGACGACGTGGACGGCGATGGAATACCGAACGCGACGGACCTGGACGACGACGGGGATGGGATCCGGGACACGCACGATCCGACGCCGCGCGGACCTCAGAACGCGGGCGACGAATGCGGGGGTGTGGAGTGCGGTTGCGACCGGACGGGCTTCTACGAAAGCCCGGCTTCGGCGGTGTTGGCGAAGGTGAATCCGGACGGCACATCGCCGGATGGGAGATACCGGCTCGAGGCGACGCCGGCGAGTGGGGGCGTCAATCTCCGGGTGCGGAAGGTTTCGAACGGCGCGGAGGTTTTGAACGTGACGATTCCCACCGCGAACGCGGGCTGGGGGTTCGCTCCGAAGGGTGACGGGTTCATGTACCACTACCTGACCGGCCCGATCGGCAATCAGGTGTACACCGCGGTCCTGCACAACCTCGCCCGGTTGAATCCCTCGGTGCCGGTCTGGATCCGGTCCTCGTCGCTCGTGTCCGCGTTCACGGGATTCAGTCCCGAAGGCAACTGGCTTCTCCACGTGGTGAGCCAGGGAGTCTCAACGCTTTCCCTGGCGGTCGTGAGCGTGGTGTCGGGTGACCTGAAAGTGAACGAGAACGTCACGACGAGCCCGGTGCCGATCGACGGGGGTGGATCGGGGACCTGGGGGTTCAGCGCGGAGTGCGGGGAGCGGAGCTTCGTCCTCGCGTATCTGTCCCAGCCGAATTTGGTGCAGTGGAACGTCTACAACCTGATGACGAAGACACGCGTCGCGGCGGAGTCGTTCTCGGCGATCGGGGGTTTTTGGAAGTTCAGCCGCTGCGGCGACATGATCGGGCTGGTGACCCAGCCGAACGTCTCCCAGGTGATCGTCAACCTCTACCGGACGAAAGACGGGACCCGGCCGCCCGGCGGGAACGGGTCGTTCAACTCGATCGGCGCGGATTTCAATCTGAAGTCCACGCTCGACTCCCATGTCGTCGTGAACCAGGGGGCGGACGTGGTGCTCGTGTCGAACACCGCCGACCAGGCGTGCGGCGCGGGCCCGGCTCCCCGGAGCCTTCATGCGACCGGTGGGACGGCGGTGAATCCTCCGTTGCCCATTCCCGATTCGACCGTGATTTCGCTCGGACTCCACTACTACGCCATCCACGACTGGGCGCGGAACGAGATCGTGCAGCGTGGCACCGCGGGAAGCGCGGGCGTGGGACATGTGAACCTGATCCTTCCGCCGAACAGGCTGTTCCGGAATTACCTCCTTCGGGCGGAGACCCTCGAAATTGGATGGGTGGATGATGTTTCCGCCGGCAACGGCCAGAGCCAGGTGATGCCCCAGGTCTACCTGGTTCCGGACACCTCACCGGACACGGACGGCGACGGGTTGGGGGCGCTGGCGGAGGCGATTCTCGGGACGGACGCGACCAAAGCGGACACCGACGGGGACGGCATCAACGATGGCACGGAGACGCGGCAGGGCGGGGATCCCAACAGCGGCTTGTTCGTGAGCACGGGAGTGATCGCGAGCGCGGACACGCCGGGCGACGCGCGGGACATCGCGGCGCTGAACGACCTGGCGGTCGTGGCGGACATGGCCGAGGGCGTGGCGGTCTTCAATGTGTTCAACGGGTTGAACCCGGTGCTTGTGGCGCAGGTGGACACCCCGGGGACGGCGCGACGCGTCTCGTTGTCGGGCCGGTTCGCCGCGGTGGCCGATGATTCTGCCGGGTTGGCCGTGATCGATGTCGGTGATCCGGCCAATGCTCGGATCGTCCACCAGGTGGGTCTCGGATCGCGGGCACAGGCCGTCGTCGCCGCCGGCAATCTCGCGCTCGTGGGCCTGGCCAACGGGGATTTGGTGTCGGTGGACATGCTGTCGGGCCAGGTCCTGGAACGCCTGCCACACGCCGCGGAAATCCACGATCTGGCGATCGAAGGCGAATTCCTTTACTGCCAGTTGTTGAGGGAGCTTCGCGTCTACCAGCTCTTCGCCGATGGCTCCATGGAGTTCCTGGGCGCGTCGGGACCGCCCACCTTCCAGCTGGCGGGCACGCTCGACCGGCTCATCCGGATCTTCGTGGGAGCCGGGAGGGCCTACGTCTGCGTCTACCCCGGTTACGATGTCTTCGACGTCCGCGATCCCGCGGCGATCACGAAGGTCGCATCGGCGCGAGACAATGGACCGAACTCGTTCAAGCAGATCGTGCTGAACGGATCCGGCAGCGGGCTCGCCTCCGTGGGACCTGTTCCGAACGAATCCGCGGCCCACGATGTGTTCCTCTACGACACCAGCGACCCGACCAAGAACGACCTGCTCATTGCGAATTTTGCGACGCCGGGTGCGACGCATGCCGTTTCCCTCTACAACGGGCTCGCCTACGCCGCCGACGGGAAGTCGGGATTGCAGGTGATCAACTATCTGGCGCGCGACACGTTCGGCGTGGCGCCCGGAATCGCCCTGCGGGCTTCCTTCTCCCTCGCCCCGCCGCAGGCCGAGGAGGGCAAGAACCTCGTCGTCCTCGCGGACGTCACGGATGACGTGCAGGTGCGGAACGTCGAGTTCTACCTCGACGGAGTGCTTGCGGGCATCGACGGGAACTACCCGTTCGAATTCCGTTTCACCGCTCCGTCGATCAGCCCGACGCGGAGTTCGTTCAGGCTGATGGCGAAGGCATCCGACACGGCCGGCAATTCAACCTCGACTCCCGAGATCACGGTTCAACTGGTCCAGGATGGCACACCCCCGAGGGTGCGCCGCGTTACACCCCTTGGCGGTGGAAAGATCGTCGACACGCTGACGGTTTATTTCAGCGAGCCGATTGATCCGGCGTCCCTGGCCGGAAACGGTTTCCGGTTGTTCGAATACGGACCGGACGGAGAGCCCGGAACGCCCGACGACTTCCCGGTGGCGGGTTCCACTTCGGACCGTCCCGAGGTCAATGCGGGAGTCTTTCGCACGCCGTCGCCCCTGCCGGACGGTCGCTACTACGCCACCGTGGGCACGACGGTGACCGACCTCGGCGGGAACCAGTTGGTCGAAGCGTTCACCTGGCACTTCCGGGTCGGCGACGCGGTGTTCTGGACTCGCGGCACGGACGGCCTCTGGAACGAGGCGGGCAATTGGAGCACGGGGACGGTTCCGGGTCCGACGGACAACGTCGTGATCGATGTCTTCCCCGCGAACGTCACGGTCAGCTTGGAATCCGGGCTCGTGGCTTCGCCTGTCAGCATCCTTATCGGCGAGACCCTTCGCTTGAACGGAGGAACGATTTCCGGGAGTCAGATCGCGGTTGGCGAAGGTGGCGCCCTTCAGTTCACTTCGCGTGGCGACAACATCCTGGATGCGGTGACGATCGACGGGAACCTCGACCTGACCACTCCTTCCGCCAGGGCCAGGGTCCGCAACGGCCTGACGATGGTGTCGGGCAGGGTCCGGCTCAACAACAGCGGCGGGATCGGGTTCGAAGCCAATCAGACCTTCGCCGGCGAGATCGCGTTCGAGGGCGATAGTGGATTCCTGAGCATCGACGGCAATTCAACGCTGACCTTGGCGCCGACTTCGCTGGTCCATGGCAAGTCGGGACGCATCGGCCAGGCGATTTTTGTGGGGGGTACGTCGACCCTGATCAACCAGGGCACGATTCGGGCCGAGGTGGAGGGTGGGACGCTCACCCTGGTTCCGAACTCGCTGACGAACGCGGACGGCGGAATCCTCGAGGGCCGGAATGGAGGCGTTCTCGCCATCAACCCGCAGACCTGGACCCATCAGGGAATCATCCGTGTCGACGGCGGCACCGTTCAGATGGGCGGCGGCGTCACGCTGGCGCCCGCGGGGACCTTCCAACGAAATGGCGGGAACCTCGAACTGACGGGCCTCCTCGATCTGGGAGGCGGCACGCTGACGCTCGATGACGTGACGGGTCCGTTGCGGTTGAACTCGGGAACGGTCAGGAACGGCACCGTTGCCCAGTCCGGGGCCGGCCAACTGCTCTTTTCGTCGAGCAGCCAGAACTTCCTGGATGCCATCCAAGTGACCGGGGACCTCGATCTCACCGCCACCTCCAGCCGCGCCCGGATCCGGAACGGGCTTACGATCACCGGCGGACGGGTTCGCTTGAACAACAACGGCGGGATTGGCTTTGAAGGGACCCAGACCTTTGGCGGCGAGATCGTTCTCGAAGGCGACACCGGTTTCGTGAGCGTCGACGGCAACACCACCCTCACCCTCGGGCCGACGGCGCTGATTCACGGCAAATCCGGACGGATCGGCCAGGCGATCTTCGTGGGAGGCACTTCCATCCTCGTCAACCAGGGGACCCTTCGGGCCGAAGTCGCCGGCGGAACCCTCTTCGTGAACCCCAACACGTTCACGAACTCGGGCGTCCTGGAGAGCCAGAACGGGGGCACGCTCGCGATCACCAGCGGGTCCTGGACCCAGGACGGGACGGTCCGGGTCGGGACTGGTGCCGTTCAGTGGGGTGGCACCGTCGTTTTGGGGCCAGCCGGAGCCCTGGTGAGCGGCGGGGGCACGCTGGAACTGATGGGCTTGATCGATCTGGCCGGGGGCACGTTGACCCTCGACGCCGTCACGGGATCCCTGCTGCTGAACAGCGGTTCCCTGAAGAACGGGACCGTCAACCAGACGGGCGGCGCCAAGCTCCGGTTCAACGCCAGTGGCCAGAACATTCTCGATGCGATCCAGGTGAACGGGGACCTGGATCTGACCCCGACTTCCAGCCGGGCCCGGGTTCGGAATGGCCTCACCGTCAATGGCGGTCGGGTCCTGCTCAACAACAACGGCGGGATCGGTTTCGAGGGCACCCAGACGTTCGCGGGCGAGGTCGTGTTCGAGGGCGACTCCGGCTTCGTGAGTGTCGACGGGAACTCCACACTGACGTTGGCTCCAACCGCGCTCATCCACGGAAAGTCCGGTCGGATTGGTCAGGCGATCTTCGTCGGAGGAACCTCGATCCTGGTCAATCAGGGAACGATCCGTGCCGAGGTCGCCGGAGGCACGCTCACGGTGAATCCGAACACGTTCACCAACACCGGCACGGTGGAAACGCTGAACGGCGGAACCGTCAGCGTCACCGCCCAGTCCTGGACCCAGGACGGAATTCTGCGAATCGGAGTCGGCACGATTCAAATGGGGGGCTCGGTGGCGTTTGGACCGGCAGGGGCGCTGGTCAGCAACGGCGGAACGCTGGAACTGACCGGTCAGATCGACCTCGCTGGAGGCACGTTGAGCCTGAACGCGGTGACCGGATCCCTGCTCCTGAACAGCGGTTCGCTGCGGAACGGAACCGTCACCCAGGCCGGTGGTGCCAAACTTCAGTTCAACGCGAGCGGGCAGAACATCCTCGACGCGATCCAGGTGAACGGAGACCTGGACCTGACCCCGACTTCCAGCCGGGCCCGGATCCGGAACGGACTCACCGTCAATGGCGGCCGGGTGCTCCTGAACAACAACGGCGGGATCGGGTTCGAGGGCACCCAGACGTTCGCGGGCGAGGTCTTGTTCGAAGGCGACTCGGGCTTTCTGAGCATCGACGGCAACTCGACGCTGACGCTGGCTCCGACCGCGTTGGTGCGCGGGAAAACGGGCCGGATCGGTCAGGCGATCTTCGTCGGCGGCACATCGGTTCTCGTCAACCAGGGCACGATCCGTGCCGAGGTCGCGGGAGGCGTGCTCACGGTGAATCCGAACACCTTCACCAACACGGGCACGGTGGAATCGTTGAACGGCGGGACCGTCAACGTCACCGCCACCACGTGGACCCAGGACGGTGTCCTTCGGGTCGGCGTTGGAACGGTTCAACTCGGTGGCACGGTCGTCCTTGGACCGACCGGATCGGTGGTCACAAGCGGCGGTTCGCTGGAACTGACCGGCGTGTTGGATCTGAACGGAGGCACGCTGGGGCTCGAAGCCGTCACCGGATCCCTTCATGTAAATGGCGGAACGCTGCGAAATGGGTCGGTCACCCAGACGGGCGGAGCCCGGTTGAGCTTTAGCCCCAGCGGCCAAAACATCCTCGACGCCGTGCAGGTGACCGGGGATCTGGATCTGACCATCACGTCGAGTCGGGCCCGGGTCCGTAACGGGTTGACGCTGACCGGCGGGAAGGTCCGCCTGAACAACAACGGCGGGGTTGGCTTCGAAGGCACGCAGTCGTTCGCGGGCGAGATCCTGTTCGAAGGCGACAGCGGTTTCCTGAGCATCGACGGCAACACTACGCTCACGCTCGCGCCGACGGCGCTCGTCCATGGCAAGACCGGGCGCATCGGCCAAGCGATCTTCGTGGGCGGCACGTCGGTTCTGATCAACCAGGGCGTGATTCGTGCGGAGGTGGCGGCCGGGACGCTGACCGTGAATCCCAACACGTTCACGAACACGGGCACGGTGGAATCCCTCAACGGCGGGATCGTCAATCTGACACCCACGGCCGGAACCCTCGACGGAACCGTGAGGGTCGGGGTCGGAACGATTCAACTCGGGGGCGCGGTGGTTTTCGGACCCGCCGTATCCCTCGTGGGCAACGGTGGCACCCTGGAGTTGACGGGAACGCTGGACCTGGGTGGCGCCACCCTGGCGCTCAACGCCACGACCGGATCCCTTCTGTTCAACAGCGGGACGCTGCGAAACGGTTCTGTCACCCAGGCGGGTGGCGCTCAACTGAGGTTCAACAGCAGCGGTCAGAACATTCTCGACGCGATCCAGGTAACGGGCGATCTCGACGTGACCTCCAATTCGAGCCGGGTCCGGGTCCGGAACGGGTTGACGCTGACCGGTGGGAAGGTCCGTCTGAACAACAACGGCGGGATCGGATTCGAAGGCACCCAGTCGTTCGCGGGCGAGGTGGTGTTCGAGGGTGACAGCGGCTTCTTGAGCATCGACGGCAATTCGACCCTGACCCTGGCGCCGACGGCGCTCGTCCATGGCAAGACGGGCCGCATCGGCCAGGCGATCTTCGTGGGCGGCACGTCGGTCCTGATCAACGAGGGCGCGATTCGCGCGGATGTGGCGGCTGGGACGCTGATGGTGAATCCGAACACGTTCACGAACACGGGTACCGTGGAATCCATGAACGGCGGAACCGTCCACGTGAACCCCACCGCCTGGACTCAGAATGGCCTCCTTCGGGTCGGTGTCGGAACACTTCAACTCGGAGGCGCTTTCACGCGGGGTCCAAGCGCCTCGGTGGTCGGGAACGGCGGCAATCTCGAAGTGACCGGGGTGTTCGATCTGGGGGCGGTCGCGTTGGCTTTGGATGCCACCACGGGATCGCTCCTGTTGAACAGCGGGACTCTGAAGAATGGTTCGGTCACCCAGGCGGGTGGCGCCCAGCTGAAGTTCAACAGCAGCGGCCAGAACATCCTCGACGCGGTCCAGGTGACGGGGGATCTCGACCTGACCTCGAGTTCGAGCCGGGCCCGGGTCCGGAACGGGCTGACGCTGACCGGAGGAAAGGTTCGGCTGAACAACAACGGCGGGATCGGATTCGAAGGCACCCAGTCGTTCGCTGGCGAGGTGGTGTTCGAGGGTGACAGCGGGTTCCTGAGCATCGACGGCAATTCGACCCTGACCCTGGCTCCCACCGCGCTGGTCCGCGGCAAGACCGGTCGGATCGGTCAGGCCATTTTCGTGGGTGGAACATCGGTTCTCGTCAACCAGGGCACGATCCGCGCCGAAGTGTTCGGAGGCACACTCACGGTGAACCCGACCACCTTCACCAACACCGGGTCCCTCGAGGAGGCCAACGGCGGTCGCCTCGTGGCCCCTGGGTTCCCCTGAAACGCTTCCTCTCGAAGCCACTCGCCATTCACTCCCCCGACGATCCCATCCCATGGAATTCATGAGCGCTTCCCAATCCTTTGCCTCACCGGCTTCCGCGGGCCGCGTCCGTCGCCCGCGCGCCTCCGCACTCGCCACAGCCGCCCTCACCCTCGTCGTTGGTGCCGCCGTCGGTCTTGGCCTCGCGACGGCGCCTTCCGCGACGGCGGCGGTGAACCTGACGCTGGGATCGGCCGCGGCCGGCCCCGGCGAGAACGCGGTGCTCGACGTCGCGATCCAGGCCGATGGCGGTCCCGTGGCCCTCCAGTTCGATCTCCGATTCGACGCCGCACGATGGACCCCGGGACCCGCGGTCGCCGGCCCGGCCCTGACTGGCGGTTACTCGGTGCAATCGGCGAATCCGGCCCCAGGCGTGGCCCGCGTTCTCATCTACTCCGCATCGAACCGAACCTTCGGCAATGGGACCATCGCCAGGCTCTCGATGCGGGCGCTGGCCGGGGCGCCCGAAGGCGCGACTCCCGCGTCCATTTCGAATGTGGTGGTCTCCAGCGCGACAGGTGTCCTGCTGGAACCCGTCAGGGCTTCCGGCGGCACCTTGACCCTGCGCAATGAGTCCGCGCCCCGGTTCCGGCCACCGGTTCTCGCCGCGAACGGTCAGATCACGCTGTCCGTGGAAGGGCAGGACGGCCGTTCGTACACGCTCCAGGCGTCGACGGATCCGTCCACGGGCTGGCAGGATGCGGCGACGGCGGTCGCCAGCGGCGGAGTCGCGGTTTTCGTCGATACGCCGGTGGTGGGGGGTGCCCGATTCTATCGAGCGATCCTCGTCCCGTAGCGGACCGGAGTTCACCCCGGGTGATGACGTTGATTGAATAGACAAGAAGAAAGCCCACGGCCGGGGCCGTGGGCTTCGCATCGTTCTGAAGTCGGATCGATCCTGGATCCTGGATCCGGGACGTCCCGTCCGATCAATCAGGCGGGAGTCGGTTCGTATTCGTTGTTCCGAACCACACCCGGAGTCGGGACCGGGTACTTGCCGTCGGCGTCGGCGCGAACGGGCGCGGCGGAATCGGCGGTCCAATTCTCGATGCCCGGCGCGTATTCGTGCTCGTGATTGAGCGCCTGTTCGAACGTGATTTCCTGTCCGGTGTGGGCGGCCATGCGGCCCATGTTGCACGTGACGCTGGCTTCGACGCCGCGTTTGACCTCGTTGTAGGGCTTGTCGTTGCGGATCGCATCAATGAGATCGTTCCATTCGTTGATGTACGGGTTCCGCTCGTCGGGCTTGACGTCCGACGTCCAGATCGCGCTCGCGCGGTCGGGGTTCTGGCCCTTGTGGATGCTGGCGGGCAGGCCGCAATCGCCGGACCTCGATCCGATGGCGATGCCCTTGGAGCCGTGGATGTAGCTCGAGTAGATGTCGTTGCAGCCGTTCATGCAGCGGCCGTCGAAGAAGAATTTCGAACCGTCGGCGAAGGTGTATTCGACGGCGTAGGAATCGAAGTTCTGGTCGACGTAGGCGTCGCCGGCGGCATTGGTCTTGTAGTGGCGGCCGCCGAGGGCCTGGGCCTTGACCGGCCACCCGTTCTTCATCCAGGAGAGGTGATCGACGATGTGGATGTAGAAGTCGCTGAAGCAGCCGCCGCTGGCCCACAGGAAGCTGTGGAAATTCCGGATCTGGTACATCAGTTCGCTCGGCTTGCCGGGCCACTTGGTCGTGAAGGCGGATCCGACCGGACCGTGCATGCGGTAGCCGCGCATCGCGATGATGTCGCCGATTTCACCGTCCTGAATGCGCTTGTGGAGTTCCTGGAGTCCTCGGCTGTGACGGGACATGAGGCCGACACCGACCTTGAGGTTCCGCGCGGACGCCTCTTCACCGAGCTTGATGAGCTTTCTCGACGAGGGTCCGTCGGCGGTGAGCGGTTTCTCCATGAAGACGTTGAGGCCTTTCTGGATGGCGTATTGGAAGTGGACCCAGCGGAACGCGAGCGGCGTCGTGAGAATCACGATGTCGCCGGGTTTCAAGGAATCCATCGCGTGCTTGTAGCCGTCGAAGCCCAGGAACTGCTTGTCCACGGCGACCTCGACCCGGTTGGCGACGGGGCCGCGCTTGAGGGCGCGGTAGCTGTTGTCGAGCTTGTCCTTGTAGACATCCGCCATCGCTGAGATGCGAATCGGGCCGGACTTGTTGGACAGGGCGTCGACCACGGC
>JBFWOK010000112.1:0-23923 GCA_050250555.1 Limisphaerales bacterium
ACGGTGCCCTGGTGGTTGGCGGGAAGGAATCCGGACGTGAAGGCGCTGAGGCCGTTGTAGGGCATGCCGCGAGCGTCTGGGAGGGCGACGAACGCGGGCATGTTCGCGGAGAGACTGCCCAGCGCGTAGGAGATCCAGGCGCCGGCGCAGGGAAAACCGGGAGGCAGGAAGCCGCTGGTTTGGAGATAGGCGGCGGGGCCGTGGACATTGGACGCGGACTGCATGGCCATGAGGAAGGCCATGTCGTCGACGTGACGCGCGAGGTGGGGCAGTACGGCGCTCACCCAGCGGCCGGACTGTCCGTGGCGCGACCATTCGAACGGGCTTTTCATGATCGCGCCCGGGACGCTGATGCTGGCTTCCACGCGCTGTCCGGCGCCGGGATCGAATTTCTGACCGTGGCGCGCGATCAGTTCGGGTTTGTAATCGAACAGATCGCACTGGCTCGCGCCGCCGTTCATGAACAGCTGGATGATCCGCTGAACCTTTGGGCGATGGTGGGGCGGGGCGGAGGCCCGGACGTCGTCCTGCCGGGCGAGGGCGGCCAGGGCGATTCCCGCGAGTCCCGAAGTGATGCTTCCGAGGAAATCCCGACGTGCCAGATTGGGGCTCAGGCTCAGGCTCATGCTTCAGTCGAGGTGGAGGAATTCGTTGCTGTTGAGCAGGAGGTGGGCCGCGTTGGCGAGTCCATGGTGCTCGATGTACTCCGCCAGGCGCGTCCGCTCCGAGTCGGTGGCATCCCGGAGGAGGATCCGGCGAAAGGCCGTCACAGCCTGGGCATCGGGCTGACTGGCGCCGGTCGCGATGCGCGCGGCGATGTGTTCCGATTGTCGGATCACAAACGCGTTGTTCAGGAGAGCGAAGGCCTGCACCGCCGTGGACGAGACATTGCGCTCGGCGGTCACGGCGCCGCCGTCCGGGCAGTCCAGGGCGTCCATGAGCGGATCCGGAACGGTTCGGAAGAGGAATCGGTAGATGGCGCGGCGGCGCGCGGGATCGGAATCGGGATCGAAATTCTCGTAGTCCAGGTACGGCGGGTTGCCCCCGGAATTGAAGGTGGCGTCCCCGCGGGAGTTGAACTGGACCGCGGACGGACCTCCGATCGCGGGATCGAGCCGGTCGCTCAGCGCGAGCAAGGTGTCGCGCAGTTGCTCCGCGGTGAGGCGCGGCCGGTTCTGACGCCAGAGCAGGCGGTTGTCGGGGTCCGTCGGTGGAGCGCGGTCGGTGAGGGAGGCCTGTTTCCAGGTTTCACTCGTGACAATGAGCCGGTGGAGGGATTTCAGGGAACCCCCGGCCTGGTCGCGGAACCAAACCGCGAGCCAGTCGAGAAGTTCGGGATGGCTGGGGGTGCCGCCCATTCGGCCGAAATCGTTTGGCGTGTCGCACAGGCCGCGGCCGAAGTGGTGGGACCAGACGCGGTTCACAATGCTCCGCCAGGTGAGGACGTTCCGCCCGTCGGTGAGCCACCGGGCCAGCGCCGCCCGCCGGACCGATTCGTCCTCCGGATCCGCGCCGGCCAGGGCGAGTTCCCCGGGGAGGCCGGGAATGCAGGACAAGGTGCCCGGTCCCACGGGTTCGCCCGGCCGGGCGAGGTCGCCACGGGCGAGCACATGGATCGGACGAGGCGTCGGGGTGGGTTTGAAATTCGGTCCGTCCGGAGGGAAATCGCGGGAAACGGCGTAAACCCGGCCGGGTTCGGGGAGTCCGCCCAGATCGCGGTCGACCTTTGACTTCAGCACGGCCAGGGCGAGCGTCTCCCGTTGCGACGGCGTGCGCTTTTCGGGCGGGGTTCGGAGGATCGACGTGAGTTCCGGCGGAATCGGGCGGACGATCGCGTCTTTGGGATCCTGGTCGGTGGTGGAAAGACGGAATCGACCGATTCCGTGTCCCGGGGCGCCGGCCTGATGTTCCAGGAGGAAGGTCAAGGTGGCGGGTTCGGACGTGACCATGGGTTTGGCGGTCACGAAGACGGCCTCGTGAGCTTCCCCGTACCGTGGGTGAATGCCCCAGTGGGTTTCGTTCTTGCCGTCGATCGCCTGCGCGGCGGAGATGGCCGGACCTTCGTCGTAGTCCGAGACGGCGCGCGCGAAGGTCAGGGGCTGACCGGAGCCCAGCGTCCCCGGGGTGGCGACAAAGGCGCGGAATTCGCTCAGATGGAAGTTCCCATTGTCCCAGCGGCCCGGACCCCGTGTGGGGAGGCGATCGTCGGGCAGCGTTTCGAGCCGGAACGCCTGACGCGTTCCTGGAGGCAGGTGAACGGTCAGGATATACGTGTCGCGATCGGGGCGCTTTCCGGAGGCGGACCACGAGCCATCCGGTTCGCGGGTCAGAGTGGAGCCGCCGGTGGAGACCACGCTGGCGGGGTCGAGGCGTGTCCAGGCCTGGTCACGTCGTCGCCAGGCATCCTCCCACGCCTCGACGGACTGGACGACTTCCGGTGATTCGAGCCGGGCCATCAGGGACGGGTGACGCGTCTCGATGAGGCGACGCTCGTTGAGCCAACGCTGCCGCCGGGCGTGGGTCGCTGGATCGTTGTCGAATGGTCGATCCGCCCGGTCGATACCGGCGAACACGGCTTGGAGCGAGTAGTACTCGCGCTGCGAGACCGGATCGAACTTGTGGTTGTGACACCGGGCGCAGTGGACGGTGAGGCTTTGGAACGTGCCCATTGTGGCGCTCACGAAGCTGTCGCGGTCCAGATTCTGGGCCATGCGATGATCGACCGTGTCCTCGCGGACGGTGACCATGAGCGTGTGGTCCCAGGGACCGGCCGCGAGGAATCCGAGGGCGATCGTTCCATCGGGGTCCTCCGGGAAAAGGACGTCGCCGGCAACCTGTTCCTGGACGAAGCGCGCGTACGGCTTGTCCTGGTTGAACGCTCGGATCACGTAATCCCGGTAGGGCCAGGCGTTGAACCGTGCGTAGTCATGGTCGTTGCCGTGGGTGTCGGCGTAGTTGGCGACGTCGAGCCAGTGGCGCGCCCAATGTTCCCCGTACCGCTGCGATCCCAGGTAGCGATCGACCCGCGCCTCGTAGGCTTCGGGGCTGGGATCGGCCACGAAGTCGGCGAGTTCCTCCGGGGAGGGTGGCAGTCCCGTGAGGTCGTAGCTCAGGCGGCGAAGGAGGGTTCTCCCATCCGCCCGCGGTGATGGAACAAGGCCGTGTTCGGCCAGTTCGGCCCGGACGAAGGAATCGATCGGATGATCGGAGAAGCCTTCGGGGACGGGAGGGCCAACCAGGGGGGTGAGGGACCAAAGAGGCGCGGCTGTCTGGGACGAGCCGGCAAGGGAATCGGGCCAGGCGGGGCCTTCGTGAATCCATCGACGAAGGGTTTCTATTTCGTGAGCTGTTGGGCGGGGTCGGCCGGCCTTCTCGGGAGGCATGAGCATGTCCGCGACCTCGCCGGAGACGAAACGGAAGAGGGGGCTGGATTTGGCGTCGTGCGCGACGATGGCGGGTCGGCCGCTCTCGCCTCCCCTCAGGGCGGCGTCGCGGACGTCGAGCCGGTAGCCGCCCTTCTGGGTTTCGGCGCCATGGCATTCGATGCAGTGCTTTTCGAGCACGGGGCGCACGTCCCTGGCGAAATCGATCGGCGCATCGCCGGTCGCCATCAGGGGGCCGACGCGCAAGCCGAAGCCGAAGCCGAAGGCGATGAGGACCCAGGGGTTCTTCATGGTCCGATGCGTGAGGGTGACGACGCCGGGCGCGTCACGCCAGCCCTCAGTTCCCTGGGGAACGGGCGGGCTAGGGGTCGGGCGGGGTCGGGGGCGATGGCGGTTCCGTCGATTGCGCGGACGTTGGGCGGGGCTTTCGACGGGGCCGGAAGACGCTGAGGCCGGCGGTGGCGAGTTCCTCCCCGACCTCGGCGATGTCGGCGGTCTGTTTCCGAAGATTGCGCATGGAATCGGCGGCGAAGCGGGTGATTCGGCGGGGCGTGAAGACGAGTTCGGCGACGGCGGCGACGCCGAGGACGGGGTTGAATTCGCGCATGGTGCGCATGACGCGGACCAGTTCGGACAGGGGGCGCTCCTCGGGTTCCCTCATGGATTGGAGGAGGTGGGTGGCGAACAGGCAGAGCACGAGGGAACCGGCGAAGACGACGTGGAACCGGAGGATCGGCTGGCCGAGGAATTCGCCGAGCGAATTCGGGATGTTCATGAGGAGCTGGGCGCCGATCAAGGGACCGAGAGCGGTGAGGAGGCTGGTGGTTGCGAGGAAGACCGAGATGTAGGGGGCCTTGCTGCGGGCCGGGATCATCTTGACCATGAGATTGAACTGGCAGAGCTGGAACCCGGCGGTGACGGCACCGACGACGAAGTACGTGACGTAGAGGTGGACGTGATGGGCGGGGCCGGCGAACAGCCAGGAGGGAAGGGCGCTGGCGACCCAAAGGAAGGCGCAGGCGAGCATCACGGGTTTGCTGCCGAAACGATCGCTGAGAAGCCCCCAGGTGGGCAGGGCCAACAGGCCTCCCAAGGTCGCGAGCGTGGTGAAGACGGTCAGGTCGCGGATGGTCAGTGGCAGTTCCCGCAGGACGTAGACGCTGTAGAAGGGCATGCCGATGTTGAGGGCGAGGCCCCAGAAACCGACAAACGCGACGAGCCACAGGTAGTCACGACTCTGGAAGACGGCGAGGTAATCGCCGAAGCGTTCGGGTTGCTGGTGGGGTTCCATGACCTGGGGCGGGAATCTCATCCGCAGGAGAAAATACAATCCGACGAGGCGCATGAGTCCGGCCGCCGCGAAGATGGCGCCGAAGACGGCGAGGGAACTGTGGTAATACTCGGCGGCTGTGCCGGCCGCGAGGACGACGACCAGGGTCCAGAACCCGAAGATCATGTTGCGGCGGCCGAAGAATTTTCCGCGGATATGGATGGGCACGAGTTCGCCGGTGGCGGCGGACCAGGCGACCGAAGCGACGCTGTTGGCGAGCGTGGCGGCGAACACCACGGACCCGAAGACCCAGTCGCGGTGGGGGCCGAGGAAGGGCAGCAGGGCGAGGATCAGCCAGGGGAGCGCGTTGAACCAGAACCCGAGCACGATGATCCGGTGGAGGGAAAGCCGCCGACGAAGCGCCCAATAGATCGGGGGTTGCAGGGCATTGCAGATATGGTGGATCGCCGCGAGCCAGCCGATGGCGCCGGAACGCCAGCCAAGGCCGGTCACGGCGAACCCGAGAATGAACGGAAACTGGGTCAGCGTGAGATTGAGCATCGGCACGCTGAAGCACGATTCGATCGTGCAGTACTTCAGGGAGAGCAGGAGGTCGCGTTTCCTCGGCAGGTTCATCACGCGGGCGGGACCTTGCGGGGCCGGGCGTTTTGGGCAAGCGGGAACCCGGGCCAAGCGGCCCCTCCCCTCGTCCCGTTCAGTTCGGCGGTTGGGAAGGACCGGCGGGGAGGGGAAGCTCGGGTTGACGGCCGCCGAGATCGCGGTGAAGCGCCGGAATATCCTGACTGACGACCCGTTGAAGCCGCGCGATCTGGAGCGCCCAACCCAACGAAAACGCGAGGCGCCCGGGTCCGAGCAATTGAACGGCGCGCGCGGTCCGTGGTCGGATCGTCTCCCAGAGGGCCCGAAGGTCGGCACGGTCGCGCAGGGTCAGTTCGTCCTCACACGCCTGGGTGAACGCCTCGTCGAGCACCGTGGTGTCCAGGCTCCGGCGGGTGAAACGGCGCGCCTGCCACCGGCCAAGCCACCAGGCTCCGGCGATCGCCGCCGCGCCGATGAGGACCACCAGGAGTTGGGTGGTCCATTCGGTGGCGGATGTCCACGCCAGCCAGACGGCCATTCCCGCGAGGAGCGTCGTCACGGCGAGGGCCGCCAGCCATTGCAGTCGCATCCGCAGATAGGCCCGCCCGAGTTCACGGCAGACGCGGGCATGGAGATGAATCTCCTTTCCGCGCTGCAAGAGCTCGGAAACCAGATTGTCGGCGCGGCGCGCCGGGGTTCGGCGGATCTCTTCCAGGACCTGCTCCCGGGCGGCGTCAAATTCCCCCAGCGGAAGGGCTCCGGTCGCGCGGGCCGGGGCCCCGTGTTCCGGCGGCAGATAGCAGAGGGCGATGTGGGGAATGTCCTTGGTTCGGATGGCCTTCGCCAGATTCCAGCACAATGTGCCGTAGGTTCGGGCCAGGTCGGGGAAGCTGTCGAACTGATCCACCTTGTTGAGGATCAGGAGGAGTTTGTGGCTCAAACCCGCCAGCGTTTCCGTCAGGACGGAGACGGACTCGGCGGTGGTTCCGGGCTTGTCCGGATCGAAGAAGAAAAGGATGAGGTCCGCGCGTTCGGCGAAGATCCGGACCGCCGCCGGGAACTCGTAGCCGCGGGTGTTGAGCGCGCCCATGGCGTCGATCATGCCGGGACTGTCGACGAGCGTGACGGACTGAAGCAATTCATGGGGAACCGTCCGGAGTCGCAGTTTGGCGGTGAAGGCCGGGCCGAGTTGGGCGAAATCTCCGAGATCGAGCCGTGGATGCGACGTGGCTGTCGGGCCGTCGGCGGTGGCCGCCTGGCGGCCCCAGGTCAGGACCGTGAAACCGTCGTCGGTGGGCGCCAATCCCGTGGCTTGGACCGATTGCCCCAGGAGGTGATTGATGAACGACGATTTCCCCGAGGAATGGTTTCCAAGGAAAAGAACTACGGGGGTCGAGGCGCTGTTCGTCGGCCAATGGGCGAGGTCGAAGGCCAATCGCTTGGCGAGTGGGCCGAGAATGCGTTCATGAAGATCGGCGGCGGTTTGTTCCGGGGTGCTCGTGCTCATGCGGATACGGATACGGATACACGGATACGGCTGCGTATGACCGTGGGAAGGGAGGCTAGGACCCGCGGACGCGTTTGGCGATTCCGGACCTGCCGGACCCGCCGGACCCGTTCCGCGATGACGTCGGGTTGGCGGCGAGCCGATTGACCCAAACAGGGCGCCCGGCAAAGCTTCCGCGTCATGCGGAAATCGCCATGCAGCGACGTCCACGTTCGCACTCTGGATCCCCTGTTGGCGGAGGGATCCGCCGTGGGCATCGGGATAAGGTTGGGGAACCGCCCGACCTTGGGCCACCGGTACCGGTCGGGTGGCGCCGTCGGAAGAGGATTGTTCGACCGCGCGCGTCGCGGAACCTGGGGGAGGCTTTCTTGCTGAAACCTGGGGATCTTGGGCGCTCCACGAACCGCCGGCGGGTGGGAAGGATTCGCTGGGCGTGGGTGATTCGAACGGTCTGGCCAGCGGGGCTCATCATCGCTTCGGCTCTGCTGGTCGGGTGCCGACTGATGCAGGGCATCGCGGACGCACCGGGCAATACGGTCCGAACGCTTGCCCCGGGGAAGCAGGAGAAGGCCTTGGACCCCGTTGTTCTACAGCACGCCTTGATGCGGTTCGCCGACGATTTCGCCGGCCGCATCCGGGTCGCGTTGCGCCCCCTGCGGCCGGTGGGGGACATCGGCGAGGCGGACATCCAGTCGTGGAGGGTCGGCCTGCAGATGAACGCATGGTCCACGGCCGCCGGACCCAACGCGGTGGCGTCCTTGTTCGACCTGGCGGCCATGGTGACGGTGTTGAGGATCAACACCGAGGAGCACTGGATTCCGGCGGTCTTTGGCGAGCAGGCGAGGCCGCTTCTGGACTCGGTTCGGGCCGCGGAGGCGGAGATTTGGACGATCGCTTCCCAGTTCCTCGCGCCCGAACAGACGGAAAGCCTTCGCGAAGAAGTCGAGTCCTGGCGGAGGCAGAATCCGGATCCCGGCAGTGTGTCGTACGCGCGACAGGTTCATTTTTCGATGAACTTCGCGAGCAAGCTCGCCAAGACGCCCAAGGAGGGTTCGAGCCTGCTTGGCGCGCTGATGCTGGATCCGTTCGCAGGGTTGGATCCGGCGGCGCGCGAACTGGCGCAGACCCGGTTGTTCGGGGAACGGGCCTTGTACATTGGGCAACGGCTGCCGAGCCTTTTGCAGGCGCAAACGGAACTGATGGTGCGGCGGACCGTCGCCGTTCCGGAAATCCGGCGGGCGTTGGAGGACGCTTCGCGGGTGACGGCGGACCTGGACCGATTCGTGACGGCGGCCGAGGGGTTGCCCGAGATGGTTCGCACGGAGCGTGTCGCCCTGCTCAAGGCCGTGGAAGATCAGGAAGCCCGGCTGAGACCCGTGTTGGCGGAGGTGCGCGAATCGCTCCTGGCCGGTTCGCGTTTTTCCGAGTCGTTCACGGCGACCCTGGCGGGTTTCGACGCCGTGATGGTGCGGATGAGGGAACTCGGGTGGACGGGCGACACTTCCCCGGACCCTCCCAGCGATACGAAGGCCGAACCTTTCCGGATCCAGGATTACACCGAGGCCGCCGCCCAACTCGAGGCGTCGGCCAGGCAGTTGACCGAGCTGCTGGATCGGATGGGAGGAACGCTGGGTTCGACGAACTTTTTTCCGGTCGTGGAGGAGGCGAGATTGGGTGGGAAAGCGGTTGTTGATCACGCCTTCCACCGTTTGATCCAGTGCATCGGAATCGTCCTGGCCGCGAGTCTGATCTACCGATTCGTGGTGGCGCGGTGGGCTCCGCCGGTGATCGCGGTAACCGGAAGTGAATCCACAACCCGCCCCGGGCATGTGCCGCGGGTGTGAACGCCGACGGGCTTCCGAAGCGGCTCGGGAGCGCCATTCAGGAGGTGAGCTTTTCCGGGGATTGGGGAGGAAGGCCGGCGGAGGCGTATCTCCGAGTTGACTGCGTTCTCGCGACGATACCGATACCGATGCCGATACCGACTCCGACCGTGCAGGACCACCGCAAGTTGGAAATGCGCCCGGCCGGCGGCCGCACGCCACGCGGGAGTTGTTCGGACGCTTTCTTCGTGGTGGGGTGGGCGCACCCATGAATTCTGAAACAGTCTCATTCCCGCGGCGGCGGGGACTCTCTCGAACGAACGAACGGGTGGCCTGGGTGTTCACCGTGTTGGCGGCGTTGTCGCCGTCGGTTTCCCGCTCGGCCGACGGGGCGGCGTTCCCGGCCGGTCCGCTGATGCGGAACGTGGCCGAGTTTGGGCTTCATTCAACGAATGCGCCGGGAACCAACCGCGAGGCGCTTCAACGGGCGATCGATTGGGCGGCGGTCCGGGGCGCGGGACTCTGGGTCGAACCCTCCGAGGAACCGTACCGGGTCGAGAGCGGGCTGGTCCTGCGGCAGAACGTCTCCCTGATCGGGGTCCATGGGCCTGTCGGGCGAGGGACCCGCCATCCGACGCTGCGGCAGCCCGTGGGCAGCGTTTTTCGGATCGAGGACGACCGGGCGCCGTTCCTGACGGTCGAAGGATCGACCCAGGTTCGGGGCCTGCAATTCTGGTATCCGGAACAGACGTTGAACGATCCCGCGAAAGTGGTGGCGTATCCCCCCACGATCCAGGTCTCGAAGTCGCGGTCGGCGCAGGGCGTCACCCTGTCGAGCCTCACGTTTTATGGGGAGTATGTGGCGATGGATTTCCGGGCCGCCCGCGAACATCCCTGCGAGCAGATCCTGTTCGAACACTGCTACGGGTACCCGTTGAGCGGGGAGTTCATTCGGATCGACTACTGCTACGACATCCCCCGTGTGCTCCATTGCCACGTGAACCCGGCCAACCTCCGGTATTTCCGGGGAGGCTACAGCCGATCCGTGATCGATTCGGTGGTGGCCCGGAAGACCTTCACGTACTGGATCGATCACACCGACAACGCGGTGCTCATGGATCTCTTCACCTTCGGGTCGTACGGAGGGGTCTACCTCGGGCCGGCGACCTATGGGCAGTTGACGAACTTCAATCTCGATTGCGTGACGATCGGCATCCACAAGCTGGGCGACGGCACGTTCAACCGAAACTGGCAGATCGCCCAGGGATCGATCATTGCGAACACGGGCCCGACCGTGTCGGAGGTGCATCCGATCGTGATCGAGGGACAGGGGCACATTACGCTGAACGGAGTCGAGGCGTTTTCGGGAGGGAACCCGGCGTTGACGACGTTGCGGATGTCGCAGGATTTCCTCTGTGTCCGGGGGGACAAGCGGCTGACGGTTTCCATGGTCGGGTGTCGGATGCGGAACTACGCGGCCGAGGACCCGATCACGCTCGCGAACCCGAAGGCACGGATTCAGGCCGTGGCCTGCGTGGACCGGAACGAGGCCTGGGTGAATGGGACCTGGGGGGACGAGTGACGGCGGGGAAGGTTGGGAGTCGGAACGCCGCGGAAGCGGCGACGCGATCGTTCTGGGGGAAACGAGCCCTTGCGGCGGTTGGGGTGGCGGGAACGCCCGCGCTGGTCTTTGCCGAGGAACCCCTGGTGGATCGGGCCCGGCTTCTCGACGCGGCCTTCGCCGGCATCCCGGTTCGCCACTGGTGGTCGTTCAAGACCCTGCCCTTGATCCCGGCGGCGGAAGTCTGGAGGCGCCGGGGACATGGTCTGGAAGTCGTGTCCGAGTGCGAACTGCACGTCGCGTTGGGAATGGGGGTGGCGCCGTCGGAGGTTCTAGTGAACGGACCGGCGAAACACACCTGGCTGGAGGCCGGTGGTTTGGCGGGTTTGCGGGTCAATTTCGATTCGATGGCCGAGATCCGGGCGTTGGCGCGGACGGCGCGGACGGCGCGGTGGAACCTGGGTCTTCGGGTGAACACCCGTTCCGAGGAGAACTTCGAGTTCGCCGGAGTCCGGACCCAATTCGGCCTGCTGGCTGGCGAACTGGGACACGCGTTGAAGGCCTTGAGGCGGGAGGGATTGGAACCCGGTGTCCTCCATTTCCACCTGCGCACGAATGTCGCGGAGGCCCGCTGTTACCGCGAGGCGGCGTTCGAGGGGTTGTCGGCGGCCGAAGCGGCGGGATGGCGGCCGCGGGTCTTGGATCTGGGAGGGGGGATGCCTCCCGAAGGGGTGGCGACGCGGAAGGGATCGCCGCTGGACGCGGGGTTTTCGCTGGCAAGTTTTCGTGAGGTCCTGGTGGGGATTCGTTCGCGATTCAGGCACGTCGAGGAGATCTGGATGGAGAACGGGAGGTGGGTGGCGGCGCCGTCCGGCGTGCTGGTCGTGAAGGTTCTGGATGTGAAGGAGGGCCGCGGGGTTCGGACGCTGATCTGCGATGGGGGCAGGACCCTTCACGCGATGACGGCGACCTGGGAGCGGCACGCCCTTTTCGCGGTCACGCGCCGGCGCGGTGTTCGGGTGAGGACGATTGTTTGCGGACCCACCTGCATGGCATTCGACAACCTGGGGATCCACGAACTGCCCGCCTCGGTGGGAGCGGGGGATCTTCTGGCATGGACGGATGCCGGCGCCTACGGAATGAGCTGGGAGACGCGGTTCTCGCATGGATTGGGTGCCGTCGTGTGGACGGTCGGGGATCGGGTTGAAGTGGTCCGGGCGCGGGAGGGAAGCGCCGATTGGGGGGCGGGTCGGTGAGGGGCGAGTGGGCGTGCGTTGAAATGCCCGTTGCCTTGTCCGAGAGGTGGAATCTACAGTTTGCGCCGTACCCATTCCCTTGATTCGCGACGAGACACACCGAGCTACGATGAACTTTCCACGTTTGACCCATCCGAGCCGACGCCACGTTCTTGGCCGGAAGAACCTGGCGGCCTTCACGCTGATCGAGTTGCTGGTCGTGATCGCAATCATCGCCATTCTGGCGAGCATGCTGTTGCCCGCCCTGAGCAAGGCGAAGCAGAAGGCGCACGGAATCAAGTGCATCAACAATCTCAAGCAATTGCAGTTGGCGTGGGTGATGTACGCGGATGATCACGACGAGCGTTTGGTTCCGAACCTGCTGGGCAACACGAATGCCTGGATCGGCGGCAACGTGAACTCGCTTCCGGGTGCGACCAATCTGAACGACATCCGCAATGGCCGGCTCTGGCCCTACAACAACGCCTACGAGATCTACCGCTGCCCCGCCGATATCACGCCCTGGAGGACCGGCGGCCGGTCGGTGATCCGGGTGCGAAGCGTCTCCATGAACGGCCGAATGGCGGGCGACGAGGCGGGCGCCTTTGTGAATCCGGGCGTTCCATTTTTCCGGAAGGCGACCGAGATCAACCGGCCGTCGCCGTCCCAGGCCAGTGTGTTCATCGACGAGGAACCCAGCAGCATCGATGACGGGTTTTTCGCGGTGCGCGCCCTGCCCACCGTCTGGCTCTGGCAGAACACGCCGGCGAGCCGTCACGGCAAGGCGGGGATGCTGTCCTTCGCCGACGGTCACGCCGAGATCTGGCGTTGGCGCGAAGGCGACACCGCGAACCTGAAGGGGTTGGACCGGCCCGCGCGGGCTGGCCATCGGGACCTCCAGCGGTTCAAGGAATCGACGTACATCCCCTGAGCCGGGTCTCGATCCCAATCAGGCGGGAGACGGGCTGGCGGCGCCTGGGATCCCAATCTCGCGGGCCAGGAGTTCGACCAGTTTTTGAAAAGTTCCCTGGACCGAGCGCGAGAGCGGACGGTCCGGTCGCAGGGAGGCGGGTTGGACGCCGAGAACCCAGGCTTTGGTGTGGCCGTTCGACTCGATTCGTTCCACAAGCGGCCCCAAGGGGATCCAAAGGCATCCGGGACGGGAGAATCGGGAACGGATTTCCTCGGTCTGAAGCACCGTCACGGAACCCGGACGCCCTCCGAAATCCAGCGCTTCGATGAAGACGACGTGGTCGAATCGTCCTTCGACGATCCGCGGAATCACTTCGTCGGGGTCGCCGGCGGGATGAAGGATCACGGGAAACGCCGGTTCACCGGCTGCGGGGCGCGTCCGCGGGTCGCAAGGTTTCGACGCCGAATCCTCGTTCAGGGGAAGGCTTGAGTTCAGACGCTCCCGCGTGAGGGCCTCGGCGATGCGGACGCCGACGGCGTCATCTCCGAGTCTCGGGTTTCCCAGACCGACGAGGCAGACCCGGCGGGCAAGGCAGGGGCGGAGTTGATGGGGCAGGAGGTTCATGAGGGGCCGGCTTTCTGGGGAAGCACATCATGGGGTTGTTGGGGATGGGTTCGGGGAACATCCGATGCTCTGGAATGACGAGAGTCATCCTGAAAGACCTGCCTGAAGTCTGACTCCACCATTCTTGGCCTGGGGCAACCGTATCCTGTCCGGCTCACCGAAGGGCCGACGGGACATGGTCGGGTTCCTTTACGGAAACTCGAGGATTTCCGGTTGGAGCCGCCCGACGCGGGCGTTGGGAAGTCGGGTGTCGAAGGTCCCGGGGACGGGTTGTTCCGCTGCGGCGTGGCCGTCGGCGAAGATGACCTGCGAACGGCCGGCGCCGCTCGCGTGGCGGAAGTGGGCCGTGGACTCACGGAGGTTGACGTAGTAGAACTCCTCCAGCAGCGGGTTGTCAGGGGCCGCCGGTGGTTGGAAGTCATTGACCTGGGCGGCGTCCGCCAAGACGGCGAGCCGCGAAGGTTGCCGGGCGGACTGAGGTCGGACAGGGGGCTGATCCTCCGGCGCCGACAGATGGAGATTGTAACCGTAGCCGAAGGCGCCGCCGGCGGCCTTGGGTTTGAAATCGCGGGAATGTCGCCTCAAGGCCGGACAGATTTCGAGGCCGCGCGCGTTGACGTAGTTCCAGAGCGGGCCGGCCGTGGGATCGAACGCGCGTTGCCCTTCCTGTCCGTTCTCGAGCCACCCAAACCAGTAGACGACGCCGTTGTGGGTGGCCCCGCAGCGGTACCGAAAGGTCCCGCCTTCGTGGTCGTCCCAGTAGAGTTGAACCGCCATTCCCAATTGGCGGAGGTTGCCGAGACACCGGGTCGAGCGGGCACTCTCGCCGGCTCGAACCAGGCTGGGAACGAGGAGTGAGGCGAGAATTGCGACGATCGCGATCACGACCAGGAGCTCGATGAGCGTGAAGGCGCGTCGCCGTCTCATGGGCGCTCCAGTCGCACGCGGTAGAACGCCGCGGTTGGGGGTGGGTCCGGATCCGAGAATGACCAACGGTCCGACCCCGTTTCGGGATCCGCGCGGACGGGTTCCCAAGGATAGTCCCCAACGCGACGTTCGAGGACCGGGACCCAGCCGGAAATAGAGGGCAGGGAGATTCGCAGCGGCCCACCCGGCCCGGAGGGTTCCAGGATCGCGCGTGGCGCCGGCGTGAATTCGAGTTCGAGATCGTCGACGTATCCGTGGGCGAGGATCTGGCCCCCGTATCCGGCCGGTTGATGCTCGCCGCTGTAGCTGGTCCACGAGAAGGCATCGAGGCGGAAGTCGCCGAAGTTCGGAGCGATCACCACCCAGCCTTCCACGAACGGCAGGCCGTCCCGCTTCACCCGAAGGTGGATCCGTGAATCGGCGGCCTCGTGCGCGACTTCGATCTCGTACCGGACGCCGGTCTCGAGTCGGTAGGGGAACAGATCCAGGGTCGCCCAACGCGTGTTGTTCGTGGCGACGGCGACGGCGGAGAAGGACGACGCGATCGACGAACTGGCGGGAAAATAGTCGAACTCGACCAGATTTCGCGGACCCCAAGCCGGGTGAATTCCTGCACCGCGAAAGGAGGAAGGCGAGAAGGCGTCGGTCTGGCGGATCAGACCGAAGGCCAGCTGGAACGTCGTGTCCGGGGTTTCCGTGGCGATGTCGTCGAGAACCAGGCTGCAACGGAACCGGAACGAATCGGCCCGTGTCAGGATCGTCGGGAGCGGCAGGTAGAGGAACGCATTCGGACCGCGTGAATCCCACGTGACCGCGAGTCGGCCGGTGTCGGCTTCCCAGCGGAAGTGGTTCGCGTCTCCCCGGACCCGCCAGCCACGGGAGGCTGGATCCGTGGAGAAATCCTCGCGCCAGACCTCGTTTCCGTTTGTCGCGGATTCGGAGACAGCGGCTCCGCTGACGGGGACCAGTGCCAGCGCCAACATTCGAACCAGGATGAACCACGCCCTGGCCTTCGAGGAAGGGACTCGCGCCGGGGTGGGAAAAACCCGGAGGGTCCCAATCCACATCGCGCGGAGCCGGGGGCGCCGTGAATCGGGTGCGAAGGCGGTTCGGGGAACGGCTTTCGCGGACCTGGCGAACTGGAATCTCACGGCCGTGGATGCCGGATCTGTTTCCGAGGAAATCCAGCACCGGCGAGACCAACGAGGGCGCCGAGGATTGTGAGGACACCTGTGGAAGGTTCCGGGACCGCGCTGAAACCATCGATCTCGACCCGGTCAGCAAGGACGTCGACGCGAACGAACTGGATCGAATCGAGGCGCGCTTGCGAGCCGTCGGAGTTGCGCGCCCAACCAATGTCGAAACCGGTTCCGCCCCCGGAACCCTCGTAGAGCGCCCGGATCCCGGCGAGCCCCAGTCCATTGAAGTCGGCTTCGCGGAGGCCGGGGTTCACAGGAAGGGTGAAGTCGCCGGCGCCGTCGGTCGGGAAGTATCGGTCGACGGTGGGTGCGAGGGACAGGTCGAGGGGAAAGTAGAGGGATCCATCGGCGCTGACGCTGACCCGGGTGGGGCCGGCTGATTGGCCGAACAGGGAGCCGTCGGTGATGCCGCCGCCGGAGTAGTCGCCATTGGTGATCAGGAACGCGGCGGAGCCGAAGATGAGAAAGTCGAGGCCGTGGGGATTCCCGGCGAGATTCAGCACGGGATATTGAAAGCGGACGGTGAGCGAGCCGGCGTTGCCGATCGAAACGAGTTGTCCGGCCTGCCAGGGCGCGCTGAACGGATCGACCGGGCCGCCGAATTCACCGGGGGTGATGCGGGACGGGGCGCCGAGAGCGACGGAGGGATCCTGGTAGCCGCTGGCGGCTCCGAGGCCGGCGGAGTAGGCCGCGACTTCGGCGGCGTGATTGGGTGGCGACTGGGCTGGGGCGGCGACCTGGGGGACCAGGAGGGCGCCGAGGAGAAGGCGGACGGAGGTGGAGATGGAGATGGCGACGGCGTGGCTGGCCGCCGAAGGGACGGAGCGGATCGGGTTCATAGGTCTGCATCACGGACACCGCGCGCCCAGGCGCGGAGGTTGGATTGCGAGACCAGCGCGGAATCAGGGTTGCCCGAATGGGCGGCCCGGACCCGGACCCGAACCGGGAGTTCGTGGGAACTCCGCTGGGGTGACCGGCTGACAAGCCGGTGCCACTGGCCTCATCCTTCTCTTGGGCGGAGAAGTGTCCCAACGCGCCGAACGCGAATGCGAACGGGTCGTGTTCGGCGGCGGGGACGGACGAGCATGGATGGACCGGTCTCCTGACTCCGGGCTGCGAACCTCGCCCCCGCCTTCCCAGCGTTGCCGCTAGTGGCTGTTGGGGGTCTGTCACCCGATACAGTGGCGCTACCGTCCCCGATTCCCACGGGGTTCCCGAGCATCTATCCATGTTGGCCGGGGCGAGCCCCGGCACATCAAAGAACGAACGACGATCTACGCCTAACGGGTCGGCCCCCGTCGGCGCAAGCCATTTCCCGAAATCCTTGTCTCGAACCCCGCGATCCGGCCGGGATGGACGGAGCCCCGCGCTCAGTAGGTGATCAGGGAACGGATCGCCTTCCCCGGCAGCCGGGCGCGGCCGTCGAGAAATCCGAGTTCGATGACGAAGGCGAGTTCGACGACCTTGCCGCCGAGCTTTTCGATGAGTTGAACCGTGGCGGCGGCGGTGCCGCCGGTGGCGAGGACATCGTCGACGAGCAGCACGCGTTCCCCGGGTTGGATGGCATCGACGTGCATGGCCAGGGTGTTGGTCCCGTATTCGAGCGAGTAACTTTCCTCGACCGTGCGGTACGGGAGCTTTCCCTTCTTCCGGACGGGAACGACCCCGGTGCCGAGGTGGAAGGCGACCGCGGAAGCGAACAGGAAGCCGCGCGCGTCGATGCCGGCGACGAGGTCGATATCGCCGGGTTTCCAGGGGCCCACGAGAAGATGGATGCAGGACGCGAAAAGGCCGGCATCGGAGAGCATGGGCGTGATGTCCTTGAACTGGATGCCGGGCTTGGGGAAGTCCGGGACGTTTCGGATGGAGGCCTGAAGATCGGCGACGGAGTGCGAGGGCAGGGGAGGCATGGCGGGTGACGAATGGGTGGTGGCGTAGCGACGCGGCAGAGTAGACGGCCCGATCGTCCTGGGTCACGCCCCCGATGAGGCGGATGGAGACGATATTCCCGGGGGGGGGCTCCAATTGCGGAGCCACCACGGAGCACACCGAGCACACGGAACCCGAAGACGACGAAGTATCCTCGACGGACGAAACCCGCTCCCTGGATTGAGGCGTGGAAGCGGGTGGCGAAGAGATGGGGCTTGAAGGGAGGCGGGTTGTGGCGACAGCGTGAGGGGGCCATGGCCGCGCCTTCCGAGACTGACAGGGACCCGACGGGTTCCGGCGGTGGTCCGGATTCTTGTTCCCTGGCGCAGGTGACGGTGGGCGCCTGTGTGCGGGTCCTCGAATTGAAGGCTCCCCCGGACGTGGCGATTCGCCTGCGGGAGCTCGGCTTCTGCGAGCAGCAGCGGATCCGGTTGCTGAGCAAGCACACCCACGTGATCTGCCAGGTGTGCAATGTCCGCTTGGGGATCAGCCGGGACCTGGCGGGCATGATCGTTGTGGAGCCGGCGACGCGGAGAAACGGGGAAGCGAGGTCCTGATGAGTGAGAGTGGCGGGTCCTTTTTATTGAGCGCCCTGGCGGCGGGTGGGCGGGGAAAGGTCGCGGAGATCCGGTTGCCCGGCCCGGACAAGGCCCGGCTGATGGAAATGGGGTTGCTGGTGGGTACGCCGGTGGAACTCGTTCGGTTCGCGCCCCTGGGAGATCCCGTCGAGATCAAGGTTCGCGGCTACCATCTGACCCTGCGCAAGCACGAGGCGGACCTGATCCTTGTCCGGCCCGCGTGATCGTGGAACCGGTGCGCAAACGGACGACAACCAACCGCAAGCAGGCGCAAGCCCATCGCGTCGGGACGCTCCAGATTGGAGGTCCATGACGCCTGTCCCGCCAGACGGTCCGCAGCCGGTGGCTCCGCGAGAGCATCTCGTGGTGCTGACAGGCAATCCCAACTGCGGAAAGACGACCCTTTTCAACGCGCTGACGGGTTTGCGGGCGAAGGTGGGGAACTACGCGGGGGTCACGGTCGAGAGGAAGGAAGGCCGGCTTCGCGGGACGCCCCCGCATCTCCGGATCACGCTCCTCGACCTTCCCGGATCCTACAGTCTGAGCCCCCAGTCGCCGGATGAGGCCGTCGCGCGGGATGTCCTTCTCTGCCGATTGCCCGAAGTCGGGATTCCGTCGGTCGTCGTCATCCTGGTCGACGCTTCGAACCTCGAACGGAATCTCTATTACGCCACCCAGGTGATCGAGTTGGGGTACCCGACCGTCGTCGGGCTGAACATGATGGATGTGGCGGCGGACAACGGGACGGAGGTGGATTGCGGTGATCTGAGCGGGGAGTTGGGAGTTCCGGTGGTGCCGTTGGTCGCGAGTCGTGGCGAAGGCTTGGACCGACTTCGGTCGGAGATACTCCGGTTGGCGCTGCATCCGCGGGAATCGACCGTTCCGAAGGCGCGGCGTTTCGTCGAAATCCCGGAAGCCCTGGAACGGGAATGGGCGGAACTCGCGGGCAGGACCGTGGGCGCGGGCAAGCCTGGGATGCCGTCGTCGCGGTTGGAGGCGCTGCTTCTCCTAACGGACGACAAGGCCCTGGTCGGACTGGGAGGGCGATGGCCGGCCGACACGGCGGGTTGGGTGGCGTCGGCGCGGGCGCGATTGGAGGAGGCGGACGTCGACTGGACGAGCGCGGCGATCGAAGGTCGGTACGCGCGGATTTCATCGATTCACGAGGCGGTGGCGAAGGCTTGTGGGGAGGTGGGTGAGACGATGAGCGACCGGTTGGACCGGATCGTGACGCACCGGGTGTGGGGACCGCTGATCTTTGTGGGGCTCATGTTCCTGATGTTTCAGGCGATATTCACGCTGGCGGAATGGCCGATGGGTTGGATTGAAGGTGGAGTTGGCTGGCTGGCGGACTCGGTGCGCGGAGCGATGCCGTCGGGCGACCTTCGGGATCTTCTGACGGACGGGGTCATCGCGGGGGTGGGTGCCGTGATCGTGTTTCTGCCGCAGATCCTGCTGTTGTTCCTGTTCCTTGGGATGCTCGAGGACACCGGTTACATGGCGCGCGCGGCGTTTCTCATGGACCGGTTGATGAGCAAGGTGGGGTTGCACGGGAAGAGTTTCATTCCCCTGCTGGGATCCTTCGCCTGCGCGATTCCGGGGATCATGGCGACGCGCACGATCGAGACGCCGAAGGACCGGCTCGTGACGATCCTGGTGGCGCCGCTGATGAGTTGTTCGGCGCGACTGCCGGTGTACACGGTGCTGATCGCGGCGTGCATTCCCAACGTGGTGTTCCTCGGTTTCCTGAAGCTGTCCGCGCTCACGATGCTGGGCATGTACCTGCTGGGGATCGTCGTGGCGCTGGGGATGGCGTGGATCTTCAAGAAGACGCTGCTCAAGGGACACACGCCGCTCCTGATCATGGAACTGCCGCCCTACAAGCGCCCGGGATTCAGGGCGGTGCTGCGTCACATGCTGGATCGATCGATGCTTTTCCTCCGCCGAGCGGGGACGGTGATCCTGGTGATCAACATGGTGCTGTGGGTGCTGGCGACGTACCCGCGAAGCGCGGAGAGGGAGGCGGGTTTCGAGGAACAGCTTCGGCGCGCGGCCGCCGGTGACGGCGTGGCGGCCGCGGACCGCGTGACCGAATTGGAAAGGGAACACGCGGGGGAACGGTTGAGGCACAGTTTCGCGGGCGTGCTTGGGCGTGCCATGGAACCGTGGATCGCCCCGCTGGGGTTCGACTGGAAGATCGGGATCGGGCTGGTGGCCTCGTTCGCGGCGCGCGAGGTCTTTGTGAGCACCATGTCGACCGTCTACAACGTCGGCGAGTTCGACGATTCGGCCGAAGGGACTCGCGGGCTGGCGGCCGTGATGCAATCCCAGCGGCGCGAGGATGGGAGCCCGGTGTACACACCCCTGACAGGGGTGACGCTCATGGTGTTCTACGTGTTCGCGCTCCAGTGCGTGAGCACGATCGCGGTGGTGAGGCGCGAGACAAACGCCTGGAAGTGGCCGCTCTTTCAGTTGGCCTACATGACCGCGTTGGCCTGGATCCTGGCGTTCGTGACGTACCAGGGTGGGCGGTGGCTGGGTTTCTCGTGACTCCGCGCTGAATCGAATGGATCGGGTTGGATCGGATCGGAACGAAGCGGATCGAATTCCATCGGATCAGCGACCGGGTCCGGGGTGTGGGCTCGACGGCATCAAGGCGCGAACGAAGAAGTCCGCGCGAAGGCGCCTGCCATAGTCGGACTCAATGGCGCCATGACCCGACCCCGGAAACGGAAGGAACTCGAAGGGCTTTCCGGCTTTGATGAGCGCGCTGACCACCTGGTAGGTGCTGGACGGATCGACGTTGCGATCGAGTTCGCCGACGGTGAGCAGCAGTTTTCCTTGGAGTCGGTGCGCCTGGGTCACATTGGACTGCTCGACGTAGTGCGGACCGACCGGCCAGCCCATCCAGGCTTCGTTCCACCAGATCTTGTCCATGCGATTGTCGTGGCATCCGCAATCCGCGACGGCCGCCTGGTAGAAGTCCCCGTGGGCGAGCAGGGCCCGCAATGCGTTCTGGCCCCCGGCCGAGCCGCCATAGATCCCCACGCGCGAAAGGTCGAGTTCCGCGAAACGCGCCGCCGCCGCCCTGAGCCACGCGATCCGATCCGGGAATCCCGCGTCCCCGAGATTGCGCGACGCGACATCGTGAAAACGTTTACTCCGCCAGTTGGTCCCCATGCCGTCGATTTGAACGACGATGAACCCACGGTCCGCGAGTTCCTCCTGGCGTCCGTAGCTCGCACGAAAGGACTTTGGTACGTGCTGGCCGTGGGGGCCGGCGTAGATGTTCTCGATGACGGGATACCCGCGGGCGGGATCGAAACCACGGGGCCGGTGGAGGATCCCCCAGATGTCGGTGATTCCGTCGCGACCTTTGGCAACGAAACGCTCCGGAAGGCGGCCGCGTTCGGCGACGACCTCGGAGGTGTCGCCGGTTTCGAGGAGGCAAACCCGCCTGCCGCTCGCCGCGTCGCGCAGCTCCGAGACGGGTGGAAGGTCCACACGGGACCAGGTGTCGATGAAGTGCCGGCGGTCCGGGGACCACTGGATCTCGTGGGTCCCGTCGCCTTCGGTGAGGGCGACGAAGCCGGTTCCGTCAAGATCCACACGGGCCAGATGCACATGGTAGGGGTCCTGGTTCGGCCAGACGCCCGACACGCGGATCCAGGCCCTCCGCATCCGGGAGTCCACACGGTCGACGCCGCGGACCACCCAGTCGCCCCGGGTGATCGGGTTCCTGACCGAACCCGCGCGCGCATCGACGAGGTACAAGTGGTTCCATCCGGTTCGTTCGGACATCCAGACGAACTCGTCGTCGCCGTCGAGGAATTCGAGGAACGTCTTGTTGGAGTAGTCGATGAACGTGGCGGCGTTTTCCTCGACGAGGCAGGTCACCTTTCCGGTGGCGGCGTCGACGGCCAGGAACCGGAGGACCTGGTGGCCCCTTTGGTTGTAGAGGAAAGTGAAACGTCCCGGGCTGTTGGTGGCGGTGGACCAGCGGAATCGTTCGAGGGACCAGGGGTTCGGAAACTGGTCGTTCCGGATGGGAATTTCGGCGGGCTGGTTTCCAGCGAGGACGAAAAGGCGCGGTGTCGGGACGGGGAGTTCGTCGCCGGCTTTGAGGTAGGGATAGGACGTGGACTTGGGTTGGAGTTGATCGGTGGGCGACGATTCGACGAGTTGGACGTGGCGTTCGGGGACGGTGCGTGTTTGGAGCGCCACAACCCGGGTAGAGTCCGGCGACCAGTGGGCTTCGGGCAGCGTGGGTGGCGCGTCCTCGGCATCGTAGTCCATGCCGACAAGGCGGGATCTTTGGGAGTCTTTGTGGAAGGTGTGGCCCGGACTGGCGTCGAACGACAATTGCCTCTCGACCCCGGCCTGGATGTCGCGGACCCAGAGATTGTGGTCACGGACGAACACGGCTTTGCCTCCGTCCGGGGAGCGAATCTCCCGTTGGGTCTGAGTGGAACCGGAATTCTCCTGGCGGCGACGGCGCCTGGGTTCGGGGGCTTCGAGTTCGGCGGGCAGCGAGTCGGCCTCGGTCGGTTCGGCAACCTCGAGTTCGTAGGTCTCGAGGTTCAGGCGCCAGGCGCCTTCGGGTCCGGAAAGTGTGACGAACGAGGAGTCCTCGACGAAATCCAGGTGGTCGATGGGAACGCGGTCCGGCGCGATCTCACGTTGGAGGCGGACCGAGAGGGCGGCGGCGACTCGGGCCGGGTCGAAAGCGGGCCGACGGGATCCGTCGCGGACATCCACCACAATGAATTCGACTGTCTCGGCGGGGAGGGAGTTGCGGTACCAGAACTTTGAATTCGACGCGAACCAGTGGGGTTCGATCCTGTCGCGATAAGCGCGGGGTGAGGCTGGGAATGCCGCCAGGGAAATCAACCCGGCGCAACAAGCGGCCCACGGGAGGATCCAAAGGAGCCGTCGGGCTGGGCGGACGGTTGAGCACATTTGGGGGATCGTGATCGAAGGGCATACCGAGGGGAAGCGTTGGAAACGGGCTGCGCGCGGCTCGGTCAACCGTCTAGGATGTTGGCCATGGAACGGGTGGTCAGGCGGTTCGCGTCCCATGCGGCGGCGGCGGCGGATGCGGAATACTACCGCGGCCTGACTCCCCAGGAGCGGCTTGAAGTGCTGCTTCAGATGGTGAGTCAGGAGACCTCGCATGAACCTGAGCAAAGACTTGAGCAAGTTTATCGAATTGCTCCGCTCCACGGGGGTGAACTACCTGATCGTCGGAGGCCACGCGTTGGCGTCCCACGGCCACCCGAGGTTCACGGGAGGAAGGAGGATCTGATCCGGAACAAACGGGCTACAGGCCGCGCTCAGGACCTGGCGGATCTCAAGAAGATCGAATTTGGCTGAGACGGGTCGTCGGGGGTCACGCCAGGAGTTCCTTGACGACCCGGGCGGGTTCAACGCCGGTGAGGCGGCCGTCGAGGCCCTGGTACTTGAAGGTGAAGCGTTGGTGATCGATTCCCAGGAGGTGGAGGATGGTGGCGTGGAAATCGCGGACGTGAACGGGGTCGCTGACGATGTTGTAGGAGAAATCGTCGGTTTCGCCGTAAACGGTGCCCCCTTTGACGCCGCCGCCGGCCATCCAGAGGGTGAAACAGCGCGGGTGATGATCGCGACCGTAGTTCTCCTTGGTGAGTCCGCCCTGGCTGTAGATGGTGCGACCGAATTCGCCGCCCCAGATGATGAGGGTGTCCTCGAAGAGTCCGCGGGATTTGAGGTCCTGGATGAGGCCGTGGATGGGTTGGTCGACGTCCTTGCATTGGGACGGCATGCGTCCGCCGACGTTGGCATGGTGGTCCCAGTTGTTGTGATAGATCTGGACGAAGCGGACCCCTCGCTCGAGCAGGCGCCGGGCGAGGATGGACGTGTACGCGAACGAGCCGGGGTTTCGGGAGTCGTCGCCGTAGAGCTTGTAGGTGGATTCCGGTTCATTCCGCACCTCCATGAGTTCGGGGACGCTGGCCTGCATGCGGTAGGCCATTTCGAACTGCTGGATGCGGGTGTGGGTTTCGGGGTCGCCGACGGCGGCGTAGTGGGATTCGTTGAGGCGCCGGAGGCCGTCGAGTTGGCGGCGTCGGAGTGAGTTGGGGACTCCGGGTGGGTTGTTGATGAAGAGGATGGGATCGCCGCTGCTTCGGAACGAGACGCCAGCATGTTCGCCGGAGAGATAACCGCTCGACCAGAGTCGGGCGGAGATGGCCTGAAGCTGTTCCTTGTTGGTGGGTTCGGCGACGAGGACGACGAACGTCGGCAGGTTGGCGTTGATGGAGCCGAGGCCGTAGCCGACCCAGGAACCCAGGCAGGGCCGGCCCCCGATCTGGTTTCCGGTCTGCATGTGGGTGATGGCG
>JBFWOK010000113.1:0-23557 GCA_050250555.1 Limisphaerales bacterium
CTCGCTCGGCTTCGTCCCAATGGCGATTGCGAATGGCGCGGGGGCAGAAGTGCAGCGTCCGCTCGCCACCGTCGTCATCGGCGGCATCCTCTCCTCCACTTTCCTCACGCTCGTCTTGCTCCCAACGCTTTACGAGTGGCTGGAAAGACGAAAAGAACCTGCGGACAACGCGCCGGTGGAAATGCCTTCTGGTGAAGGCGGACCTTCCCCCGACGCCCCGCCCGCACCAAACGCATAACAAAGAACACATGAAAACCAACCTCCGCATCCTCACCCTCGCCGCCGCCCTGTGCGTCGGACTCGCCCTCCCAGCGATCGCCCAGGAGAAGCACGACCATGAACACAAGGCCACGCCCAAGGGTGGACGCCTGCTCGACAAAACCGAGCCGCACGCCGAGTTCGTGGTCGAGAAAGACCGCAGCGTGACCATCAACTTCTACAATGAAGAAATGAAACCAGTCGCTGCCACGACACAAGCTGTGACGGTTATCGCCGACGCCAAGAGCGGCAAGACGACGCTCCAGTTCGAGAAGAAGGGCGACGTGCTCGTCAGCAAGACCAAGCTGCCCGAAGGCGACGGCTACAACGTGGTCGTGCAGTTCAAGCAAACCGCCGAAGCCAAGCCGGTCAACCTCCGCTTCAAGCTGGACATGCACACCTGCGGCGAGTGCAAGCGGGCCGAATACGCCTGCACCTGCGACCATTGATCAACCAACGAGAGCGCCCGCCCTGTGGTCGCCTTTCGCCACGCGGCGGGCCAGACGCAGTTCATTCACAACTGGCAGTTCGCCCCGGCGAATGAACTAAAGGACGGCACGAGGGCGGTAGTTTATTATCGCACGCCGTTTTTCGGAAGGCCGTTCGTGACGAAAGTCGTTTGGGACAACGGAAGCTCATGCTGGAGACGGAATCGTGAGCCGATGGCTATTACCCGAAAAGGCCGCCCGACGGGCCGAACGCGGCGCGAAGGACGCCGCACAACGGCGCAAGGAGAAGCGTCGAAGCCTGATGCTGTCGTCGGTGTTGCCGTGGGGTCGCTCGTCCCGATGGTCGCGGAGTACTCTACTGGCTGCGGCATCAGGCGAAGCATAAGCACGAGCAGCGTTACCATCGCGGCGGGAAGACCAACACTCCTGCCTCCGCTGTGCCGCTGACAGGACAAAGCCAGACGACCAACCATGAGTGAATGTCGCAACAGTTGCGGGAACGACTCGCAGGACAATCCCGACGAGAACAAGACTGCCACTCCCGCGACGGATGGCAAAGCAGGGACGACCTTGCGCGTCGCCGGGATGGACTGCCCCGATGAAATCGCCGCGATTGAGCGCGTGTTGAAACCGCTCGCCGGTGTGGGTGAAATCAAAGTGAACCTCATGGCGGGAACGGCGACGATTGCTCACGACCAACGCATCACGCCCGAACAATTGATCCAGGCCATCGGCACGGCGGGATTAGAGGCTTCAGCGATGGACGGCGGCGAGGCAGAGGATGAACACAGCGGCGGTGCAAGCCGCGTCCACCTGATCTTGGTGATTGTCTCCGGCGTCTTCACCGGTGTTTCGCTCCTGTTGCAATGGCAAAGCCTTCTCGCGCCTTACGGAAAGGCCGCTGCCGCGGTCATCGCCATCCTCGCCGGAGGGTGGTTCATTTTTCCGAAAGCGATTCGCGCGCTGCGTCATGTCTCCCTCGACATGAATGTGCTGATGAGTGTCGCCGTGATCGGTGCCGCCTGCATCGGCGAATGGACGGAAGCAGCGGCAGTCGTGTTCCTGTTCGCGTTGTCGGAACTGCTGGAGGGATTCAGCGTCGGTCGCGCCCGCCGGGCCATTCAATCGCTGCTTGAACTCACGCCGGATACCGCGCTGGTGAGACGCGGCGATCAGATTCAGGAAGTGCGCGTTGAGGAAGTTGCGCTCGATGAAACGCTCATCATCAAATCGGGATCGCGCGTGCCGCTGGACGGCATCGTCGCTTCCGGCGAATCCGCCATCAACCAAGCGCCCATCACCGGCGAGTCCATGCCGGTGGAAAAGAAACCCGGTGACACCGTGTTCGCAGGTACGATCAACGGCGAAGGCTCGCTTGAAGTGAAAGTGACCAAGGCTTCGACTGACACCACGCTGGCGAGAATCATCAAGCTCGTCGGAGAGGCGCAGGGTCAGAAAGCACCCTCGCAACGGTTCGTTGACCGGTTCGCGAAGATTTACACCCCGGCGGTTTTTGCAGTTGCGATTCTGGTCCTGCTGTCCGGCCCGTTGCTTTTCAACGGCGCATGGCTGGAGTGGACGTATCGCGCGCTCGTGCTGCTCGTCATCGCTTGTCCGTGTGCGCTGGTGATTTCCACGCCGGTTTCAATTGTCTCCGGCCTGACCGCGATGGCGCGGCGTGGTGTGCTCATCAAGGGCGGAGTGTTCCTGGAAGAAATCGGCAAGCTGAAGGCTCTCGCCGTGGATAAGACCGGCACGATTACCGAAGGCAAACCGCGCGTCCTACAGGTGATTCCGTGGAATGGAAAATCCGAGGATGAAATTGTTCGCGTTGCCGCCGCGATTGACACCCACTCGGAACATCCCCTCGCGCAGGCCGTCGTGAAATATGCGCAGGAAAAGAAAATCCAATTCCCGCGAAGCGAAAACTATCAGTCCAAAACCGGACGGGGAGCGGAGGCGCAGATTGCCGGACATCTCTATTTCGTCGGCAACCATCGCTTCGCCCACGAATCCGCCGTCTGCTCGGATGAACTTGAAAAGAAGCTGGGCGAACTGGAAGCCCTGGCGATGTCCGTCGTCATTGTCGGCCACAGACCGCACGAAGGCTGCAAAGGCGAAGTGCTGGGGATTCTCGCGGTCGCCGACACGGTTCGCCCCAATGCCGCAGAAGCCATCAAAGCCCTTCATGCCGCCGGCGTGGCAAAAGTTGTCATGTTGAGCGGCGACAATCAGCGGACGGTGGACGCGATTTCCAAACAAGTCGGCATTGACGAAGCGAAAGGCGATTTGCTGCCCGACCACAAAATTGAGCACGTCCGCGAACTGCTCGCGCACCACAAGCACGTCGGCATGATCGGCGACGGGGTGAATGACGCGCCCGCAATGGCCGCCGCCAGCGTCGGCATCGCAATGGGCGGCGCGGGCACGGACACCGCGATTGAAACGGCGGACATCGCCTTGATGCAGGATGATTTGAGCAAGGTGGCCGAGGCCATTCAGCTGGGCCATCGCACCGTCCGCATCATTCAGGTGAACATCGCCTTCGCTCTCGGTGTGAAAGCCGTGTTCCTCGTGCTCGCCTTGTCCGGCCACACAAGCCTCTGGCTGGCGATTCTGGCGGATACCGGTGCAACGCTGGTTGTCATCGCGAACGCGCTGCGGTTATTGAAGCCCATATAAACCTGTGAACAGATGATGTTTGCCAGGTAGAGCCTGTCCCCAAAGTGCGTGTTTTCTAGAAATTAGGGAAATTGCTTAGAACCGGGACCGCTGTTCTTCCGTTTCTGCGGGCCGTGAGTTGGAGATCCCGCTGGAAACTCCGCTCGCGATGACACTTCTTCCGTAGTCGACTTTCGATTCCAACCCTCGCGGCGCCTACGCCGCCTTCCGGAGCGGCTTCGAATCCTCCACTTTCCGAAGTCGCGCCAGCACCCAGAGGTTGTGAGTCAGGACTCCCCACGCCAGCGCTTGTTCCCGGTGCTCGAATCCCTTGGCTCGCATGGGCCGGCCTAGAAACTCCCTCTTCAAGATTCCGATCCGTCCTTCCGTCTGCGCCCGGCGCCGCTGCAGGCTCGCGAACTTCTCTTCCTTCATTCGCTCGCTCAGCTTCTTCGGATTCCTCGGGCACAGCGCGTCGTAGGTTTCCGTATCCCGCAACGCCTTGCTGTTCGACGCGCTGAAGAATCCCCGATCGGTCACCACCGCCTCCACGCACTTGCCGGTTCCCTCCCGAACCCGCACCAAACTGCCGAAAAGCGTCCGGCTGTCGGCTGGAGCCGATTCCCGAAAGATCTCGTAGTCCACGATCACTCCCTGGCGGTTCTCCCCCAGGAGCACCGTGTTCCCGAACTCCACTTCGGCTCCGGCTTTGCCCCGCACGATCACCCGCACGTTCGTGTCGTACAAACTCAGGATCTTTTCCGAATTCTCCACCGGACGCTCACCGATGATCCGCTCATGCGCTTGGTGACGTGCCCTCGGCAAAAGATCCAGCACCCCGTCGATGCGGCGCAGCACCACTTCGGCTTCCTTGCGTGTCCACGATGCCGTCTCCCATTCCTTGTCGAGCAGGTCCCGGTGCCGGCGCGCGTGAGCTTCAACCACGCCGACCAGTTTCTTCATCTTTCGCAGCACCCGCTTTCTCCCCTTCTTCGAACCCGCGCGTCGCGCCTGCTGGCTCATCTCGATGCTCAGGCGGTTCATGCGCCCCATGAAGGCTTCCGGCGTTTCCATTCGATGCACCAGTCCGGCACGGCGAATCACCAACGTCGCCTTCATCAGCGTGCGCACCGCGTCGCGCAGGAGGACCCAGTCGGTGGGAAAGTGGATGTTCGCTTTCAGGGCGGTGCTATCCAGGAAATAGGCTTCCAGATCCAGCGCCTCCCTCAGTTCGAGCTTAGCCGGCTGTTCCACCGATTCCCGCAACAGACCGTCGAGGATCGGGCGCATCTTGGGCGCCGGCAGCCAGTGAGCGAAGCGCTGCAACTCACTCTTGGAAGGAACTCGAACCTGATCCACGGCGTCAATTCGGAAGAACCATTGGTAGAGCGGGTTGCCTGCCAGTTGGCAGCTGAAGCCCCGGAAGTCCGCCTGGACAAGGGTCCGCAGGATGTTGCAGCGCAGCGCCCGCCGCGACCTCTCCTGATACTTGATCTGCTCGATTGCCGAGGGCTTGGCCTCACCCGATTTGGACCACAGCTCGACCGACTGTTCCACGAAGGAACGCTCCAAGCCGCTTTGGCGCATGAGAGCGTCGATCTGTTGGAGACGAAGGCGGAGAGTGCGGTAGTCGACGTTGCCGACGATCGTGGGCAACCTCGGGCGAAGTTCTTCCGGGAACGGAAGGATCTGGCAGGCCATGGCGCTAGGCTATAGCCTAGCTGCTATGAGACCAAGCCCAAAGTCTTCACCGAACCAAAAAGTAGCCATGTCCATGACCTATCCGTTACGCGTTCAGGCGATCCGCTCCAAAGGACAAACACCCCGACTCTACGTGAGCTTTCCGATGGCAATTGCGGCAGCCATAGGCCTGGAACCAGGCGACCAAGTTCAGTGGGAACTTTTGGACCGCGAAGAGCTGCACCTCGTGCGGCTCAAACCTTCGCCGCCCACCGTCAAGAAGCGGGCTTCGAAATCCCCGGCCGCCCGCTCATAACGACCCGATTTGGGGCTTTCGCGCGAAATCAGGGTCTTCAAAGCGGCGTCAGGCGCTCAAGACCTCCTGAATCCACACGGGCGCCCGCATATCGGGACAAGCTCCAGGTAAGTCCTACTATTTGTCCAGCGTCCCAATGACGGACCATCCGGGCACCTCAGAGCATCGGCCTCCGGTTCATAACTCACTGCAATTGCTGGTTTTTGCGTCACCGCTCGGAGGCATACTTTTTGCACGGAGGCGTGCGTTTGTTGTTCTGGTCCGTACTGGTGTTCGCCACTCGTCTCTTGCAGGCGGAGCCGGGGATGTCGGCGGCTGGTGAGTTCCCCCTCCAGTTGCGAGACGGAATGCCGTGGGCGGAGCTTTCCATTCCACAGACCACGACCGGCTTGCGGAGCGGAAACCACCAACTCAACACCGTGCCGACGGAGTTTCATCGCAAGGCAATACTCCGCGGGGGATCGGGCCTGCTGGGCGCTGGGGTGATGGTGCAGTTCGGGGTCGTGTCGAATGACGCCAAATCGGGCCGTCTCTTCCTGGGAAGCTGTTCGGCCAGGAAGAGTTTCTTCCCTCCCGAAGTCATTCTCTGCCAATGATCCGCTCAGTCGCCGCCTCATTGCTTCTGTGGTTCCGCAGATTCTGTGAGGGATTTCACGCGCACCGGCGTAGGTAGGGAGATGTGTGAACGTGCGGCCAAAAGCCGCACATCGAAGAAAGATAACAATATGAAGACCGCACTCGTCCTCACGGCTGCCGCCGCAACCCTGCTCAGCACCATGAACACTGCCCAGGCCGATGAACCGCTCCTGTCCCCTCGTGCCAAGGCCAACCAGATTCGCACCGTGACCGGCACGAGCAAGGACAAGCTGGATCGTTCCATCACGTCCGGTTCGCCCAAGGGCATCGCGATGGCAGAATCACTCCGCAAGGTTGCCAGCGCCGGACCGACCGTTGACCTTGCTCACGGCCCGAGTCCCACGTTGTCGCCGAAAGACCCGCGCTACGAGCAGGCCGTCCGCGAGTTGCGCGAAGCACAGTTCCAGGTCGCTCCGCTCAAATAGGCGTGGCGACCGGATTCTCAACCGCCAATCTGGCAAGGGCGGCGGTTTCACCCGCCGCCCGCGCTGACGTAACATGAAGCCCGCCGACCCAGGCAACCAGGACGAACCGCTCCGCATGAGAAAATGTGTCACCGCGAACGAAAGCAGAGAGTCATAGCTAGGTTTGCATGAGCGGATCGTCGCAACGGTGTGAGCAACAGCTCTCGTGTGGATCGCTTTGTCGCGGAAACAGAAACCACTCGCAGCAAAGGCCTATTCTGGAGGGTGCTCCCCGACTTTATCGATCTCTCGCAACAGTGTTCGCTTTGCCAAGCGTTCGAGATGGGGTTCCGGATTCGCTTGATAGCTCTCCAGGCATAGCGGGCAGCAAATGGGCAGCCTCCCGGCATCCGGATGCATCCAGGCTAGAGCCTCGCCTGCCTTGAGCCCCTTCCCGCAGACGACGCATATCTCATCTTCGCTTTTATAGCCTATGGTGTCTTCGATACTCATATACACTATCCTTCGTTTGCCATGGTATCACCGCCGCTGACTACGGCGGGCTTGGCGGCTGCCTTCGAAAGGCAGCCCACCAGCAAGGCTGGGTTGTCGCAGTCCATCCGCCTCCGACACGCGCGCCTTTGCCAGTGGAGAGTGGACGACCTAGCCCGTGAGGAGGGCGGGACGCTGATATTCGGTCCTGTTCGCCATCGGTGCATATGTTCTCGTATGAATCCCTAGGCGGCGAGCCCTTGAGTCGTCGGCGAATCCCCGACGGGCGGCAGGCCGGATTCCTTTCGCGGTAGCGTGCGCGAACGCCAGACGAAGAAGATGGCGGGATACACGAGGAGCTCCATCAGGGTCGATGTCACCACGCCTCCGATCATGGGAATGGCGATCCGCTTCATCACGTCCGCCCCCGCGCCGTGACTCCACATGATGGGCATCAGGCCCGCGATGATCACGCTCGCCGTCATTGCCTTGGGACGGACCCGCTTGACCGCCCCATGATAGATGGCATCACGCAGCCCGGCAACGTCTGTCAACAAGCCTCTCTTCTTCCAATCCTCGTATGCCAGGTCCAAGTACAGCAGCATGACGACGCCGGTCTCCGCGTCCAGGCCGGCCAGGGCAATGATCCCGACCCAGACCGCCACGCTCATGTTGTACCCCAGCCAGTGGATCACCGCGAATGCGCCAACCAGCGAGAACGGGACCGCCAACATCACGATGCCGGTCTTGATGGCCGATCCTGTGTTGAGGTAGATGATGAGAACGATGATGAGGAGGGTGAGGGGCACCACGATCATCATGCGCTTCTGGGCGCGGAGCATGTATTCGTACTGGCCGCTCCAGAAGATGTTATACCCCTGGGGGAGGTTGATGCTCCCGTTCTCCATGCCTTCTTTGACGGCGTGCATGGCCATCTCGACATAGGTCCCAATGTCGATGTTCTTCACGTCAACGTAGATCCAAGCGTTGGGCACCGCTCCCTCGCTCTTGATTGCCATCGCCGCGTTCACAATGCGCAGATCAGCCAACTGCCCGAGCGGTACCTGGGCACCGGTTGGCGTCGGAACCACAATGGCGTTTCGGAGCGCGTCCAGATTTGACCGGAAGTCGCGATCATAGCGGAGGTTGATGCTGTAGCGCTCCAATCCCTCCACCGTGGTCGCGATGGGCATCCCGCCCAGGGCCACAGCAATCACCTCCTGCACCTCACCAAGCGTAAGCCCATAGCGGGCTATCTCGTCTCGGTTGATGTCGAATTCGATGTAGCGACCGCCCATGACCCTCTCTGCGAACGCACTCGTCGTGCCTGGCACCTGCTTGACGACAGCCTCAACCTCCGACGCAATCCTTTCCAGTTCAGCCAGGTCCGGCCCCGCGATCTTGATGCCTACGGGAGTCTTGATCCCCGTCGCCAGCATGTCGATGCGGGTCTTGATGGGCATGGTCCAGGCGTTCGCAAGGCCCGGGAACTGAATGGCACCATTCAGCGCGTCCACGAGCTCCTCGGCCGTGCGACGCCGGTGAGCGATCACGGCGCCACCCGCATCCTGGATGTCGACCTCTGGCCACTCGGCCTCGTCCTTGAGCATGATCGTGGTTTCGATCATGTCGAAGGGCGCCGGGTCCGTGGCAGTCTCCGCACGCCCGACCTTCCCGAAGACGTGATGCACCTCGGGGAAGGTCTTGATGATCCGGTCCGTTTGCTGGAGTAACTCCCTGGCTTTCGTGGACGAGATGCCCGGAAATGTAGTGGGCATGTAGAGCAGGTCTCCTTCGTAGAGCGGCGGCATGAACTCGGACCCAATATTTTGATAGGGAAAGACCTTTCCCATCTTGAACGCCCAGTCCTTGAGCCTTCCATCAGGCAACAGGCGGGCGGCCAGCATGTTCGAAGGAAAGAAGACCCAGGCGATGACGGCGGCGGCGCCGACAATCACCCACCACCGCCATTTGATGACCAAATCGATTAGAGGGTGATAGAGCCAGATCAAGAGGCGGTTTATTGGATTTCTCTCCTCCGCCGGGATTTTGCCTCTGATAAAATACCCCATGAGAATCGGCGCGAGGGTGATGGAGAGCAGCGCCGCCGCCGCCATCGAGTAGGTCTTGGTGAAAGCGAGGGGCTTGAACATGCGCCCCTCCTGAGCCTGCAGGGTGAAGACGGGCACGAACGACACGCTGATAACCAGCAACGAGTAGAAGAGCGTCGGACCCACCTCCACGCAGGCGTCGCGAATGATGTCCCAGTGCGGCTTCTTCCCCCCATCGTGTTCCATATGTTTATGGACGTTCTCGATCATGATGATGACGGCGTCCACCATCGCTCCGATCGCGATCGCAATTCCCCCCAACGACATGATGTTCGAGCTGATTCCTTGCCCGAACATGACCACCATGGACATCAAGACGGCGATGGGCAGGATCAGGATGGCAACCAGCGCGCTGCGCAGGTGCATCAGGAAGGCAGCGCAAACCAAAGCGACCACGATGCTCTCCTCGATCAACTTGTCCTCCAGCGTCCTGACAGCCCGATCGATGAGCGCACTACGGTCGTAAACGATCGTGGAGGTGACGTCGGGCGGGAGTGCCCTCATCGCTTCGGCCAGCCGCCGCTTGACATCGACAATCACCCTGTGTGCGTCTGCTCCGTATCGGATCACGACGACGCCGCCAACGGTCTCCCCTTCGCCGTTCAATTCCGCGATGCCCCGACGCATCTCCGGTCCAAATTGCACCGTGGCCACATCGCGCAGCAGGATCGGAACGCCGCTGGCCCCCACCCCCACCGCCACTTTGCGCAGCGAATCCACGTCCTGGATGTAACCCTTGACCCGGACGATGAATTCCCTCTCAGCCAACTCAATGGCCCGTCCACCAACCTCCCCGTTGCTCATCTGGATGGCGGCGCGGATCTTGGAGAGTGGCAGGTCATAGGCTCTCAATTTCACCGGGTCCACCGTGACCTGATATTGCCGCTGGTACCCACCGATGGAGGCGACCTCTGACACCCCGTCCACCGACGTCAGCTGGTACCTGAGATACCAATCCTGATAGCTTCGCAGCTCGGCGAGACTGCGGTTGGTAGAATTGATGGAATACATGAACGCCCAGCCGACGCCGGTGGCGTCCGGGCCCAGCGATGGAGCGACGCCCTTGGGCAGTTCGCTGGAGAGCTGACTGAGGTATTCGAGGACTCGGCTACGGGCCCAATAAGGATCCGTTCCGTCCTCGAAAATCACATAAACGAACGAGTATCCGTAGAACGAATAGCCCCGCACCACCTTTTTGAAGGGCACCGACAGCATCTTCGTTGTGATCGGGTAGGTAACCTGGTCCTGAATGATCTGCGGCGCCTGACCCGGGTATTCGGTGTAGATGATCACCTGCACATCCGACAGATCCGGAATGGCATCCAAGGGGATATTCCTGACCGAATACACCCCGCCGAACACCAACACGACCGTGGCCAGCAGAACCAGGAACTTGTTCCTGAGCGAAGAATCGATGATGCGTTGAAGCATGGGTGGAGTTCCTGACGCGGATCAGGGCTGGTGCTCCGGCATCGCCGGCGGGGGCGCGAGGATCGGAGCGGGGGTCGGATGCTGCTTTCTCCAAGCGTCCTCGGCCTCACCGCGGTGGTCCACTTTGCTGGTCTCGACCAGCTTCATCTCGCACCTCGGGCACCTTCCAGGACGATCCGCCACCACGTCCGCGTGCTCCGGCATAGGACAGGTGTAGAGGGGAGAAGGGATCTCGCCCGAGCTAGAATGCTCTACGTGCCCGTCGGCCGACGAGAGCGAGGGCCGGGGCATTACGGGAATGAGCGTCATTCCACATCTGGGGCACTTCCCAGATTTGTCCAGTCTCACGTCGCCGTGCTCCGGCATCGGGCAGGTGTAGTACTCGACATTCCCACCCGGCTGCATCTTCGCGAGTGCCTGTGCCGAGACTGGCACCAGGGTCATCTGGCAAAGTGGGCACTTGCCAGCGTGTTGATATTCAATGGAGACATGCTCCGGCATGGGACAGACATAGGTATGCGGCTCGCCGGTTCCGGCAATCTGGGACATCGTTGATTCACCAGTGGACATCCTATGCGCGGCTTGCATTTCCGGCTTTGTCGCTTCCTCCGGATGGAGCATCTTCTGGATCGCCTCCCGGAGCTGGCTTTCCGAGTCGAGCATGAACTGCCCAGACGTCACCACGCGCTCTCCCTCGCTCACACCACTCAACACCTGGTACAGGTCATCCTTCGCGCGTGGACCCAGTATTACGGTGCGAGGCTCGAATCTTCCCCCTGGGAGCGCCACAAAGACAGTATTTCGCTCCCCACTACGAAGGATCGCCATATCCGGCAACAGCACCACCGACGGCTCCGCTTCCGAGCGCAGGACTACAGTTGCAAACATCCCCGGCTTTAATAGATAGCCGGGATTGTGAAACTCCATTCGCACGCGGGCGGTGCGCGTCCTTTGATCCACTGTCGGATAGACGTAGGTCACACGACCACGAAACTGGCGATCTGAAAGATACGAAAGGTTGACAAGGGCCTCCTGGCCCAGATGGATGAATGGAAGATCCTGCTCATAAACCTCCGCGTAGACCCACACCAAGCCCAGGTCAGCAAGGCGATATATCGTAGTTCCGGGATCGACCATCTGTCCCTCCACCACCAGCTTGTTGATCACGAAGCCGTCCTGCGGCGCCACGATCCGGAGCGTTTTGGTCGGTTCACGCGTACTCTTGAGTTCCAAGAGTTGGCCATCGGATATGTCAAAAAACTGAAGCTTCAATCGAGCGCTATCGCGGACTGCGCTGTTCCCCGCTGCATCTCCCACCGGGGACTGGCGCAGGGCCTGCAGGTATTCGACCTGAGCGCTGTAGAGTTCCGGCGAATAGATATCGAACAGGGGATCCCCCTTCATAACCAGTTGCCCCGTGGCGTCGGCATACACGTGTTCTATCCAGCCCTTGAACTTGGTTGTGACATCGCCCAGCGCGGCCTCGTTGTAATCGATGGTCCCCACCGTCCGAATGACTCGACTCAGCGGGCCCTTGGTCACGATCGCCGTCCGGATGCCCATGTTTTGAATTGTGACGGGATCAATGGAGATTGCTGAGCTGCTGGCAGCAGTGGCCTCCACCTCGTAGACGGGTACCATCTCCATTCCCATGCTGTCTTTCCCGGGCGTCTCCCGAACCTCGCCCGGGAGCATGGTCGATTTGTAATATCGGACTTTCTTCGGGTCAGAATTGACCGCGGCGCCACCTCCCCCGGTGGATCGCTTGAGCGCCGTCAGCTTCATCCCGCAGATTGGGCAGTTGCCTGGTCCTTCCTGAACCACTTGAGGATGCATCCCACAGGCGTACAGTGTTTTTCCTTGGGAGGCCGCCCCGGGTTGGCGAAGCCCGGAAGAGCGACCGGCAACGAACCCTCCAACACCGACAATTGCTATGGCGAGGGTAGTGACGAACAGTTTCGATTTCATCGTCGTTCAAAGAGGTGACAAGCCCGGGACGCCGCACGTACCAGGCCGATTTCCCTGCGGCAGTTGTGGCAGCATCTCCACGGGGGTGGGCCTCCAGGCCCCACAACACCGAGGACCGCCCGGGCTGATGACAGCACGTGGATTTGCCGCGGTTGCGCCGCTGTTCGTGGAAACCAGCGCCATGCCGCACTTCTGGCAAGCCCTGGGCTTCGGGCTCTCCACATCGCGGTGTGTGGGACAACTGTAGCTGTATTGGCCTTTGGCATCCTCCGTCCCAGGGGACTCCAGTTGGGGCCTGCGAACGTCGAAGTACAAGTAGGCAACAGCACCGACCGAGGCGCCCAGCACCAATACAGCAAGGGATTCTAGGATTCTTTTCATAGGTCCGGCAGATAGTTGAGCCGTTAACGGGTGGGTGTTGGAGTGGACCTGTCGTAACCGGTCAGCAAAGGAGCGCCCTCGGGCGCAAGACCGGCGATGGCCAGCGACAGATCCGCTAGTACTATCTCCCGTCGCGTGCGCATCTCGACCTCCTGCAACTCGAAGTTCAGCAAGGTGCGCTGGGCATCCAAGAGATTGAAGAAATCAATCTGGCCGGAGAGATAACCTGCACGCGCGATTTCCAAGGAATGCCGGGCCTTCGGTATCAGTTTCACTTGGAGCAGCGCCAGATTGCGCGTGATTTCCCGGTAATCATAGCTCTTCATGGCGAAGTCGACCGTGACCATGATCTGCTCCGAGGTCAGGCGCGCCTCCGCGGCGCGCTTGGTCGCCTGGGCCTGGGCGACTTGGGCCGCAATCTTGTCTCGCCAGACAGGAAGAGTCATGCCGGCTGAGGGACGGAACATCGTAGGCGCCGCCTTGGCATCGGCCATCAGTCCGAGGTTGAAATCAGGTACTCTTGATTTCCGCGCGAGAGCGATAGCCGCCTCTGCCATGCGCACATCGGCCTCCATTGTCTTGAGGCGCGGATTCCTCGCGAACGCCGTGTCGAGCAACCGATCACCGTCGAGATCGAGAGGCGTGGGCTCGAATTGGCCTGGCAGCGGTGGATCCGGCTCGTCGCGTCTCAAGCCCAAGGCGCCCTTGAACTGCGCGAGCAACGGACGGCGCGAGTCCTCGAGGTTGATGATGTCCGTCCCGAGTCGGTCCTGATCGATTTGGGCCCTGTAGATATCCTGCAGGGTCACCTTGCCGGCGGCATTCTGGGCTCGGGCTATTTCCTCCAAATTCCCAATAAGAGCGAGGGTTTCGCGATTGATGCGAAGCTGCTCATCGAGGAACCAGAGCTGGTAGTAAGCGCGCTTTAGCCAAAAGGCCGTCTGAAGGACCGAGGTCTCAAAGGTAAAGTACTTCACTTGGGTCTCCGCCGCCGCGACTCCGGCGGCTGTCTTTAGCTTTCCAGGACCAGGGAATTCCTGCATCAGGCCCGGCATCACGGTCATCACCATGTCCGCGATGTCTGACTCGAAGGACAGTCGGGGATCGGGCAGCGACCGCGCGATGGTGATGCGCTCCACGGAGGCCGACCAATCGGAATAGGCGGCGCGCACAGCCGGCTGATTCCGCATCGCGAAATGCAGAAAATCGCCAAGCGCAGGATGAGGGGGCAAGGAAGGCAGGGCGATCCCCGCTGCCGCCGGCTGGAATGTAGGGCTTAGTTCTTCAAGATCCCGCCGTGCAGCACGTTCCCCTTCGGTCGGGATGCCTCGGCAACCGACCAAAAGAGCGACCAAGAGCGGGACGGCCGTTGCGCAGAGAGCCCTCGCCAGCCTAGGGGGATGAGAGGCGCCGCCACCCCTTTCGCCTGGGATTGTTTTCACTTATAGAAGGGTCGCCAACCCATAGGATTAACGACCATCGAATCACCAGTTGCTTGGAAATCAGTGCTTCTCCATGCCCTGAGTGGGCTTGCCTTCTTTCGAGGTCGAGCAGCAGAACACCGAACCGTCACCACAACCGGAGCAGGTGTGCGTCACCTTGTCGGTCTTCGCCTTGCCGTGGCCCACGGTTTCGATGGTGGATTTGCACCCGGTGCATAGGTGTTTGGCGGTCATCGTAGGAATATCTCGTCCCTTGGACTTCGAGACGGTGTGCATCATCACCGTCTGGCACTTGGCGCAGACCATGACGAACTTGTCGCCCGGCTTCAGGTTCTCCAGGTCACCATAGGTGGACACCTTCGACAGGCTCTGAAGGCGCTCGGCGCCTTTCTGAGCAGCCTGAGAGGCAATCCCGGAAAGGCCGAGTACGAGGATCGCTGTGGCCCAGATCTGGAGCATGGTTCGACGTGTGGAGTTCATTCTGTTTCAGGGGTTGATTGGTGAGGTTGTTTTGATGGGGTAGACCGATCTGCACGGGTCATTACGCCTGCCGGGCGCAAAACCCTCAGGAAATCTTGTCCGGGTTTCCCTCACAATGGCGACGCTCGTCGACCCCGGATCGCCCATGTGACCTCACAACTGCTTTGACAATCTGTAGAACCTCGGTCCCGATGGCACCGGCGATTCGCACTGACCAGCGCTGTCCGACGGCGACTGGGACTTCCGTGACAGGCGCCCACGGCGAGCCAACCGCCTCGGTGCAGACTTCCGGCCGCCAGCCTTCCGAAGATTCTGGCCCTGAAAGAATGAACTCTCCACCTGCGCGTTCGATATCAAGGGACGGCGGCATTAGGACCTCGAATGTCTGCATCAGCCCGGAGTCTTCTTGCTCAAAGTTGTGGCAGTGGGGGACGAACACGCCCGGGAGCGCACTAAGTCACATCCGAATACGGACCATTCCGCGAGCGTTCACCAACACCGATCTATGGATTGCCAAGACCTCCTTGGTTGAGCCGGGCCAGACTGCGGCACGAGTTCGCGCGACGACAAGGCGGACCTTTGAAGGGAGGGCCCACTTCTCGCAAGGCAATGGAGCGGGCTAATCCGCCCGCTCCCCGGCATTGAGGACGAAGGAACCCGCCACTACCTGCAGCAACGGGTCGAGGCCAGCAGCTGCTTCGTGCAGCTGTGCGTCACGGTTTGCGTCTTGGACTTACCAAAACCCGTGACGCCAACACTCGTCGAGCACCCGTCGCATCCGTGCGTGGAGACCAGCTTGGTCGGTTTTCCACCGGCGAGGAGGACTTCCCCTCCCTTGGCGGTATCGGAGGCACGAGCCGTCGTCACGGTCGTGCAAGGGCCACAATTCGAGTGCAAATCGGAAGCAGGCCGAGTGGTCGATGCCTCGCGAACCGGTGACGGGGCGCCGAATTGCATGAGGCGCTCCGCCCCCTTCCTGGGCGGGTCGGCCGCTCCGCTGGAGAGACTCATTCCAAAGGTCAATCCCATGGCAACACTCAGGGATGCAACGAGGAGGGCGATCGGGCGTGGGGTGACGGAGGCGTTCATGATGGGGCTTTTGGTTTTGGATTTCGCGGACTTCGAACCGTCTGCTCACATTTACGTCGGGCGTGCCCGCAACCCTCCCGACATCGATTATCCGATCTTGTCCTAAACGCACCATCCCTTGGCGTGAGGTCCCGTTCAATCGAGCCGGGCGCCCCGCAGTCGGAGCGCGTTGGCGATCACGGAAACGGAACTGAAGCTCATTGCGACGCCGGCGAGCATCGGGCTCATCAGCACCCCCACGATCGGGAACAGAACGCCGGCCGCGATGGGGATCCCCAGTGCGTTGTAGAGGAAGGCGAAGAAGAGGTTTTGGCGGATGTTGGACATCACTGCCCGTCCGAGTCGGATGGCGCGCACGATGCCACGAAGGTCTCCCTTCACGAGCGTCACTCCAGCGCTTTCCATCGCGATGTCGGTGCCGGTACCCATGGCGATTCCGACATCTGCCGCAGCCAGCGCCGGCGCATCGTTGATGCCGTCACCCGCCATTCCGACGACTTCGCCCCTGGCCTTGAGGGCCAGTACATGTTCGTGCTTCTGCTGCGGCGTCATACCCGCGTTGTAATTGGCAATGCCCAAGCTGGCCGCCACCGCACCCGCCGTGCGCGGATGATCGCCGGTCAGCATCACGACGCTGACGCCCAAATCCCGCAGTTCATTGAGCGCATGGGGTGTGGACACCTTGACCGGGTCACCGACAATCACGATGCCCGACGCACGGTCATCGACGGCTACGAACAAGGCGATCGCACCGCCGGCCTGAAGAGGGGAAGCTACCAATTCCAGCGAATCGACTCCGGAAACCCCGCTGTCCCGAAGGAACTCTGGCTTGCCGACCAAGACCCGACGCCCATCCACCGTGCCGGACACGCCGCCACCGGTCAGCGACTGGAACCCCGTCGGGGCGCTCAGCGGGAGGTTTGCTTCCCTCGCGGCCAGGGTGACGGCGTGAGCCAGCGGATGTTCGCTCGCCTGCTCCAGCGACGCCGCAAGGCCGAGGACCTCGTCTGCGGAGAAGCCGTTGGCGGGTAGGACCTGCGCCAAACGTGGCTTTCCTTCGGTCAGAGTGCCGGTCTTGTCGACCGCGAGGGTGGTGATGCGGGCCAATTTTTCAATCGCCTCCGCGTTGCGGATGAGCACCCCCGCCTGGGCACCGCGTCCCACACCTACCATCACGCTCATCGGGGTGGCGAGGCCGAGCGCGCACGGGCAGGCGATGATGAGGACGGCCACGGCGTTGGTGATCGCGAACCCGAGTCGAGGTTCCGGCCCCCAAGCCATCCAGGCCATGAACGTGGCGGCAGCCACCACCAGCACTGCAGGAACGAACCAGGCCGCCACCTTATCGGCCAGCGACTGAATCGGGGCCCGGCTGCGCTGGGCCTGGGCCACGAGATCCACAATGCGCGCGAGCAACGTTTCCGCGCCCACGCGGTCGGCACGCATCAGGATGCCACCCGTCGTATTGAGTGTGCCCCCGGAGACCTTGGCCTCTGGCTCCTTCTCTATGGGCAGGGGTTCGCCAGTCAGCATGGATTCATCGATGGACGTGCGCCCTTCGACGACGATTCCATCAACCGGCACCTTCTCCCCCGGTCGCACACGCAGCAGATCGCCCGGCTTCACGGCATCCAGCGGCACTTCCTCGTCGCCCTCGGGTGTGACGCGCCTCGCGGTCTTTGGCGACAAGCCAATCAACGCCTTGAGGGCGCTTCCTGTTCGCTGCCGAGCGCGGAGCTCGAGCACCTGGCCCAGGAGCACCAGCACGGTGACCACCGCGGCAGCCTCAAAGTAGAGCGCGGGTTTGCCAGCGTGCCCGGTGCCGGGCGGAAACCACTGCGGAAAGAGCATCGCGGCAGCGCTGAACAGGTAAGCCGCACCCACTCCCAGAGCGATGAGGCTGAACATGTTCAGGCTCCGGTTCACCAGCGAGCGCCAGCCGCGAACGAAGAACGGCCATCCGGCCCAGGCCACCACCGGTGTGGTCAGGAGGAACTGGCCCCAGCGGGACACATCCCCAACGGCCCACTCCGCGTGGCGCCAGGCGGGTACCAGATGCGCCATCGCCACCACGAACACCGGCAGCGTCAGGCCTGCACCCCAGCGGAACCGACGGGACATGTCGTGGAGTTCGGAGTCGTCCTCCTTAGCCTCCGGAACCACCGTCTGCGGCTCCAGCGCCATGCCGCACTTGGGGCACGTGCCAGGCTCGTCCGACTCCACTCCCGGGCACATCGGGCAGTAATACCTGGCGGTTGCGGAAGGCGTGACGCCGGGGAGCCCTTGGCCGTGGCTCGGGTCATGCCGGTGGTCCGGCACCTGAGGGTGATCGTGGTCATGCCCCTCGGCGACGTGCACGTGGGAAACCCGCGGCCGAGGCTGGGAGTGGCCGCCGCAGCACGACAGCTTATCGGCTTTCCGGTGGGTGGGTTCGGCTTTCATCATGCACACCGGCTAACGCAGCCGACGTCGAATCATTACACACGATCCAGGAAGTGCGACCTGCTTGGCGGAACGCGTTGATTCTGGGAGGTTCGGCATCATGGATTCGATGAACGAGGTGATCCTGAAGAACCTGCAGACGTTCGTCGCATTCACCCGGAAGCGGGTCGGCGATCCCCACCTGGCCGAAGATCTCGTTCAGGAAAGCCTGGTGAAGGCGCTGGGAGCCGACCGGAAGCCGATTGATGGCGAGGATATCGTGGCTTGGTTCTACCGCATCCTGCGACGGACCATCATCGACCTGTACCGACGACGCGCCGCGAGATTGCGGGTGCTCGACCAGTTCGAGCAGGACCTGGCGGTATCACCGAGCCCGAGCGAAGCACGGGTCCTTTGCGCGTGCTTCGAGCGACTGCTTCCCGCCGTGCCAGAGACCTATCGCGACTTGCTCGAACGGATTGATTTGCGGGGCGAGGAACCCGGCTTGGTCGCCCGGGAGCTGGGATTGACTCGAAACAACCTGACTGTCCGCCTGCACCGAGCGCGGCGGCACCTCCGCGACGCCCTCTCGAGGAACTGCCAGGCATGCAGCAAGCACGGCTGTTTGGACTGCACTTGTGGAGAATCGGGAGAGGGCTCGCATGGCTGTTGACACGCGGGTCATGATCCGTCGTTAACGTTCGTCACCCACGTCCCATGAATGATACCCACTCCCTTTCGTCGAGGACCAAACATCCCCACGCCAGGCGTCGGCCCGACTGGAGAGCCTCTTGCTGCACCTCAATCCTGATCGTGCTTCAAGCATTGGCAGCCTGTGCGGAAAGCCCAGTCACCTTGGTCCGCGTGCCGGATGGAGGAATTCAGCCCCAACTTGCCTCCGACGACAAAGGCACGCTCCATCTGCTCTATTTCAAAGGGGACGCGGCAGGCGGGGATCTCTTCTATGCCCGAAAGTCGCCTGGCGAAGCGGGCTTCGGCAGGTCGATGCGAGTCAATGGTCGGCCCGGAAGCGCCATGGCGATGGGAACGATTCGCGGCGGCCAATTGGCGGTTGGCGAGAACGGACGCGTTCACGTGGCGTGGAACGGACCACCTCCCAAGGGGGGCGATCACATGCTGGCGCCCATGCTTTACACGCGGTTGAAAGATGACGGCAGCGCGTTCGAGCCCGAACGCGATGTCATCACGAAGGCCCGCGGGCTGGACGGCGGTGGTTCCGTAGCGGCCGATGGCCTGGGCAACGTTTTCGTCACCTGGCACGCGCCCAAGCCGGGAAATACTCAGGGCGAGCCTGGGAGGGCTGTCTTTGTGGTCCACTCCCAGGACAGTGGTCGGTCCTTTGCTCCGGAACGCCTGGCCATCGAGCAGGCCACGGGCGCGTGCGGATGCTGCGGCATGAAGACCTTTGCCGACGACCGGGGAAACCTCTTCATCTCGTACCGTGGGGCCTTGGAGACTGGATACCGCGACCAACTCCTGCTCGTCGCGCGGGAAGGCGGTCTGGATTTCCAGGTTGCGCTCACCCATCCGTGGAAGGTCGCCGCCTGTCCCATGAGCAGCACCTCGTTCACCAAAACGGTGGATTCCGTCCTGGCGGCGTGGGAAACCGCTGGCCAGGTCTACTGGTCGCGATTCAGTCCCGGGGCTCAGCAGCCGACGTCACCAGCGTCTCCTCCGACGGTAGGCCGGAATCCGAAGCACCCGGTGGCCGTCGGCAATTCCCGTGGCGAAGTGTTGTTGGTCTGGACGGAAGGGACCGGATGGGCGAGGGGCGGAGATGTCGCGTGGCAGCGGTTTGACACTGCCGGAAAGCCGGTCCGCGGAAAGGACCATGTTTCCGGGCTGCCCACATGGAGTATGGCTACTGCCGTCACCACCCGGGATGACCAGTTCGTCGTGGTCTACTGATCGCCCCCACCGCGCCGCCGTCATTCAGACCCCGTTTCGAAGCAAGCGAAAGAAGCTGAGCCGCTGCTCCGATTGCCAGGGGGTGACGTGGGTCTCGTCGACCTGCTCGATTAGTCGGAAGGCTGTACCCAACACAGCGACCATCCGGTCGGCATCGTATCGCGCCACAGGCAAGCCGCTGCACTTCTCCGGGCCGTCGACGGCAAACGTGCCGAGGATGGCGTGCGCTCCCGCCGACAGCGCCTGCGCCAACGCCGCGGCGTAGTGCCGCCGGTCGTCAGGGTCTGTGAGGAATTGGAAGACAGCCCGGTCGTGCCACAGCCGGAATGGTCGATCAGCTCGAAAACCCGTGATGTCCGCCTCAATCCATCGGACGAGATTTGCGCGCCCCCTCAGCCGGGCCCGCGCCTGTTTCAGGGCTGCGCCCGAGATGTCCAGAACGGTCAGGTCTTGATATCCCTCGTCCCGCAGATGGTCCACAAGCGAGGACGTCCCCCCTCCCACATCCAAGATCGCGTCGGCCTTCGCCACGCCGCTGGCGGCGATCAGCCGAAGGGACATTTCCGGCCGCGCTTGAAACCAGCTGATGTCGTCAGCTCCCTTGGTTTCGTACACCGTATTCCAGTGATCTCTCCGGTCCATAGGCTCTCGGGTTGTTTTGGAGGCGCTGGAATCCGCCGAGCACCGGCCTTCGACCAGGTGGCGAACAATGCCCCAAGCAGATGCCACGACTCCGCGCTCCGATCCACTTCGCCCTTCTCGAAGTCGCCCGCCTCGACTCCCATGCGATTGGTGATGTAAGCGAAACAAACGACCGGCCGCCCCCTCGCCTCGGCCATCGCGTACAACGCCGCCGCCTCCATTTCGACCACGAGAATGCCGCGCTCCTTCGCCGCAATCGCCAACTGGAGCATCGCGCCTTCGAGGAGAAGCCGCTCCCCATGGAGCGAAGCCGCCAACCGGCAGAGCGAGCGCTCGACGCCGTCACGGGGGAGCACGCGCTATTGATCGATCCGAACCACGCGACAACTGCGCTCAAGCCAGGCACGCACCGCACCGATGTCATACCGGTTTCGACGGGGCCCGAGGCGGTAGTACGGGAGTCCCTTGTTTTGATAGACCTCGATCGTCCGGGGCGTCACACCCAGGTACACAGCAAGGGCGCGTTTGCTCAGAAGGGCGCTAGCGGCACAGCTTTGGCCCGCAGGTGGCATTCTCATGCCGGAAGCGTACCAGATGCAGTTCCTCCGATTTCGAACCGGAAATGGACGAGCGGTTGAAAAGTTGTGGCGGAGGGGTCGCTGGAATCTGGAGAATTACGCGACGGATTGCCCCAGAAATCGCGTCAAGTCGGATCTTTTCCTGAAGCGTCCAACTCCGGATTCGCCTGGAGATCGGCCGCGTCGGGTCGATGTCGGTCCGGTCAAGGCGCTGAGTACGCTTGGTCCGAAGTTCCGCGGAGAACACGAACCCCAGAGGGGCAGGAAGGAGGCCTGGCCGGCGAGGCTGCGGATTCGCCAGGCCTTCGCGTCAGGCCGTTGTCGCTTCCGCGATCGCGTTCCGCTGGTTGTGATTCTTTTACGCGAGGAATTTCCCGCCCGCGCAGCAGAGCCGATCGTGGAGGTCAACCGCCTTGGCGTTGAAATTGCCCGGCTTCGCCTTTTGCTTCGCAGGCAGGGCGGCAAACACAATCTCAAGCTCGATTTTGCTCATGGCACCACCCGCAGGTTTCCGGGCGCGGCCGGCATGACGGAAAACCACGCTTCCGCCTCTTTCGGCGTCACAAGTTCGCGGTAGTGCCGGTAAACCATGGCGGCGGAATTCCCGGCTTCGAATGCGGTTTGATCAGGGCTTTGTGTCGCGGCGACGCGATACGAAACGAACGAATGACGAAGCCCGTTGTGCTTCCATTTCACGCCGGAATCTCGGGAAACCCATCCAATCTGCTTCGCCACGTTGGCGAACGGGAGTACAGGACCGGAGGGCTTTCGGATCGGCGCCAGCCACGCTACCAGGGCCGACAGGACGGGAACCAAGCGACGTGATTTCGTCTTGGCTTTGTCGGCACCCACCTCGACGAATCCGCGCTCCAGCTTTACCGCCGCCCAATCCAGCCGGTGAATCTCGGCCGTCCGAAGCCCGGCAAAGGCTCCGAGGGCCAGAAACGGAATCATGTCGGACTTCGCAACCGCCAGGAGTCGGGCAAGTTCCTGGGGGGTGAAGATCTCGATCGCGGAATCGTCCACCGGGGCCACGATCTCCAGCTTGTCGGTGGGGAGCTTGCCATCCGGCAGGTGCCCCCTCTTCTGGCCCCACTTGAGCAGCGTCCGAACCAGTCGAAGGGTGTTGAATCGGTGGCGCCCCGTCTGCCCGGTGGCGTCAATCCATGCTTCGAGGCGTGCCGTAGTCAGGGTGTCCACATTGTCGGCCGGGAACGCCTCGGAGAGCTTCCCGAGTCGGCGCTCGATGTCCCTGGCATACTCCGGTGACGCCGGGCGCCCCATGCGCGTGGTGCGGTCCCTGGACGCCATGAAGGCGGCAACGAGTTCGGGAACGGTGATGGGAATGACCTGGGGGCCGGACGCGACGCGCAACCATGCATCCGCGGCATCGTTCAACGTCACCCCGGAGGGGAGCTTCTGGACGGCGGCAAGGTAGTCGAGGCGAGCGGGGCCGGAAAGCGTGGTCACCTCGACAAGCCCGCGTCCGAGGGCGGCAATGCGGGCCTCGGCGGCCTTCAGCGCATCATTGAAGTCGGAGAAGCTCGCGAGCCTTCGCTTCCCGTCGGTGTCGAACGTGGCGAGGAAGTATTCAACATAAGTCCGCGCCCCCCTGACCTTCTCCCGCCGATAGATCGTGGCGCGACCGTTCCGCCTCTCGACAACGTGCGGGAAGGAAACGTTCGGTTCGGCTCGGCTCGCGTCCACACCGCCATTGTTGGGATTTCTTTGGGACGGTCAACCGATTAGTCCTAAGTCGTTGATGCAGATGGTGGAGGCGGGGGGAGTTGAACCCCCGTCCCATGGCCGGTCTTCCAGCCGCGACTACATGCTTAGTCAGGGGAGAGTATTCCGCGACCCGATGACGCCCTGACTCGAATTGGGTCGCGTAGTCCGCATGGGATTGTTTCGGCGGTGAACGCGCGGTCTCCGTCCACCACCTACCCTGCTTCAGCGTCCGATCCGGTTAGCAGGAGTCCCCGGGAGACGTCACAGCCGTTAGGCTGCGAGGGCCAATTCTTCGTTGGCAGCTAACTTTTGACCCGATTTTTTACGAGGCCAACGGATCATCCTCGGCATGCCGCCTCTGAAAGGTCGTCCAGGTCGAAACCAGTACGCCCCCTACCAAAGAACGAACGACATCACTCTCGCCGGATTCGCCGATCCGTCAAGGGCGCCCTTCCGCGCCT
>JBFWOK010000114.1:0-23554 GCA_050250555.1 Limisphaerales bacterium
TTGGAGCTTGGTGGCGGGGGGGGGGCGGGGGCTTCGATCTGACGCTTGTAGGCGTTGATGCCATCGACGACGGCCTGGGCCATTTTCTTGCGTCCCGTCTCGCTGTAGATCCAGCGGGCATCGGAGGGATTGGACATGAATCCGCCTTCGACGAGCACGGCCGGCATTTCCGAGAGGCGGAGCACGAGGAACCGGGCGCGGCGGACGCCGCGGTCCTCGGACCCGGTGAGCCGATTGAGCATGGCTCGTTGAAGGTGGTAGGCGAGGAGGACGTTCTGGGCGTCGGACTCGTTTCCTGCCCAGGCGCGTAGGGATCCGACGTCGGCGCTCACATTGGTGGACCGGGCGCCGGCTGGGGTCATGGCATAGACTTCGATTCCGTTGGCGTCGGAGCCGCCGTCGGCGGCGGCGTTGTAGTGAAGGCTGACGAAGAGATCGGCGCCGGCTCGCTTGGCGATGGCGGTGCGATCGGGGTGATCGACGTAGGAATCGTCACGGCGTGTGAGGACGACGTTGTAGCCCTGCTGGACCAGTCGGCTTCGGACCTCATTGGCGAGGCGGAGGGTGTAGACCTTTTCAAGGCGGCTGCCCGATTTCTGGCCGGGTTCCTTGCCTCCGTGTCCGGCGTCGAGGCAGACGGTGCGAACTTTCTTGCCGGAAGGAAGACGTCGGGGTTGGGCGAGGGAATCGAGGACGCCGCGAAGGTCCATCTCGGAGACCAGGACTTCGCCGTTCGCGAGTTTGACGGGAAAGGAGAGCCAGAGGGCGATGTCGTTGAATTCGATGCGGCTTCCGTCGATGCGGAACTCAATGCGGTTGGCGGAGTTCGTGGCGAGCACGTCCTTGCTCGCGGGTTTGCGATACGTTTTGAACCCCCGCAGGCGGGCCCAGTCGTCGAGCCGGGCGTAATCCTGGTTGAGCACACGGACCGTCTTGAGCGATGCGGACAGGGCGGGGACACTGCCCGCGAGAAAGAGGACGGCGAGCAGGAGAAGGGAGGATCTTCCTTTGGGATTCAACGCGGCCGAATGTGAAACCTAACGCGTCCCGGTTCAAGCAACCGGTCCCCATTTCTGCGGAATCCTTCCCTCGGGGGGGAAAACGTTTGCGCCACGGAAGGCTGGTTTCTAGATTGGCGACCCGGTTGAGTCACAAATCACCCAGAGAACAGTCGGAATGAGCAATCTCACATCCCCGGCCCGCGGGCTCGAAGGAATCGTAGTGGCGAGCACCCGCTTGAGCGATGTGCGCGGCGATGTCGGCAAGCTGGTGTACTGCGGTTACGATATCGACGAACTCGCCGGAAAAGTGGCCTACGAGGAGGTCGTCCACCTCCTCCACCACGACCGTCTTCCCAACAAAACCGAACTGGCGGAACTGCGTCAGACGCTCGCCGGATTCCGGGATCTCCCCAAGGCGATCCGCAAGATCATTCTCGAGATTCCACGCGACGCCCCGCCCATGCACGCCATCCGTTCGGTGGTGTCCATGCTGGGCTGTTGCGACACGACCGCGGACGATGATTCGATGCACGCGCAGCGTCGGAAGGCGCTCCGTCTGGTGGCTCAGATTCCGGTCATCACGGCGTATTTCCACCGGCATCGGCAGGGGCTTCCGTTGATCGACCCGAATCCCGCGCTCGGCGAGGCCGCGAACTTCCTTTACATGGTGAACGGCGAGGCGCCGAACCCGGAGATGGAAGGCACGATGGACGTCTGCTACGTGCTCCATGCCGAGCACGGGATGAATGCCTCGACCTTCGCCGCGCGGGTGACCATCGCGACGCTGAGCGACGTGTATTCGGCGATCACCTCCGCGATCGGGACGTTGAAGGGTCCGCTGCACGGCGGCGCCAACGAGGGCGTGATCAAGATGCTCCTTGAGATCGGGTCCCTGGAGGGCGTCGACGCCTACATCGACGACGCGCTGGCGCAGAAGAAGAAGATCATGGGCATCGGCCACCGGGTGTACAAGGTGCTGGATCCCCGGGCCCCCCACCTCCAACGGATGTCGAGGATCCTCAGCGCCAAGATCGGGGATCCGCGCTGGATCCAGATGAGCGAGCGGATCGCGGAACTCATGCTCCAGAAGAAGGGGTTGAACGCGAACGTCGATTTCTACTCCGCGACGGTCTATCACTCCCTGGGAATTCCCACGGACCTTTTCACTCCCCTGTTTGCCATCGCACGAACGGCCGGATGGACGGCGCACGTCCTCGAACAACTGACCGACAACCGGTTGATTCGGCCGCAAAGCCTCTACACGGGCCCTGTGGGTCTGAAGGTGGTGCCGATCGACGAGCGCTGACTCCGATCTCGACGACGATCCCCACTCGCCCCCGCGACGCGATCCGCTCCGCCATCGGCGGTGGATATTCGTGGCGCCCGGCGAACGGGCTCGCCGACCCTCAGACCACCGGCGTCCGCGAAAGCCACGGCGCGTCCACGGGAGGCGGACCCCCGACGGTCCGACTCGGGAAGGGGGAAGGGGATCCGGAGGTCGGCCAGCGGACCTGGAACCACGGGGAACCGTCAGACTCACTTTCAATTCGGATCTCGGATCTCGTATCTCGGTTCGCGAAAAAGAAATTCACTGCTGCATGAATCTCCACGAATACCAGGCCAAGGAACTCCTCCAGCGTCATGGCGTCGCCGTGCCCGCGGGCGAGGTTTGCGAAACCCCCGAAGCGGCGCGCGCCCTCGCGGACAAGCTGTTCGCAGCCGGCGAGAAACTGATGGTGGTCAAGTCCCAGATCCACGCCGGTGGACGCGGGAAGGGCACCTTCAAGAGCGGGTTCCAGGGGGGGGTGAAGCTTTGCCGGAGCGCCCAGGACGTCGAGGACAAGGCCAGGGCCATGCTCGGTCAGGTCCTGGTGACGAAGCAGACCGGGCCCGACGGACGCCTCGTCCGCAAGGTCCTCGTCGCGGCGGCGCCCGACATACGAAAGGAACTCTACCTCGCGGTGCTGCTCGATCGGGCCACAGGACGGCCGATGGTGATGGCGAGCACCGAAGGCGGTGTCGACATCGAAGAGGTCGCGGCGTCGACGCCCGAGAAGATCATCAAGGAGTCGATCGATCCTTCCCTGGGCTTCCAGGGATGGCAGGGACGCAAGATTGCCGCGGCGCTCGGACTTCGCGGCGAGTTGATGGGGCAGGCCGTGAAGCTGCTGAAGGGTGTCTACGACACGTGGTGGGCCTGCGACGCGGCCCTGGTCGAGGTGAACCCTCTCTGCATCGTCGACGGTCCCGATGGCAAACCCCGCCTCGTGGCCGTCGATGCCAAGATGAGCCTCGACGACAACGGCCTCTTCCGGCACCCGGACATCGTGGCGATGCGGGACCTTGGCGAGGAGGCGCCGCTGGAGATCGAGGCGGGCAAGCATGCGCTCAGTTACATCAAGCTCGATGGCAGCATCGCGTGCCTGGTCAACGGCGCCGGCCTTGCGATGGCCACCATGGACATCATCAAGCATTTCGGCGGTGAACCCGCCAATTTCCTCGACGTCGGCGGCGGGGCCAGCAAGGACCAGGTGACTGCGGCGTTCCGGATCATCCTCGCCGACCCGAACGTGCGTGGAATCCTGGTGAACATCTTTGGCGGCATCATGGACTGCAACGTGATCGCCACCGGAATCGTGGATGCCGTCCGGGAAACGGGGCTGAAGCTCCCCCTCGTGGTCCGTCTGGAGGGCAACAACGTCGCCGCCGGAAAGAAGACACTGGCGGAGTCGGGGTTGACGATCATCGGAGGCGACACGATGGCGGACGCCGCCCAAAACGTGGTGCGCGTCGTGGGCGCCTGACACGGGTTGCGAACGCTGTCGATACCAATCTCTCAATCGCAGATTTCCATGGCCATTCTCGTAACTCCCCAGACCAAGGTCCTGATCCAGGGCATCACCGGCAGCTTCGGCGCCCGGCACGCCCAGTTGTCCCTCAACTACGGCACCCAGGTGGTGGCCGGCGTGACGCCAGGCAAGGGCGGCCAGACGTTCCGGCACGAAAACCATGAGGTGCCGATCTTCGACACCATCAGCGAGGCGGTGGCCGCGACCGGCGCCACCGCGAGCGCGGTGTTCGTGCCGCCCCCCTTCGCCGCCGATGCCATCCTCGAAGGCGTCGACGCCGGACTCGAACTCGTGGTCGCCATCACCGAAGGGATTCCGGTCGTCGACATGGTCCGCGCCCGGCATGCGATGCGCGGGAGCAAGACCCGGTTGATCGGGCCGAACTGTCCCGGGGTCGTGACGCCCGGCGATGGCCCGGAGTCGAAGGGCGGATGCCGGATCGGCATTTCGCCGGGTTACATCCACAAGAAGGGCAACATCGGCGTCGTTTCGCGATCCGGGACCCTGACCTACGAAGCTGTGTGGCAGTTGACCTGCCGCGGGGTCGGGCAGAGCACCTGTGTGGGAATCGGGGGCGATCCCGTCAATGGAACCTCCCATCTCGACGTGATCCGGATGTTCATGGCCGACCCGGAAACCCACGGGATCATCATGATTGGCGAGATCGGGGGATCCGCGGAGGAAGAGGCGGCGGCATGGATCAAGGCGAACGGGACCAAGCCGGTCGCAGGCTTCATCGCGGGCGCGACGGCGCCGCCGGGACGCCGGATGGGCCACGCGGGGGCGATCATTTCGGGCGGCAAAGGCACGGCGGAAGCGAAGATCGAAGCCTTTCGCGAGGCCGGAATCGGGATCGCGACGACTCCGTCCGACATGGCGGACACGCTTCTGAAGATGATGTGATGGGATGGGATGGGCTGGGAGGCCGCCGGTTGTTCAAGCCGGGGTCCGGTGGATGTTCCACCATCGCTTGCAGTACACGCACTTCGTGTCGCCGCTCGGCGACACCTCCTGGTCCGATCCGAGTTTGGCCCCGCAATTGGGGCAGGTGTAGCCCGCCGCCCGGGAGGCGGGTGAAGGTTCCTCCGTGGATTCGCTTCCCGGAGCCGCTGCTGCGGACGACTTCGACGGATCGCCCCCGCGGGCCCCTCGCAGCAGGGTCAGCGGCATCCCAAATCCCATTGTGATGAACATCAGCGCGATCAAGGACCCCATGATTCGGAAGATGAGCGGCGGGCCGCCAAACGTGTCGTGGCGTGCCCAAAGGGAGATCAGAATCGCGATACCCGCGCAGCCGAAGAGCGCAAAAATGATCAGGAAGAAGAGCGGTGGACGGGCTCGGGGAAGGGGATTCATGGTGGGGGCGCTATCCAAGATCCGAACGCGATACGACGGAGCACTGTCGGACTTTGGAAGCGGCGACTCGGACGAGGCCAGCCCAAACTCGGCCGGGCCGATGACCGCATCACAAATTTTCCTCTAAGAAAAGCCCGCCGGATTTGTCGTAAAGGCAGGACGAGGCGGCGGGACGGCCCGGCGACCGCGACCCACGAGGCGAAATGAAACGAAGGCCGCGAGTCTAATGGCGTCCGATCGACCAGCCGATTCGGGACTGGAATCCCGGCGCGACGGATCGTTGGAGGTCCTGTTTCTCGCGCTCGAGGGTCCGCTGATGGCCTACGCGCTTCGTCTCCTACACCACCACGAGATGGCCGAAGACGTTGTCCAGGAAGCGTTTCTCCGACTCCACGAGCGGGTCGATTCCGTCACCGAACCACGGAGTTGGTTGTATCGGACGGTCCACAACCTCGCCGTGAATCAGTTGCGGGCCGGGATCCGACTGGTCTCCCTCGCGGGCGCCCCCACCGACGATGCGCCTCCCGAGGAAGAACCGGCCGATCTTCAACCGCTGCCGGACGAACAACTGGCGCGATGGGAAGCCATCGGGCGCGTCCGGCTAGGGATCGAGGGGCTGGATTCGAGAAGCCGTCAGCTGGTGCACCTCAAATTCTCCGAGAACCTCTCCTACAAAGAGATCGGCAGCCGAACGGGCCTCACCCCCGGACACGTCGGGTATCTGCTTCACCACGCCATCAAATCCCTGACCGACGACCTGACCCAGGCCGGCCTCCTGCCATGAACGGCGACGAATCCCAACCCGCCCCGACTCCTCCGCCCCCGGAAGGCGGATGGGAGGCCATGATCACCGCGCGCCTGCTCGGTGAACAAACTGAGGCCGACTCCCAAGCCCTCGACCGGGCCCTCGCGGCGGACCCTGATTTGGTCGAGCTCGAACGGCGCCTTCGCCAAACGCTGTCGCTCGTCCGCGAGGCGGCGGCGGATCCTGCCGAACCCGCTGTGTCGGCGGCCGGGCTGCCCCGCATGTCGCCGGGTCGCCGGGAACTCCTGCTGGCGAAGCTCCGGGGGCCGGCGGCGGTGGGTTCTGGTGGGGGCCCGGATGGGACTCATGGGACGGAGAGGACGGATGAAGGTGGTGGGACCGTCGTTCCGGTGGCTTTTCAGGAGGACACCCTTCCTGTCGCGGGGTCCCAGGGATCCTGGCTGACCTTGGCGGCCTGCCTCGTAGGGTTGCTGTTGGCGGCGGCCTTTCTGCTTGTCGAACCCTCCTCCCGCATGGCGGGCAGGCCATGGGCCCGGTTGGCCGAAGTGGGTGATTTGGACGGAGAGGCGAAAAGCCGAATCTCCCTTGGAGCTTCGTTTGCGCCCGCGGAGACGGAGAATGAGCGATTCATGACGTCGTCGGTCGCGGCTTCGTCCTTTGTTCAGGACGATTCCCTTTCGACCCGGGTGGTGGCCCCCATGACCCCCTTGGCGGCGCCCGTCTCGGAGGTGCCCCAATCGACGGCCCAACGAGGAAACATTCCCGCGGCGACAGGACCGCAGACCGAAGCCAGGCCGGGGGCGTTGGGGGACGTGTTTGCGACGACCGCCGCACCCGCCGATCCGCTTTCCAAGGCGGCCCCCATGGCCAGGGGGGCTATCGCGGTCGAGGGCGCGGTGAATGCGGAGCTGTTCGGCGCATCGCCCGTGAACCGCGAGAGCGTGACCCTTTGGAAGGTGCCGGCGCGTGGGTTGGCGGCGGGCGAGGCCGCGGAACCGGCGCGCGCCTCGAGGACTCGAACTCCGCCCGCTCCCGCCGATCAGCTCGGGATGCGCCCCGAACTGATGAGGCGCTATGGCTTGGTTCCTTCGCAAGCGGCTGCCGAGAAATCCGGGGCGCCCGAAGGCGAAGTGCGTCGACTGGCGGAATTGGAGTCTCTGAGTCTTGGAAGGAGATCCCTGGCCACCGATGCGAAGGACAGCCTCCGCCAGGCCTTGCCGTCGGCCCCGGTCGGCGGCGTTGCGTTGGCCGATTTGCCGGAATCCGTCGACGCGAGGCTCGCGACCCCTCCGTTGCCAGCCCTCGAATCCGCTGGCCGACAAGCTTCCACGGCCGTGGATTTCTCGAACCGATCGCAGGTCGCCCTCGGGCTCGCCGAGAAGGATGGCGCGATGGAACTCCAGGGCGGCGGTGGAGGCGGAGGTTTCGGTGGAGGCGGAGGTGGAGGTGGAGGTGGAGGTGGACGAATTGGCGGGTCGGATCCCCTGAACCGGAGCGATAGCCGGGGGCGCCGGGCGGGTGCGAACGTCGGACGAGACGTTGAAAGTCGCGAAAGTCGGGGCGGGCTGGGTGGAGCGGCGGAAACATTTCTCAATGGACCGATCCCACCGCCGGCGGCTCCGCCCGCGGTCGAGAACTTCTATTTCGCTCCGGCAAGGCTCGGGGAGCTTCCCGATACGACGATCTCCCGTGGGGACAAGGCTTCGGCCGACCGGGATACGCTGAACTTCCAGGTGAACGCTTCGCCGAGAACCGGACAACTCCAGGGCACTCCGTCGGAACCGTTCCCGGAAACCGCGCCGACCCCCGCTCCGGCCGGTCCGATGGCCGGTTCGTACGTCGCTGAATCGGGCACCCCGAGGCTCGAAGGCCTCGAGGAAATGCGGTCCGGATCCGCTCGAACCCAGGGTGATTCCGCGGCCGCCACGCGCCAATGGTACTTCGAGGATCGGAGCGGGTCCGTGAACCGGGGTTTCGGTGTGGAACCAAGCCCTCGGACGGAACGATGGGACGAAGGGGTTCGCGGGGAACGTGAGCAAGGGGAGTCCTCCGGAGTCCCCCGGTTGGGATCCCAGCCAACGGTGGGGTTCCGCTTCAGGGAGAGTTCCGCCAAAAAAGAGGACGCCGGGGTATCGCTTGGGCAGGAGCTGGCCCTGGGAAAGAAAGTCGCGACGGACGGATCACAAGCCGAGGCCGTCTTCGACGTGAATTCGTCACGCGCGTCGGAATTGGCGACGTTGACGACGACGACCGCGACGACGGCGACCGGGTACGTGGTTGAAGCGCTGACGGAGGAAGCGCGTGGGTTGGCTGTGCCGGACGATGAAGCCAAGACGAAGGCGTTGCGACAGGTGGAATTGAAGGGCGTCGCCGACACGGAAGAGGTTGTTTCGAACCTCCGGCGCAAGCTGGCGCGGTCGGAGGACATGGCTCCCTCGAAGCCCGCGCCGCCGCCGGCCCTGGTGGCGCAGCCCGAGGTGGTCACCGCGAACAATGGCGTTTCGACGTTCTCGCTGAACGTCAGCGATGTCTCCTTCAAGCTGGCTGGGGTCAGCCTCGACAAGGGGCAGCTCCCCGAACCGGGGTCGGTGCGGACGGAGGAGTTCCTCAACGCGTTTCACTACCGGGACCCGGATCCGGCGCCGGGACGGCCCGTGGCCTTCGCCTGGGAGCGCGCGCGCTTCCCGTTTGGACAACAGCGGGACGTGCTGCGGTTTTCGGTGCGGACCGGCGCGAGCGGTCGCGAGGCGGGTCGTCCGTTGAACCTGGTTTTGCTGCTCGACTCCTCCGGTTCCATGGAACGCGCGGACCGGGTGTCGACGATTCGCGAGGCCCTGAATGTTCTCGGAACCCAGCTGATGCCCCAGGACCGGGTGAGCGTGGTGACCTTCGCCCGGACGGCGCGGCTCTGGCTCGATGGACTGCCGGGGGATCAGGCGTCGAATCTGGCCGAACGCGTGGGCGAGATCGTTCCCGAAGGGGGCACCCATTTGGAAGACGCCCTCCGCGTCGGGTACGACACGGCGGTGAAGAACTTCCTTCCGGAAGGTGTGAACCGTGTCGTCCTCCTGACGGACGGCGCCGCGAATCTGGGGGAACTGCACGCGGACGCCCTGCGGCGGCAGGTGGAGTCGAATCGGAAGCGCGGGATCGCGCTCGATTGCTTCGGCATCGGCTTCGACGGCTACCAGGACGAACTTCTCGAAGCGCTCTCCCGCAACGGCGATGGACGCTATGGCTTCGTGAATTCGCCGGAGGAGGCTTCGACCGGATTCGCGAACCAACTGGCGGGCGCCCTCCAGGTCGCCGCCTCGGATGTGAAGGTCCAGGTCGAGTTCAACCCGCAACGGGTGAAGTCCTGGCGCCAGATCGGCTACGCGAAGCACCAGCTCACCCGCGAGCAGTTCCGGGACAACACCGTCGATGCCGCGGAGATCGGCGCGGCGGAATCGGGCAACGCGATGTACGTGATCGAACCCATCGAAACCGGAAGCGGACCCATTGGAGCGGTGCGCGCCCGGTTCCGTGATCCGGTCACGGGCGGCTATTCCGAGCTGGAATGGGCGGTTCCCTACGAAGGGCAGTCCGTTCCCCTCGACCAGGCGAGTTCCGCCCTTCGCCTCGCCACGACGGCGGCCGCGTTCGGCGAGCTGCTCTCCGGAAGCCCGTATGCCAGCGAAGTGACCAACGACCGGCTGATCGCCCTGATGCGGGGCGTTCCCGAAGACTTTCAACCCGACCCGCGCCCGGCGCAGCTCGTCCAGATGCTGGGGCAGGCGCAGTCGATCCTCGGGCGCTGACGGTTCCGCCCGGGACGAAACCTCAACTGGATCGGAGAGAAGAATTATGAACACGCAGATGGTGGGGAGATGGGTGGCGGGCCTGGGGATTCTCGGGCTGACAATGCTGTGGGCGGGCGGCGCGGAGCCCGGAGGCTCGCCGACTCCGGTGACGGTCGACGTGAAGAGCGCCACGCTCGAAGGCAGCCTGGACGGCGAGACGGCGAAGCTCGTGTTCTCGGCCCAGCTCGGCGGGATTGCCGGAACCAAGGAGCCCGCCCTTTGGAGCGCGACATTCCAGCATCGGATCCGAGTCCAGCGCGCGCTTCTCCATCATGAGATCGCGGTCGAGGTGGAGGCGATCCGGGGCGGCCTCCGCGAGCTAGTGCTGCCGGTGTCCGGGATCGGAGAAATCGCCCAGGTCCAGGGCGAGGGATTGGAGGATTGGAGTGTGCGCCGGGATCCTTCCGGGGCGCGCTCGCTGGTTGTGCGCCTGAAGAAGGCGGACGAAAAGCCACCCACGACGGCCCGCCTGGCGGTGAAGGGTGAGACCCGGTTGGGCGGTCTCGGACAAGTGATCAACGCGATGACCGTCGGGGCGGAACAGGCGGCCCTGGGAAGTGGTTCGGTCTTGGTCGAGTGGCCGACGGCGCTGGCGGTGGATCTCGTCGAACCGGCGGGCCTGGTTCCGATCGACGCATCGCACCTGCCCGAAGGGCTCCGGCCGGCCGCCGATGCGGGCTCGAAACGATCGTTGGCCTACCGGTTTCTTGGAAGCCGCTACGTGCTGCCGGTGAAAGTCACGTTGGCGGATCCGGAGGCGGGACAAATCTCGGTGGCGGACTTTCGGCTTGGAGGCGAACTGGCCGAGGATTCCGCTGCGTTCCAACTGACGGCGACGGCCCGTGTGAAAGAGCCCAAGGGCGGGCGGCTGGAACTTCTGTCGGGGGACGTGGCGCTCTCGGAACCGGTGGAACGCGATGGCTGGAGGCTGGTGACCGAAGACGGGCGGTACATCGGGGTTTTCTCGAAAGCCGGGGAGTATCCGATCGTCCTTCGGTTTCACGCGGGAGTGCGCGGTTCGAATGAATGGAATCGGATTGGATTCCGGGTCGCCGCGGGCGCCTTGGCGCCGGTGGAACTGCGGGGATTGGAGGCGGACACGAGTCTTGAATGGGTGGGAGCGGCGCGGCCGGAGCGGGACGGGGAGGCGTTCCGGAGTTTCCTGCCGGCGTCCGGCGACGTGAAGCTCGCGTGGCGCCCGTCGCGCCCCGAGGCCGAGGGACGGCTGTTTTTCTCGGCGGAGGCGGTCACCCAGGTTGCGGTGAGTCCGGGGCTCCTGCGCCAGACGTCGTTGTTGGAGTTCCGGGTGATGCAGGGTGAAATGACGAGGGCGGTCGTCGGCTTGAGGGGGGAGGGCGAGGTCACCCGTGTTCAGGGTCCGCAGGTGCTATCCTGGACGGTCGAACCCGGGGCGGAGGCGGGTGGGAGGCGACTGGTCGTGCGATTCAACCAGCCCCAGAAGGAGTCCGCCTCGCTTCTGATTCAGATCCAGCAGGCCCTGGGGGCGTTTCCCCTGGCGTTCGAGGCGATTCAGCCGGTTCCGGAAGGCGCGACGCGCCTGGGAGGCTACCTGCGGGTCGTCAACGAGGGCGCGGTTCGGCTGGAAGTGCTCGAATCGACCGGCCTTTCCCAGATTTCGCCCGAGCAATTCGTCGGGAGCGACGCCGTGAACGCCTGGATGCCGGCGCAGGCGAGCCAGGTCTTCGCCTATCGTTTTGCCGGCGCCAACGTGCGGCTTCGGGCCCAGGCGGACAACATCCTGCCCGAGCTCAGCGTCTCGGAAATCCTGACTTACCGATTCGGGGAGACCGACCTCTCGGTCGACGCCGAGTTCGAGATCGATATCCGGGAGGCGCCGCTGCGCGAGATGCTGATCCGGACGCCGCGGGGCTACACCCTGGCCCGCGTTGAGGCGCAGGGATTGGCCGATCATTTCCTCACCGAACCGGCGGGCGAACCCGACGCGGCGCTGAGGCTTGTGTACGGGACTCCCGTCATCGGACGCCAGGTGGTGCGTCTCCGCCTGGAACGGAACCAGGCGTTGGGTGGAACCCGGTGGGATCTTCCGCGCATCGAAGTCACCCGCGCCCGGTCGGTCCGGGGGAACATCGGGGTCGCCGCGGACACCGGCTTCCGGCTGACGCCGGGGGCGACCAGTGGATTGACCGAACAGGCGACGGCGTTCTTTCCGAAGCGCGAACCCGGTCTCCAGGTGGCCTTTCGCCTGAGCGAACCCGCCTGGCAGGCGGGCCTGTCCGTCGAAAGAATGGCGCAGTCGATTCAAGCGGACGTGTTCCACCTTTTCTCGGTCGGCGAGGGCATCGCGTACGGGAGCAGCCTCATCAACTACGTCGTTTCGGGCGCGCCGATTTCGGTTCTGGAAACCGAACTCTCCGCGGAATACGGGAACGTCGAGTTCACCGGAAAGAACGTGAGGAACTGGCAGAAGACGGAGCGTGGATTCCGGGTTCAACTCCACACGCCCGTCTCCGGCGCTTACACACTGCTCGCCACGTACGAACGCCCGTTCCGACCGCAGGGCGAAACCCTCACGTTCACCGGCGCCCGTCCCGTCGATGCGCAATCCGAGCAGGGTTACACGCTCGTGATCAGCGCGAACCAGTTCCAGGTGGTCCCCGTCACTGTGACCGGATCGCTCACCCAGCTCGAAACCGGGGAGGTCCCCGCGGAGTACCGACTGTTCTTCGACGCGCCGATCCTCGCCGCGTACCGCTACACGGCGCGGCCCTTCAACCTGCAACTCGAACTCAAACCCCTCGCCCAGGCCGAGGTCGTGAGCCAGGTGGTCGACCGCGCCGCCCTCACGACGAGAATCACGGAGGAAGGCCAGGTCGTCACCGAGGCGCGCTACTTCGTGAAGAACAAAGGCGCTCCCCATTTGCGCGTGCGCCTGCCCGTCGCGGCGGAGCTGTGGACGGTGACCGTCGACGGAACAGCGGTCGTTCCGGTCAAGGATGACAACGGCAATCTCATTCCGCTGCCCAACCGGCCCGATCCGAACGTGCTGACGGACGTCCGCGTGAAGATGGCGAGCCGATCCCGGAACCCGAATCGCCTCACCGTCGAGGCGCCCGTGGTGGCGTCGCCACTCCTCCTCGCGGAATGGCACATCGAACCCGCCATGGGAAGGCGGTTGGTCTACCGGGGCGGCACGCTCACCCCCGCGGCGGGGGAGGTGGACGCATCGGGATTCGCGGCGCTTGCGCGTCTGCTGCGGTCCGGAGACCGGGTCGCCGTGATGGGTCGTTTGTTGGTTCTCGCGGTTTCCATCGGGCTCGGCGGGCTGATCCTGTCGGGAAGGTTGGGCGGCGGACTTCGGTTCCGGCCGCGCCATCTGGCGGCGGGCCTCCTCGGCGTCGCGGCGGCGGCGGTTGCCTTCCTGTCGCTTGCTCAGTTGGTGGCGCTCGGCGGCTCGGGCGAAGTGAACCTCGAGCCGGATCTCCGGTTCGTGGCGCCGATCCAGCAGGGGAACGTTCCCTGGAGGGTCGAACTTTCGAACGTGGAGGATTCGCCCGCCGGTTGGGTGACGTTCGGAGGCGTGTTGCTCATGGCGGGCGCCGCGCTCGCGGCGCTGTACGCCCTGGTGGATTCGCGCCCGGCGAGCCGGGCGTTGGCGTTGGCCGTCGGTTGGTCGTTGGTGCTTTGGGCGGCGTTGCGCGCACCCACGGGTCCCCGCCCGTTCTTCCTCGCGCTGGGTGTGTTCGCGTTCCTCCAGGTTCTGCTGCCCGCGGCCGTCCGATGGTGGCGAACTTCCTCGACGACCGGCACTGGCCAGACCGCCGTCCCGGTCGCGGGTTGGCTGGCGATTGGCGGACTCGCCGCGACCCTGGTGGGGGGAGGCGCGCCCAGGGCTTCCGCGGCGGCGGCAGGGGCCGTGGCGGTTCCGCCGCCTCCCGGGAGTCTTCCCGCGGAGTCCGTCAACCAGGAATGGGTCGTCACCGAGGATTTCGTCACGGGACGGGCAACCATCAAATGGCAGGGAACCTCGGGCGCGGTTCTGCCGCTCTTCACGGAACCCGGAGTCCTGATCCGATCCGGGCATCCCACCGACACGACGCGCCTGGTTCAGGTGACCCGGGACGGGCGCCGGGTCCATCTCCTCGTGGCCGAGACCAACGGTATGTTCGAGTTCCCGATCGAATTCCAGACCCGGGTGACCGTTCGGAATGGCGACCGGGGATTCGTGGTCCCGGTGCTTCCCGGTCTGGTCAACCGGGCGGTGCTCACGCTTCCGGGTCTGGATGTCGACGTGTATTCGCCCGAGGCGGTCCTGGTCCGGCGCGAAACGGAAGGAGTCGCGGTGTCCAACACGGTGGCGAGGCTCGTCCTTTCGGCGGCCCGGGAGGGTTGGGTCGGCTGGCGTCCGCGAACGCGCGACACCCGTCGCGAGCGCGCGGTGTTCTACGCGGAACTGGCGCAGGCGTTCGTTCCGGGACCCGGGATTGTCGAAGGGGTTCACGAGGTGCAGATCCGGCCCGCCCAGGGCGAGGTGGCCGAACTGGTGTTCGATGTTCCCGTCGGGATGACGATCACCGACGTCCAGGCGGCTTCGCTCACCCTCTGGCGTTTCGACCCGGATTCCCGGGTCCTGAGAGCCGGGCTTTCCCCGGCGCAATCGAAACCGTTCACCGTGGTGGTGCGATCCCAGGTGGCGGCGACTCCGTTGCCTTTCGAGCGCGGGGTGGGGCTCATCGACCTTCGTGGCGCGGCCGGCCAGATCGGATTGGTCGGCGTCGCGACGGGGTCGGAGGTCCAGTTGGACGATGTCCGCGTCGAAGGCGTCGCCGCGATCAATCTCGAGGATTTCCCCGGAACAACGCTCGCGCCGATGCAACCCCATGTGGCGGGGCTCGCGTTGCGCCGGGCGTACCGCTATTCGGCGCCGGGCGCGAGCCTCACGGTCAAGGCGTCGGCCGTGGAACCGGACGTCCGCGTGGAATCCAACCAGACGATCTCGCTGAGCGAGGACCGGTTGGTCCTGGCGGCGACCCTGGACGTGGACGTCACGCGGGCCGGGATCTTCAAGCTGAGCTTCACGCTGCCGGCCGGTCTGGATGTCGAATCGATCTCCGGACAGGCCATGAGTCACTGGACCGAGTTGAAGACCGATTCGGACCGGACGATCACGCTGCATCTGCGGGGCAAGACGGAGGGACGCCAGCGGTTCAACGTGTCGCTGACGGGGCCCGGGTTGAAATCGACGCCGGGGTGGGTGGTCCCGCGTCTTTCGCTCCGTGAAGCCTCCAAGCAGCGGGGCCAACTCCTGATCGTTCCCGAACAGGGCCTGCGCCTGCAGGTGGCGGGACGGGAGGGCGTGACCCAACTCGATCCCTTGCAGGCGGGCGTGCGCCAGCGTGGCGTGCTCGCGTTCCGACTGCTCCAGGACGCGTGGAATGTCGTTCTGGATCTGGAACAGGTGGATGCCTGGATCCAGGTGACCAGCCTCCAGCATGTCGCCTTCGCGGAGGCCCAGTTGAAGGTGTCGGCGAACCTTCAGTACGAAATCGAGAACACGGGTGTGAAGGCCCTCGTTGTGAGGCTTCCGGCCACGGCGGAGGGTGTCCGGTTCGAAGGGGAGCAGGTGGGTGACTACCTGATTCGCGCGGGAACGACGAACGCGGCCAGCCGGGATTGGGAGGTCCGACTCGAACGCCGACTGATCGGCAAGTACGTGCTTCAGGTGGCCTACACCCAGCCGATCGCCGAACAGGCCACCGCGGTGAACGTGGAAGGCGTCCAAGCCCTCGATGTGAATCTTCAGCGGGGCTTCGTCACCGTGCAGGCGGGAGGGCGTTTGCAGGTGCGCATCGATCCGCCGCCCACGCTGCAGCCGACGGATTGGCAGGTGATCCCGCGCGCGCTGCAGAAGGACATCGCGGCGCCCTCGGCGAACTTCACGTATCGCCTGGTCGAACCGGCCTTCAGCCTACCGGTGACCCTGGTTCGCCACGAGGCGGCGCGGCTGCTGCCGGCCCGCGTGAATTCCGTGGCCCTGACCTCCGTGATCTCGGACGACGGCGCCACGCTCACCCAGGTGAAGCTCCAACTGATCCCGGGCGACAAGCGACTCCTGCACGTGATCCTTCCGAGCGACACCCGGTTCTGGTTCGCCTTCGTGAACCAGAACAGCGTGTGGCCGTGGCAGTCCACGAACGAGGTGCTGATCCCGCTGGAACAGAACTCGCGGATCGGCGACGAGAGCACGGTCGAGTTCTTCTACGCCGGCGCCGCCGGTCGGGGCGGTCGCCGAACGCTGGACCTGGCGCTGCCCGGGCCGCGGATCGATCTGCCGTTGGAGAACATCACCTGGACGGTCTATCTGAACGAGAAATGGCGGATGGACGATTGGAGCGGGACGCTTCGCCTCCAGGATCAGGACGTGAGCGTTCAACCGGTCGTGCTGGACGTGGACAGCTACGTGCGGAACGAGGTCCAGATGCAGCAGGAGAAAACCAGGGAAGCCGAGCAGGTGCTCAACATGGCGAACACCCTGCTGCAGCAAGGGGATCCGCAGCAGGCCCGCCGGGCCTTCAAGGCGGCCTACGGACTGTCCCAGCACGACCAGGCGTTCAACGAGGACGCCCGGGTTCAACTGAACAACCTGAAGGTCCAGCAGGCCATGGTGGGCATCAACGTCCGTCAGGCCCGGGTGGCGGGCGGCACCGGCGGCCAGGCGGCGACGCCACAGGGGCTTCGCGACAGTCCTTTCGCCAACTACACGCAGGTTGAGGCCAAACAGATCCTCGAACGCAACTCCGCCGAGGAAAACGCGGTCCAGGCCCGGCTCGCGGAAAGGCTGATCCAACAGCAGGACGCCGCGGTGTCGAGTCCGGCGGCCATCCGGGCGACCCTGCCCGAACGCGGACGCCGCCTCGTCTTCACCCGCCCGCTCGAGATCGACGCGTCGAGCGCTCCGAGGCTCAGGATCGAGGCGACGTCGGCGCATGCCGTTTCGTTCGGCTGGAAGCTGATGGTGCTGTCCGGGCTGTTCGTGGCGGCATTCGCCATCCTTCTGCTGGGACGGAGCCGCACGGCGTCGTAGGCCGCGTGACGATCCAGGATCCGGCAACTGTGCTCGCACCCGACCGGATGGACGGCTTGCAAATTCACCATTGCGTGGTGAATATGTGGCCGTGATTCGGCGACATATTGAAACTGCCATCGCGCAGGCGATGGCCGACACGCCCGTGGTTCTTGTGAACGGGGCGCGCCAGACGGGAAAGACGACCCTGGCGCAGGCGTTGGCGGATCGGAACGGGGCTCAGTACTTCACTTTGGACGATGCGGCCACGCTGGGGTTGGTGGCCGCCGATCCCAACGGCTTCATCCGAAATCTGAAAGGTCCCGTTGTCATCGATGAAATCCAGAAGGCCCAGGCACTTTTTCCGGCGATCAAGCTCGCCGTGGACCAGGATCGTAAGCCGGGGCGTTTTCTCCTCACGGGTTCGGCCAACATCCTTACACTGCCGCGCCTGTCAGAGTCATTGGCGGGCAGGATGGAAATCATCCCGCTCTTCCCGCTCTCCGCGGGAGAACTCGCGGGGCGCCCCGAAAGATTTGTCTCATCTCTTTTTGACGGGACGCTCGGGCAATCCGGAGTGCGTCACGACCAAGCCGACCCCGACCTTGCGGCGACCCTGGTTTGCGGCGGTTATCCGGAAGCGCTGCAACGATCGAGTAGCGCGAGGAGATCCGCGTGGTTCGCATCGTACATCTCGACGCTTCTGCAACGGGACATTCGGGATCTGGCGCAAGTGGATGGGCTTCACGCATTACCCAACCTGCTGAAGCTGCTGGCGGCTCGCGGATCTGGTTTGCTCAACATGGCTGATGTCGGACGGGACGCGGGTCTGCCCCACAGCACGCTCACACGCTACCTCGCCCTGCTCGAAACGGTTTTTCTCGTCCACAGGCTTCCGGCGTGGTCCCACGATCTGGGGCAAAGACTTGTCAAGGCACCGAAGGTCCACCTCATCGACTCGGGACTTGCGTGTCATCTGCTGGGAGCCGATGCCGTCCGACTCAATGAGGATCGCCCGCTCCTCGGACGCGTGCTCGAAGGCTATGTCGTGGCGGAATTGCGGAAGCAGCTATCATGGGCCGACCCCGGGATGGGCCTGTATCACTACCGGACGGCGAGTGGATCCGAAGTGGACGTGGTCGTGGAGGATAGGAGTGGTGCCATTGGTGGTGTCGAAGTGAAGGCCGGCGCCACCGTGGGGCCTTCCGATTTCGCCGCATTGAAGGCGTTGCGGGAACTGTTCCCGAAAAAATTCCGGACGGGGGTGGTTCTCTACTCAGGGGATCAAGTCGTTCCTTTCGGAGACCGGCTCTGGCTGATGCCGGCGCATGCTCTTTGGACTTCCTGAATCCGGAGCCCCGACACGGTTGGGCCGCACTTTGGATAGGGCGCTTTTCCGAATTGGCGCCGCACTCGCGATGGACGCCTTCCAGCGATGTGCGCTGTCGGAGTCGGGGTCGGAATCGATATCGGAATCGAATTGGACACTCGCGTGCTCAACCGAGATCGGTGCGTCGGACGCAGAACGATGCCGCTACCGATTCCAACCCCGATCCCGACCGTCCAGGACCACCTCCAAGACGGAGACACGCTCTGTTCACCGACTGGTATGGCCAGCAGAGTTGCAAGGCGGGTCGGGCCGCCTTCGTGACGGGCCAGTCGCCCATCCGCGCGGGGCTGACGAATGTCGGGCTGCCCGGTGCGCCGGGAGGCAAGATCAGGTTTTGGCTACTGCCCCCATACCTGGAACCAGGCGTCCTTGTCCTGATCGCCATCGCCCTCGAAGTAAGTGCCCGGCGAGTACGCGTCTTCCCCAGAGAGTTCCAGGAAGAGAGTTTTTCCGTTGGGCGATTCGCAGGCGAGGTTGAGGTAGTAGGTGGTTCCGGCTGTGAGTGGTCCGACCGGTGTGGGGTAGTTGATTTCAAGGGTCATGAACGAGCTCCCCGCGCTCGTGTTGGTGATGCTCGAGGGCGCGAGGGTGACCGTGCTGCCGGGAAGGGCGTTGGCGCCTCTCGCGGTGCCGATGCTGATCCGCAGCGGAGCGTCGGGGGCTTCGGTCTCGCGCGACAGGCGCAGCACCAGCTTTTTGACGGCGTAGGGTGCGCCGCCCGCACTTCCGTGGCGGAATGACTGCGAGCCGGTTTTGCCGGACTTGACGTCGGCTTTGTTGCCGGTGCCCACGCTGTTCTGGAGCAGGGCGATGGCCGGTGGGGGTTGGGGAGTCGCGCTGACCTGGGCGGAGGGGACGCTCTCGCCGCTCGAGTTCGAGGCGGAGATGACGTAGTGGTAGGCGGTCCCGTTGACCAGGCCGACATCGGTATGGCTCGTGGACGTCAGGCCGGCCGCCACGGTGCTGTAGGGCCCACCCGAGACGGTTGCGCGCTTGAGCGTGTAGGCGGACGCCCCTGGCGATGCGACCCAACTCAGGCTGACTTGCGCGTTTCCGGGGGTGGCGGCTAGCCCAGAGGGCGAAGCTGGTGGTGCAGGTGGTGCAGGTGGTGCGGGCGGGTTGGCGGGCGCGCCACTGTTGCCCCAAATCTGGAACCAAACGTCCTTTCCGTCGTCGCCGCCGGACTTGAAGTAGGTGCCGCTGGCGTAGCGGTTGCCACCGGCGTACTCGACGAAGACCGCTTTCCCGTTGGACGCGTCGCAGTCCAGGTTCAGGTGGTAGGTCCTGCCGGCGATGAGCGGTCCGACGGGCGTCGAATAGACGATCTCGAGAGTCCGGAAGCTTGATCCACCGGAGGTGTCGGTAATCGTGCTCTGCGGGATGGACACGAGGCTCCCTACGAGTGTGCCGTTGTTGATTCCGGAGCCGATGGAGACCTTCAGGCTGGCATTGGGTGGCTGAGATTCCCGGGAAAGGCGAAGGGCGACTCGGGTGATGTAATAGGAAGAAGATCCGGACACGCCGTGCCGGAAGGACTGCGCTCCCTTCTGGCCCCGCTTGACGTCGATCTTGTCGCCGCCATTCGAGTTGTGCTGCAGCAGCGCCTCGGATCCCGTGGTCGCGCTGGCGACGCCGGAGTAGGGCGAGTCCCCGCCGGTGTTCGAAGCTCGGACGCGGTAGTGGTAGGTGGTCGCGGCGCCCAGGCCCGTGTCCGAATACGTGGTGACATTCGCGCCGACGGTGGCCGTCTCGCTGAAGTGGGCGCCATCCGTCGAACGTTCGATCTTGAACCCGGTTTCGCTGTCGGCGTTGTCGGTCCAGGCCAGGTCGATGCGGGTCGGGGGAACGACGGTCGCGCTCAAAGCCGTCGGCGCGGCGGGCGCGGGCGGCAGGGGCAAAGTGGTGGCACTGGCGGGGTTTGAGTAGTCCGACGGCCCGAAGCTGCCGATGGCCCGAACTCGGTAGGTGTATGTCGTGTCCGGGGCGAGTCCCGCGACATTGGCGCACTCGGTCATGTTCGCGCCCAGGGTGCCGATGAGCGTGAAGTCCGCTCCCCCGGTGGAGCGCTCGATTTCGAAGCCGGTTTCGTCATTGGAATTGTCCCTCCACGCGAGGTTGATCCGGGTTGGGGACGTGGCGAGAGCCGTCAGCCCATCGGGCGCGGTAGGGGGCGGCGGTGGTTGGGGCGTGGCGGAGGCTTCGTTGGAATCGCTCTCCCCGACGGGGTTGACCGCCGCGACCACGTAGAAATAGGGGATTCCATTGACCACGCTGAGGTCCTGGTAGGTTCTCGCGCCGGTCGTGGCGAGGATCTCCCGTGGACCGCCCGGTGACAGGGACCGCTTCACGCGGTAGCTCCTCGCCCCGGAAGACTCGGACCACACGAGCGTCACCTGGGCGTTGCCCGGAGCCGCGGCCAGGGCCGGTGCCGAGGGAACCATGGATTGGGGGGTAATCACCCCGGTGGCGAAAACCAGGTCGTCGGCTCCGTCCATGGTGGGCCACGGGTGGATCCCGTAAATGCTGTCCCAGTAGCCGGTGAAATGGCCGCCCGGATAGACGCTGTCGCGGCGGCCGCCGACGCCAATCCCCGTGCCTCCGGGCCCTCCGGTGTAGCCGCTCAGGTAGTCGATGCTGAGACAATAGCTGGCACCGGGCGTGAGCGGGATCGATTCGGGGAATTCGAACAGGAACCAGCCGGTGTCGCCGATCTGGATCGTCTCCGAGGAAGTGGCTCCCAGAACGTTGATGAGTTGACCGTCGGCGGGGTTGATCGACTCGGCGATGCGGACGCGATACTCGGCTGGGCCCAGCGCGCCACCTTGGTCGGTGGCCTGGAAGACGAAACCGACCCAGTCGATCGAATCAAGGCCAGCCGTGAACTTCTGCCCGAGGCGGTGTTGCGAGACCGCATTGTACATGGTTGTCACGCCCCAGGGGCTGGTGCCCTGATCCTTGATGTAGTCCGCCGGCAGTGTCGGGTTGGGATAGATGCCGATGTACCCGGTACCCGGGTCGACCGGCGGAACCGAGAAGTCGCCATCGTCGGCCGCGGCTGGGAAGGCGGTCAAAGCCGCAAACGCCATAAACGCCAACACGAAGCCGAGGGCACGGAGCCCGTCCCGAAGAACGCGAAGCGCCGATCCGATTGGCGTAAGGGAGGCAGTCCGCCGTTTTTGGCTGTGTCGGCGAAAGACGGCAAGCGCCGCCGCCGTTGTGGCACCCGACGCAACGGGATCGTGAGGCATTGGCCTCGAATGGGTCGTGGGTTCTTCAAGCGTCTTCATGGCTGGCATCGACGAGTGCGTGCGGTGGATTAGCGGTGCGGCGATTCGGGTTAGGGAGAGCAGGTTTGATGCCTCGCCTGCAGGATGGCGTTCGAAATTCCTTAAGTCGTTGCTCGGGACAAAGTTGGAATGGTTTCCATGTCCAGCGAGGCCGGTCCATGGCCGGTGCGCGTTGTTTCATGAGACAGCCGCATCTGTCTCATTTGTCTCGGTTGAGACGGTCACAGAAGGCGGGTTTCCCGCTGTATTGCGGACCCCTGGGCGCAATCTCCTCGAGTCATTGTGGCAGGAAGCCCTCGAGCGCGAGGTTCACGGGAGCACGGGCAACCGGGGGAGGCGGAAGGTACTCCGGAAGCAGAGCGACCCGGGGCGCCACGGAGCGGCTGCCCCAAGTCGGGTCTGCGGCGGTATTGGGGGGGCGATCATCCGCCATCGAGCCCGAGCTCGGACAGGCGTCGGTAGAGCGTGGCTCGTGAGATTCCGAGCAGGCGGGCGGTCTGGGTTCGGTTGCCCCCGGTTTGTTGAAGGGCCTGTGCAAGGAGGGTGCGATCGTCCACCGGCGGTTGCGAGGGACCGGGGGGAGGAAGCGAACGCGCGGCGCCGATCTCGGCTGGAAGATCGCCCGGAAGGATCAGGTCGCCTTCGGACCGCAGAGCGGAGAATTCCACCGCGTTGCGAAGTTCCCGGACATTGCCCGGCCAGGGGTACCGGGAGAGCAGATCCAAGATTTCAGGTGAAAGTCGTGGCAGGAGACGGCCGAGTTGTCGGCTGAAGGCGGTGTGGAAGTTCTCGGCAAGCCGAGGGATGTCCGAAGTACGGTCCCGGAGCGGGGGGACTCGAAGGCGGCCCACCCGAATGCGGTAGAGAAGGTCGGCGCGGAGTCGTCCGGCCGCGACCTCGTCTTCCAGGTTGCGATGCGTGGCGGCGACGACCCGAACATCGACGGGTCGGGCGAAGGAGTCGCCGACGCGGGTGATGGCGCGCTCCTCGAGGACTCGGAGGAGGTGAGGCTGGATGGTTTTCGGGATGTCGCCGATTTCGTCGAGGAAGAGGGTGCCCCCCGAGGCGGCCTCGAAGACGCCCTGGCGGTCGGTGGTGGCTCCGGTGAAGGCACCGCGTCGGTGGCCGAAGAATTCAGCGGCGGCGAGAGATTCGGTGAGGGCGGCGCAGTTGACCGCGATGAACGGGCCGGTGCGGCGGCGGTTGGCGTGGTGAAGGGCGCGGGCGGCGAGTTCCTTGCCGGTACCCGTCTCGCCTTCGATGAGCACGGTGATATCGGCGGGTCCCAGGCGGGCGATCTGCTCGCGGACCGACTGGATGGCGGGGCTGTCGCCGGTGATCTCGTCGGCGACGGGCTCGTGTTGCGCGGCGGGGGACGGCCGCTCGTCGTGGGACCGGGCGTGGCGATGAAGCGCCATCTCGATGGCGGCACGGAGGGCGCGGTCGTGAAGCGGCTTGGTCAGGTAGCCGAAAGGCGCGGCGGCCTTGGCGCGCTGAAGGGTGGGGTCGTCGGCGAACGCGGTTAGAAACACCACCGGCGACCCGACCTCGTCGTGGATGCGCGTGGCGGCTTCGATTCCATCCATCGGACCCCGGAGGCGGATATCCATGAGGACGAGATCGGGTCGGGACTCGAGGGCGCGGCGAATGGCCTCGGGGCCGGACATGGCGGTGTCGGCGATGTCGTAGCCGAGGGAGACGAGCATGTCTCGGAGGTCTTCTCGGACGATGGCCTCGTCCTCGACAATCAGGATGCGGGGACGAGAGGGCGTCATCCGGGAGGGAGGGTGCGAGGGAATTCGAGATCGACGCGCGCGCCGTTTTCGTTGCTTTGGCGGAGGCTTCCGCCGAGTTGCTCGGCCAGGGATCGGACGAGCCGGAGGCCCAGCGACGAAGGCGGGATGGGTGTTGGGCGTTGGGGCCAACCGATGCCGTTGTCGCGGACGGTGATGCGATAATGACCCTTGGTGCTGTTGGCCAGTTCGATCACGATCTCGCCGGGGGAGCCTTCGGGGAACCCG
>JBFWOK010000115.1:0-23289 GCA_050250555.1 Limisphaerales bacterium
CAAACCACCCAATTCAAGGCGGAAGCCTTGTCCTGGGACACGCTCCGACATCGTGCGCCGAGCATCTTTGCTCCCAGCCCGATGCAGGGGGTCAGCGATCGGTACGCCTTCGTCCCGACGGCCCGGATTGTGGCGGGTCTGCGGGAGACGAACTGGGTGCCGGTGGACGTGGAAGAGCAGCGCATCCGCCAGGAAAGGCGCCGCGGTTTCCAAAAGCACCTGATTCGGTTCCGCCTCGCCGCGCAGATAGAGACGCTCGACGAGTGGAACATCGAACTGGTGCTGGTGAATTCGCACGACGGTGGATGCGCGTACCGGTTGCACGCCGGAATCTACCGCCGGATCTGCTCCAACGGATTGGTGGTCAGCGACGGCGGGTTCGAGGCGTTGCGGTTCCGCCACGCGGGCCTGACGCCCGAGGTGGTGGTGATGGCGAGCCTCCAGTTGATGGAGGCGTTGCCGTACCTCGCCGGTCGGATCGTCGGCTTCCGAATGCGGATCCTCGAATCCGCGGAAGCGCTGGCGTTCGCCGAACGGGCGTTGCGTCTCCGGTACCCGCCGGAGATCGAGGCACCCGTCTCCCCCGTCACGCTCCTCGGGGCGCGTCGGCCGGAGGACGAAGGGGCGGACCTGTGGCACACGTTGAACCGGGTGCAGGAGAACCTGATCCGGGGCGGCGTGGCCGATGGTCACCGGGATCGCCGGGGGCGATTGCGGACGGTGCGAGGCCTGCGAGGCATCGACTCCAAGGTGGATCTGAACAAGGGCATCTGGGGTCTTGCCGAACGTCTCGTACGCGGCGAACCGCTCGACCCGATGCCGGCAGTCAGCGTCGCCGAGTGAACGCGCCGGTTTTGGAGAGGGTTACAGGCTTTCGGGGATTGTGCCGTAAACAATCCTCAACCTTCGCCCGTCGGGGTTGGATGCGTGTACCTGCGGGTTGTCCCCGGGGGCCGGAATTGCTAGGAATCAGAGCACAGAAGCCGATTGTACGGCTTGGAACGGAGAACGCCATGCAGGTCACTGTTCAATTGCCAGACGACCTGGCGCCCGCTCTGGGTAACGCTTCGGAAATGCCCCGAAAGCTCCTGGAGGCATTCGCAGCAGAGGGTTACCGGACGGGTGCTCTTTCGCGGGGCCAGGTGCGCCGGTTATTGGGCCTCGACTACTGGCAAACCGACGAATTCCTCACCCAGCACGGCGCACTTCGTGAATACACGATTGCGGAGCTGGAGATGGACCGCCGGTCGTTGGCGGCGTTGCCGGCGAAATGACCACCATAGATCCGGGCAAGGTCCGGATCGGCAGAGCCCTATCAACCTCACTGTCGCCTTCGCTCCGAGAAGCGCACAATTTCCCGCGCGCAGTTCCTAAGCGTGAGCCTCCGGGCGAGGGCGAGGAGGTCAAGGTGGAGCGCAGCGAGCTTGCGAGCGAGCAATACCTTGACGCCCGCAGCCCCGCCCTACCATCGGCCTCAAGAACTGCGCGCCGGTGCAGCCGTTGAAATGATCCTCAGGCCACCAGACGGTTCAGCGTCGCCCAGTGATCGCGCTGACTATGGGATGCCGCTTGTTCGTGCAGCACCATGGGTCGGAACACGTTCCCTGGCTGCCGGCATAAAGCTGTGCTCCGACTTGTCCTCCGCTGGTGGCCAAGCGGTCTTCGTTCGCGGCAACTAGACCGGAGTCTCATCGGGAACGGCAGGTCCGCAGACCCCCGGTGGCGTGGCGCGGTGGCACTGCCACCGTTTCCGCGTTTGCGCTACTACATCGGTTTCGAGGTGCACCCATCCCTCGAACCGCGGTGGAAAACGATTCTCAATAGCCCTCCGGACGCCGGAAGTTCGGCAAGTCTCGCGGAGTAATAGGCACTGGACGAGGAAGCGAATCGACTCCTCCGGAGGGTGGGGGCACGGAAGATTTCGTCCCCTACAATGACTGCCTTCTCGTTCACGCATTGAGCGTGAAGGTGGCCCGGCACACTGGTCCCGAACGCCAAGCCTGTCCTTCGAACCCACCCCGTCGCCAAGTATCCCTCCGGCTGACGATACAGCCGGGGTGCAGAAACGTGGATTCCCCCGTAGGAACTGCCTTCGGTCCGAACCATGACGCGATCGGAACGCTTGGAGGCACAACCGAGCGATCCTGCGACGATGATCTAAATCAGTGCGGTGACGCCGGGGAGACCGCGTCGAAGCCTCGTCGCCGCTGAATCCAGAACGCCTGCGATGGGGAACAATGGCCGTTTCACATCATGCTGAGGGATGGTGACGTGACGAAATCGTGGGAATTAGCGCGAGTCGCGGCAACGAAAGCCGAGAGCCTCACGAGTGCGGATGCCGGTGGTGGAGATCGGGATAGTGCGGATGCGAATGGATCATGGGTTCATGCCGATGACGGTGCGCGTGCGGTTCTCCCGTAGGATCGCCCGGTCTATGGCTGTGTTGGTGGTGCTCGTCATGGACGTGGCGGTGATCATGTTCCATCGTTTCGTGCGCATGGTCGTGTTCGTGACGTTCGGTGAGGTGGAGCCAGACGCCCCAGCCCATCAGCGCCGCGCCCAGGCCTAGTCCTGCGCCCAACGGTTCTCCCAACGCCACCACGGAAGCCGCGGCGCCGACAAATGGTGCCACCGAGAAGTAGGCCCCGGTCCGGGCGGTGCCCAACTCGCGCAGCGCAATCACGAAGAGGGTCAGGCTAACCCCGTAACTGAGGAATCCCAGGACTCCGGCCATCGCCGCGACTCCAAATTCCGGCAATTTGGCTCCCAGTCCTATGCCGAGCCCCACGTTGGCAGCGCCCGCGCACCAGCCCTTTAATAATGCGATTTGGACCGGATCGGAGCCCGCGACCTTTCGGGTGAGGTTGTTGTCCACCGCCCAGCACAGGCAGGCAGCAACCACCGCTCCCATTCCCCACATGGAACCTCCACCGAGGCCTCCTTGCCACGAGACCGCGACGGCCCCCGCCAGGATCAGGGCCATTCCCAGGGCAATGCGCACATCGAAGTTCTCGCGGAACACAAACCAGGCGAGCAGAGCCGTGAACACGCCTTCCAGGTTGAGCAGCAGCGAAGCAGACGAGGCGGGAGCCAGGCGCAGACCGAACATCAGCAACAGCGGCCCCATCATCCCGCCGGCAACGATCGCACCGACGAGCCACGGCAGGTCGCCGCGGCTCAAGGGTGTTTCTTGCCGGCCAACTCCGGTCCATCGGCGGACGCCATGATAGACGGTCAGTCCCAGCCCGGAGCCCAGGTACAGAATGCCCGCAAGCAGCCACGCGTCGATGTCGGGGAGCAATCGCTTGGCGGCCGGAGTGCCCATGCCGAAGAGGACGGCGGCGCCCAAGGCACAAGCCACTCCCCGGCGTCGGGAGTCTTGGGATCGGTCCACGGGACAGTGATCGGTTATTGCGGCTTCAAGAAGGGTCGAAGTTCCGCCCAGGCCAACATGGTATCCCGCAGTGCTTCCAAATGCCGGAGTCGAACGCCCGCATCGTCCCGACGCACTCCCAGGACTTCGCCCAGGCTGATGTCGCCAGCAGCAAAACGAGCCTCGGCGCTCTGCCGAACGAGACTCATCTTGGGAAGCACTTCGGTTTCCAGGGTGCGCGCATCGGAGAGCGCGGCCGTCAGGAGCGCGTGGGCTTCGCGGAGTTGGGAGCGGAGTTGATTTCGAGTCGACCGAAGACGCGCTTCCGCCGCGTCCCGCTGCGCTTCCGCTTCGCGAACCCGGCCGCGTCCACGATCGAACAGCGGGATGGGAAGACTCACCCCCACGTCGAAAGCGTCGCGCTGGGTCGACTCAATTCGATGATAGAGCAACTCCGCCCTGAGATCCGGAACCCGCTGAACCTTCGACAACGACACCCCGGCTTCCCGGGCCGAGAGATCCGCGCTGGCCGCCGCCATGGCCGGGTGGGTTGCCAGTTCGGCGGTGAGGTCGATCAAAACGGGGATCTCCAGCGTTGAATCGAGAGAACCCTGAACCGCCTGAACGTCGCCCTCGGGCAATCCGATCGTCGCGGACAGTGCCGTTAACGCCTGACGTCGCATAAGGTCACTTCGGCGCCATTCAGCCTGGGCAGCCGCCCACTCCGCTTCGACCCGTGCCGCATCCACGGGTACGGCATCACCTGCTTCGACGCGTGTTCGAGTGACGCGCACGGCCTGCTCGGCCGACGACACGATTTCACTTCGCAACTGGTGCGCCTGTTCCTGGTACAGGGCCAGCGCGAACGCCCCTTGAACGCGTCGATGGAGTTCCAATCGCTTGCCGCCGGCAAGAAGGTCGAGGCGCTGTCGATCCAGGCCTTCCACTCGGGCAGCCTCCTGTCGCCGGCTTCCCAACGGGATGGTGACCCCGACGCCGGCAAGATAATCCGCGCTGCCGGAGGTTCGGCCGTTGAACGGTGCATTCTCCATCCGCGCGATCGCCTCGGGGTTGGGGAATGCCCGTGCTTGTTGCTCGCGGCCTTCGGCGGCGCGCACCAGCGCGCTGGCTTCCGCGAGATCCGGGTGGCTGCGCTCGGCGATGGCGAGAGCATCCGCCAACGTCAACGGTCCCGCCGGAGCGTTGGTCTGTGCGGTGGCGGAAACGATCCACAACAGTCCGGGCAACCCAGCTGCCAGAAGCCTCAGTAACGGTTTCATGATCGATTTGGAGATGAAGAGTTTCAAGCGGACGCTCCGTTCGTGGCGGTTCGCGCTGGTCGGCCGAAACGCAGGTAGAGGGCTGGCACGACGATCATGTTGAGCACCATCGAAGTCAGGAGCCCGAACAGGATCACGATGGCCATCGGGGTTTGAATCTCGTTGCCCGGCTTGCCTCCCCCCAACGCCAGGGGGATGAGCGCGAGACCCGCGGCCAGCGCCGTCATGAGAATGGGCACGAGGCGCTCCATGGCGCCGCGTCGGACCGCCTCCCGAAGGTCCGTGACGCCCTCACGCTCCTGAAGGTAGCGGATATGGGACACGAGCATGATGCCATTGCGCGTCGCGATGCCGAAGACGGTGATGAATCCGATCAGCGAGGCGACACTCAGAATGGCGCCACTGACGAACACTCCGGCGACGCCGCCGATCAGTGCCAGGGGCAGATTGAGCATGATCAACGCGGCATCGCGCGCCGACTTGAAGGCCAGATGCAGGAGGAATCCAATCCCGACCACCACCGCCACGCCGACCAGGGTGAGGGTGCGGCCGGCCTCCGCCGCGCTCTCAAATTGACCGGCGTACTCCACGCGGTAGTCGCGGGCACCGGCGAGCACAGGATTCACCTGCTGCTGAATGTCACGGACCACGCTCGTGACGTCGCGCCCGGAGACATTGCATTGGACCACGATCTTCCGTTCCACCTGCTCGCGCAGGATCTGGTTGGGACCCGTCTCACGTTGAATGCGGGCGAGAGTCTCCAGGGGAACCCGGGCGCCGGTTGGAGTGTCGACCAGCAGCGAGCCGAGCGTTTCGAGACGCCAGTTCCCAGCGTCCACCAGGCGCACGACCAGATCGTAGGAACTCTGGCCTTCGAGGATTCTCGATACTTTCACGCCTTGAAGGGCGGCCTCCAGCGTTCGTGCAACCTCGCGAAGCGTGAGCGCGTGGCGAGCGATGGCCTCGCGATCGAAGCGTACCTTGAGCACGGGAATCTCGGTCTGCTGCTCGACCGAAAGATCCACCACCCCGGGAACCCCCTGCATGGCTTGCCGGGCTTTCTCCGCCAAGGCCCGCAAGCGGTACAGGTCGGGGCCGAAGATCTTGACCGCGATGTTGGCCCGTGTGCCGGACAGCATGTGGTCAATGCGGTGAGAGATCGGTTGTCCGATGGTGATATTGACACCCGGGATCTGACTGAACGAGGAGCGCAACGCCTCCAGGAACTCCGCCTTGGTCCGCTCCTGCATGGCGATGGAGACGTCCAGTTCGGCGGATTCCACGCCTTGCGCGTGTTCGTCGAGTTCGGCGCGGCCGGTGCGACGCGCGACCGAAACTACTTCCGGGAACGACATCAGCGTGTTCTCGACGACACGGCCGAGCGCATCTGATTCCGCGAGGGAAGTGCCCGGAAGCGTTACGGCGCTAATGGTCAAGGAACCCTCGTTGAACTCCGGCAGGAACGCTCGGCCCAGTCGGGTCGTTGAGGCCAGGGCGAGACCCAGCGCGAGGATGGCCGGAACGACCACCCACGACGGATGATCCAATGCCGAGCGCAGAAGCGGTGTGTATCGATCCTTCAGCCAGCGGACGAACTTTGGCTCATGTTCCGCCTGAACTCCGCGGCTTTTGGGAAGCAGGAAGTAGCAGAGAACGGGCGTCACGGTAACAGCCACGATCAGCGAGGCCAGCAGCGCCACGAGATACGCTTCGCCCAGCGGACGCAGCAGCCGGCCTTCCACTCCCGCGAGGAAGAAGATCGGAACAAAGACGAGGGCGATGATCAGCGTGGCGAAAACGATCGAACTGCGGATCTCGACGCTGGCGTCGAAAACGACCTTCAAGATGGGTAGTCGCTGATCTGGCGGGCGATGTTGATTCTCCCGCAAGCGGCGAAAGACATTCTCGACGTCAATCACCGCGTCATCGACCAGAGCACCGATGGCGATCGCCATGCCTCCGAGGGTCATCGTGTTGATCGAAGCTCCGAACGCCTTGAGCGCCAGAACCGCCGTGACCAACGACAGCGGGATGGCGGTCAGGGTGATGAGGGTCGCGCGATAGTTGCCCAGGAATAGCAGCACGACCAACGTGACCAACACCACCCCTTCGAGCAGCGCCCGCTGAACGTTGTTAACCGAGACCGAGATGAAATCCGCCTGCCGGAAGATGTCGGTCTTGAGCTTCATGTCGGCGGGAAGCTTGGCGGAAATATCGTCGAGTGCCTCGTCGAGTCTCCGGGTCAGGTCCAGAGTATTGGCTCCCGGCTGTTTTTGGATTCCCAGGATCACCGCGGGCCGACCCATCGACGAACCTTCCCCCCGCTTGGGAGCCTCACCGATTGCGGTATTCCCGAGGTCGCGGACCAAGGTCGGAATGCCATCGCGAGCCGACACCACGGTCGCCGCAATATCGTTGGTGGTCCGGACGCGGCCGAGTCCAGTGATCAGCCACTCGGCACCGCGCTGGTTGATGATGCCCGCCGAGACGTTCTCGTTGCCCTCTTCGAGCGCTCGGAGGAGTTGATTGAAGGCCACGCCGTGAGTTCGCAACGCCGCGGGGTCCACCGTGACCTGGTACTGCTTCTCGCCTCCGCCAATCGGGGTCACCTGCGAGACCCCCGGCACGGCCAGCAACCGACGGCGGATCGAGACCTCCGCATAGCTGCGAAGTTCGGCCGGCGTGTGTTGATCGGACGAGAGCGCCAGAAAAAGGATCTCGCCCATGATGGAGGACTGCGGCGCCAGGACGGGCCGCTCCACTTCCGGCGGGAGATCACCACTGACCGAGGCGATCTTCTCGGCCACGATCTGTCTGGCTTCGCGGATGTTCGTGCCCCATTCGAATTCCACCCAGACCACGGAGATGCCAACGGCGGTCGCGGACCGCACACGGCGCACGCCGGCAGCCCCGTTGACCGAGGTTTCGATCGGGAAGGTCACCTGGCTTTCCACCTCGGTCGGTGCCATGCCGAGCGCCTCGGTGATGACCGTGACTGTTGGTGCGGTCAGGTCCGGAAAAACGTCCACGGGCATGCGGACGGCGGTGTACCCGCCGAACACCGTGAGCAGCACGGCGCAGACGAGGACGATGACCCGGTTGCCCAGGGCCCACTGAATGAGTCGGTCCATGGTCTTCCTTAGTGGGCGTGGCCATGCGCCGGGATGACGCCGGTGAGGGTGGAAAGACGGATGGCGTATGCACCCTTGGTGACCACGCGCTCGCCTTCCTGGATGCCATCGAGCACCTGGACAAAGCCGGTGTCGTGGACCCCCGCTTTGATCTCCCGCTTCTCGAATGTCTCGCCGGAGATCTGCACAAAGGCCACCAACTCGTCGCCCTCTTCAACCAGGGCGCTCTCAGGGATGGCCAGGGCATTCGGGGCCTGCGCCGTCTCGACGTGAAGGGTGACGCTTTGGCCGATGCGCAGCTTACCCTCCGGGTTCGCAGCCTCGTAGAGCAGCGGCACCGTTCGGGTCGCGGCATTCACTTCCGCACCGATCGAAAGAAGACGACCTCGATTCTCTCCGGTGATCGGGATGAACAATCCTGGCGCCTCCGGATTCTCGATCGCCGCCTGTTTTGCTGAGCCAAGGCGCGGCACCTGTGCCTCGGGAATGGCAGCCTCCACCCAAACGGTCTCCGGGTTGATCACCGAGAACACCGCTTGTCCACTCGACAGCAGTTCTCCCGGACCGGCCGCGACGGAGACGAGAACCCCGGCAATCGGAGCCCGCAGTTCGATTTGGAGGGCCCCACCGACAGTGCGATTCTCGGAGGTCTGGCGGAAGGTCCCCAGAATGCCGACCGCCGCCGCATGACGAGCTCTTGCTGAGGCGACAGCGAGTTCGGCTTCCTGCAACTCGCGCTCGGATTTCGCCTTCTCGGCGGCAAGTCGCCTGGTTCGGGAGTAAGCGGCTTCGGCCTGTTCCAGGCCCGCCTTGGCCGTGGCGAAGTCCGCTTCCGCTTCGGCGATGCGCGTCGCGGCTTCCGAGAAATTCGGAGCCAGGAGTCCGAGCAACTGACCTTGGGCGACACGCTGTCCGGGCAGCACCGAGGCCTGCTCAGGAATGGGCAGGAGCTGACCCGAAACCGGTGCCGTGACGCTGGCGCTTCCTCCCGGCTTGGCGCGGATTCGCCCGGGAAGTCGCATCCGTTCACTGATGGTGCGACGTGTGGCAAGCTCCGTTCGCGACAGGATCTTCCACTGTTGCTCCTTGAGGAAGCTAACGCCCTCGGGCGCGTCCGGGATGTCGGCGTGATCGGCGGCGTGTTGGTCCGCGTAGACTTTGATCGTGCCGAGTTCCACCGGGATGTTCGTTCCGTCGGTGGGCACGACGAGGGTCAGTTGCCAATCGCCCGCCTGCGGGAACACCAGAGCCGGGAGGTAAATGCCTGCCCGCGCCGGAGCCGCCTGCGGATGTTCGGTGGCGGTCGGTCCCTGACGCAGAAGGAATTTCACCATACCCTCGCGTCGGGGTTCGAGGGTGACCAGATCGGTCACATGCGTGATAAAAGTTGTGGGCTGGCCAGCCACCGGCGCCTTGTGTTCGGCGAACACCTCGTAGCGATCGGTCCAGACCGTGATCTGTGCCGTCTTCTCCTCGTGTTCGTGGCCGCCGTCGTGGCTGTGTCCGTGGTCCGCATCGGTGACGGCGCTCCCGGGCTTGCACCCGGATGCGAGGGCCACTCCTGTGGCCAGCATGGCGCCGAGCAAACGTCGAATCGTGGGGCTGTTCATGGGCGGCTAGTGCGCGTGAATGGTCCCCTTCGGATACGGGAAGGTGACGTTGGTGAAACTCCGTCCTCCCAGCGTAACCAGCGGCAGGGTTCCCTCGAAGGGCGGGTTCGTCTTCAGCCAATCCGCGCGGGTGCCGAAGAGGGCGGACTTGGGTGGGACTTGGCCAGTCGCCGGATCGGGCAACCGCGCAAACGAGAGGCTCTCCGTCCCCCCGCTAAGACGTGCCTGGAGCACGAAGTTGGTCTCGGGAACCAGGACGGGATCGTGGAAGTGCCCGTCGTACAGGTAGGCGAGCATCTTGCCCTCGGTAGTGTCGGCCACGAGTTCGAGGTGGTACACCTCGTCCCCGAGTTGAACGGGGGTCCCGCCATGGGGCGGAGCATGCATGTGGTCGTCGTCGTGATCGGCTGAAGCGGTCGGCTGCGAATCGCCACAACCGGTCAGAAGGGCGAGGGCGGCTAACGTGGGCAGGGTCGTGGAGAACAGGGTCTTAACGGTCGTGGTGCAAAAGTCGTTTTTCATGGTCAGGCAATGGAATCCAACCGCTCAACAAGGGTCCCTCGTCGGAGGGCAGCCGCCCGGAGCGGATTCGGGCAAGGCAAGAGAGTGGGAACCGACCGGCGCATGGCCGGGCGAGGAGGAAGGGCGACCCAAAACGGGCCGTCAGGAAACGAAAGAAGGTGCGCGGACAGGAAGGGCCGCGCGAAGGAGGAACTGCCAGGAAGCCGGGTATTCGGGCGGGGCAGCACCGGGAGGCGCCAGTCCAACCGCCTCAGGCGTCGCGGGGAGGACGCTTACCGATAGCGCTGGAACGATGTCGAACGGGATCTCATGGAGCCCTCCCCACGGTAAACCCCACCCGGTAGTGCCCGACGAGAGAAGGCACTCGCCGTCCGCCGCGGCGTGGTTGTCCGCGCCATGCTCATGATGGCTGGATTCTGCGTCCCCGTGATCGTGGTGGTGGTGGTCCGCGTGGATTTCGTGGATCAGCCCGAAGTGCTGCAAATGCACGTGGGAAGATGCCGGCAGCCAGAAGGCCGTCAGCAGCAACGCCACAATGCGCCAAACAGAAACCACGCCAAGATGATGTGTGGCAACGAGTGTCGGTTCAAGGCCGCAGTATGCGATGGGGCCGGACCGGTGGAGGGAGGGTCCTCCTTCTTCCACGCGAAGGAGCGGGCTGGACCGCCCGCTCGCGGTGTCATGGTTTGCCCAGCCTCATCTTCTACTTGCAGCAACTGGTCGACGCCATCATCTGCTTCGTGCAGCCGTGCATAACGGTTCGGGTCTTGGACTTGCCGAAACCCGCGACGCCAATACTCGTCGAGCAGTCGTCACATCCGTGCCCGGAGACCAGTGTGGTTGGCTTTCCCCGGGCGGCGAGAATCTCCGCTCGCTTGGCGGTGTCTGGGATCCATTCCCTGGTCACCGTCGTGCAAGAGCCACAACTCGGGTGAAAGGAGGACGCAATCCGCGTGGTGGCTGGCTCACGGACCGGTGACGGCGCTCCGAATCGCATGAGGCGCTCCGCCCCCTCGGTGGGCGTTTCGGCTGCTCCGCTTCTAAGGCTCATGCCCAGGGCGCTTCACGTTGTGCTCCCGATTGCACCGTTCGAAGAATGCTGGTCCGTCGGTCGTTCAGGAATCCGGTGCAATCGCTTCCTTGAGTTCTGTCGTCGATTCTGCGCGGCGTGCCAACCCGACCCGTTACGCCGTTTCCTGAGCTGTGGTGGGAGGTGCTGCCGGAAGTTTCGCGCATCAGTATAGGCGGCCATCCCGGCGGTCGATCGCCGGCGAGGAGCAGCGCCCCCACTTCGTCACGTATGAAGTCCCCCATCTGCGGCCACGTGATCCGATGCATTTCCACTGCGTTGACCCCGGCAGGAATCGGCACCGGGTGTGAACGCGCGACGAACTCGCCGCCATCGATGACGCTCGTCACCTTGTGGAGGGTCAGGACCAGGTGCTTTCGACCGTCACGGTGCATCGCCGCGATGGGATCCGGCCCCGGATATGACGGCCACATCGCGCCGCTGTGGTGGAAGTTGTAGAAGCCAAGGCGCGGGAACTCGATCAGGGCGTCCGGGATTTTCTGTCCGAACGTCGCCATGAGGCAGAGATCAGGTCGCCAGTTCTCGGCGAAGAGCCGCGAGAATTCCGGAGACCGGATTCTCCCGCGGAACATCGGCAATCGAAGCACCCGCGCTAGGCGAGGCACCAGCAACTCGTCATCCCGGGAATGCGGGTACTTCCACAGCCGCACCTTCGGATGCGTGTAAACGCGTCGAGGATTGTCGGTGGCCACGCCGACGACCTCGACCCGCGTGGCCAACGGGCCGATGAGCAGTCCCCGGAGGACGTGAAATCCGCCCAGGAAGCTTCCGAACACGGCGACCCGAATGCGTTCTCCGTTCGGAGGGATCGCTGGCCCGGCTGGAAGTGACGCAAGGTGCGCCCTGGGCTCGTGAAGTGGATGGGTCTTCATGGCGGCGGATGGGTGGCTGGCTCGGAGAGCGGACGTGCGAGGAGATTGCCCTCACGAAGTGGCAGCCAACCTATTGATGTAGATGTGCTTCCGATTTTCTTCGGCGCCAAGCACAAAGGATCACGGCTGTGATCAAGGCATCCAGGAGGGCTTGCCCAGAGCCTTCAGGATTCCGGTCTCGTGAAGCAATTGCTCGACGAACGCCACCATCGGGCGCCCGGGACCGACATCGTCGACCTCCCAGAGGGCCCGCAACTCATCCTCCGGGGCGGCAGCCGGCAAGCTGCGCGATGCGCCTGATGGGGTGAGCGGCGGCACAATCCCCGAATCGTCCAGCAACCAGCCCAGAACGTTGTCGAGCAGCCGGCGATTGCTCGCGGCGGCGAGCAGACCGAACGGGCCGGTCTCGAAAACATGGGGGCCTCCGAACAGGACGAAGCGTCCTTGGCCACGTCGGCCTGCCACGGCGATCGGCAGCGACTGGAAACGAATGCGGCGTTGGACCCGATCGAAGGCGATGCACCGTCCGCCCGGGGACAATACGAGGGGCGCCACTGCGGCGCCGGTAATCAGCCGAAATGTGGCGGTAGGCCTCCAGCACACGGTGGAAACCTCCGTTGCCGCCCACCCTAACGGAATCGTGTCCGCGAGCGTCTCGAAATGAAGTTGAAGGGGATGTTCCTCCCGCAACCGGGTGACGTCGAAGACCGCATCGTTGTTGAGGGGACAACCCAGGCGCGCGAACAAGTCCGAGAGGTTCGCGCCGGTGAAGGAGTCGCCGAACCGGTATGCGAAGGCGAGGAGTCGACCACCGTCGGCAAGGAACCGGAGGACGACCTCGACTTCGGCGGCGGTCAGTCGGGTGTCGGGCAGCGGTTGCCAGCATTCCTCCCCGGGATCGTAGCCGCCCGTGGGTGGCGGCAGGATCAGGAGGTCAGCGTGGCGTATCCCGTCCCCCAGGCGCCGAGGGCCGATGGTGGCGCACTCGAAGTCGCGGACGACGAGGGCCTCGGCGATGCCGGAGAGGTTGCTGCCGAGTTCGCGCGAGGGGAATCCGGTCTGGCTCCAGTTGGCCTGCCCGTGGGTGTCGTCGAAAAGCGCCCGTCGTCGCGATTTCCCCATTCGTGTTCACCCCGCCGCCCGACTGCTCGGCATCTTCAATAATCCTCCGGCAGGAGCACCGTGGTGACGCTGCGGTCCCACTCCGTGATCACGTAGAACTTCACGCCCGCGGCGGTGTGGTACACGGAAACCAGTCGGTCGCCGTCCCGGACCGCCCTCTCGTTCGCCATCCAATCCTCGGCCGGCAGGGTTCCCCAATCGCCGCGTGCATGCCTTGCGAGCGCGCCGACAATCTCCAGCGACTCAATCGCCGCCATCGCGTTGGACGTGACGCAAATGCGGCCCAACTCGAATCGGACCGACCGGCGCGTTTCGGTCGGTTTTGGGTGGTCCGACGGAGGCATGGGCGCGTCGCGCAGTGCTATCGCGGACGGAAGCACGTCGGGTTCGTCGGGATGCGCGTTGACCGCGGTACACGACGGAATTGGTTGTCGGGCGGGTTCGGGACGGACGTGGGCTTGGGAATGACAGACCAAAGACATGGCAGCCTCCAAGTGGCCGAGACGTTCAGATGACTTCATAACACGGTCTCGACCCTCCGATCAATGGACCCGATCGGCCGCGCTCTTGGTCCTGGCGGGGTCGCTCGTCTGGGCGTCAGCGCTCACCGAAATTGACCCACCTGCGCTCATTGAAAGTGAGCCATCCGGCGAAAACGGTTTTTCCCTTTCCAGGTAGGTGTTTAGGCGCCTAAACATCTGCAAGTCCTCCGAAATCAACCGAAGAATTCCCGAGCCCGTCGGACTTCTGCTCATGAAAGTGGAGCCACCCCCCCTTCCAGGTGGATCCATTTCGATGAGCAGACCCGGGTCAATTTCGGTGAGCGCCAACGGTCTGGGACAGTCGTTGCCGAGGAGCAAATACGAACCGGCCTTGCTCATCGCCCGGCCCCCCTGGATCGTGGCGCTTTCAAGCCGGACTGCATGGAAGGAGGCCTGACGGCGCCGAATCCGGGTCGTCTCGCAGCGGCAACTGGAGTTGCGCACGGAAGGCGCGGAGGTCCTCCCAGTAGTTCACGGGGTTGATGGGGAGCTGTTCCACCCGAAACGGGAAGGTCAAACGGACCGTCGCCGGTCCTCGCAGAACCACCGCGTTCGCGCCGCGGAATTGGATCACCCCGTCCGCCGTCGGCCCCGCAAGGTTCGGCGCGTCCAGGGTCACGAAGACAACGCCAATTCGCCGGTCGAATTGCCGAAGCCGCCCCTCGAAGAAAGCCGGCAACGGTCCAGGCCGGCTGTTGTCCGGGAGGATCAGGTCCGCCACCCGGACGAACTCCGGCAAGGATCGGCCATCCCACCGCACGGGCGAGAACCACTCCGCGCCCACCCGAATCATCCGTCCCACCAACCGGGCCAGGAGCCGGTCGATCTCCCAATGGGGCCTTGAGGTATTCGAATCGTCTCGGATCGGTTCCATCACCCTCCGCAGTCGCGGCCGAACGCGTGGACCGAACATCCAATCCGCGAAGGGATGCCCTACACACCGAGCGAGAACGGGTCGGGGGTGGGGGCGTGATCGGTGCGAGGACGGTGCCGTCGCCGTCGGCATGTCCGTGGGCGGCGCGCTCCGTTGAATTGCGTCACGGGGCCCGTAAAGTATCCTATGCGACTCGCTGTTGCTGATTATGTCTCGTTTGGGATACATTAACCCGCATGTCGAGGAAACAAGCCATGCCGTTGCCCGCCGTGCGTGCCTTGCGTGAACTGGGTCGCGACCTGGCGCTGGCCCGGCGGCGCCGCGGCATCTCCACCGAGGACATGGCGGCGCGGCTGTTCATCGGACGCCGCACCCTGTGGCGCCTCGAAAAGGGGGATCCGACGGTCGCCATGGGCACGCTCGCCAGCGCCGCCTTTGTGCTCCAACTCCAGGACCGGCTCGCTCGGCTCGCTGCCCCCGCCGAGGACACCCTGGCCCTCCAACTGGATGAGGCGCGTCTGCCCAAACGTATCCACAGGAAGCGCGCATGAGCGTCGAGGTTCACTTGGATTGGGAGGGCACCACGCACCGCGTCGGCGTGGTGCATTCGGCGGCGCGCGGTTCCGCCGTCACGTTCGAGTATTCGGCCGAATGGCTCGCGCGTCCGGGATCCTTTGCCATCGATCCGACCAGCCTGCCGCTCCGCCCGGGACCGCATCACGGGACGACGCTGTTCGGGGCCTTTCAGGATTGTGGTCCGGATCGCTGGGGCCGAGTCCTCATCGAGCGGGCTGTGCGTCGCCACGTTCTCGAATCCAAGCCTTACCGGGATCTCGATTACGTGCTCGCTCTCGACGATTCCTCGCGCATCGGTGCGCTCCGGTTCCGGGTCGATGCCGAGGGCCCGTTCCTGGCGGCCAGCGACGGCCGGATTCCGCCGGTCGTGCAGTTGGCGGCGCTGCTGCACGCGGCGGATGCCGTCCACGGGGAGACCGAGACCGCGCAGGACCTTCGCTTTCTCCTTGGAGCAGGATCGCCCCTGGGAGGTGCGCGCCCGAAATCGGTCGTGGCACTTCCGGATGGCCGACTGGCCATCGCCAAGTTCCCCAAACCCGACGACACCCGGGACATCGCGGCCGGTGAGATCCTCGCGTTGACCCTGGCCGCGAAAGCCGGAGTCCGGGTGGCCGAGCATCGACTCGTGAACACCCAGGGCCGAGCTGTTTCGGTGATCACCCGGTTCGATCGCGACGGGTCGACGCGGATTCCGTTCCTCTCCGCGAACAGCCTTCTGGGACTCGCGCAAGACGAACCCGGTGCCTACACGCTGCTGGCCGACGGCATTCGGCAATTCGGTGACGATGTTCGCGGAGACCTTCGGGAACTCTGGAGACGGTTGATCTTTTCGCTGTTGGCGAGCAACTACGACGACCATCTCCGCAACCACGGGTTCCTGATGCGACGACCCGGGCATTGGTCGCTCCCACCCGCCTACGATCTCAATCCGGTTCCGGAGATCGACCGGGCCCGGACGCCGAAGACCGCGGTGACGGAAGAACAGGAAACCCCGAGCGTCGCTGTCGCCCTGGACGCGGCCCCGCGATTCGGTCTCGGTGCCGCCGAGGCGAAGGCGATCCTGCGCGAGGTCTTGGTGGCGGTTGGGGATTGGCGCCAGACCGCCCGTCGGCTTCGGCTGTCCGCGGGCTCCGTCGCCGCGTATGCCAGTGCCTTCGAGCATTCCTTCCTGGAGGAAGCCAAGAAATTGGTTGGCTGAGAGGCCCCAGGGAAGGCGGGTCAGGCCAAGAACCCTGATCGGCGGTGAATCGGACAAGTTCGCAACCAGTTGAACTTGCGCAAGATAAAGAACATCATGTCGCGCCAGGCACGAGGGGTTGCCGAGGGGCCAGCGACCAGGCTAAACTGGTCACTAGCTAGTCATTTTGGAGGCAGGCCATGAACAGCGTCACCGCACTGGAAGCCAAGACCCGCTTCGGCGAACTCCTGGACCGCGTTGCCCGAGGCGAGGAAATCATCATCACCCGGCACGAAAAGCCGGTGGCGCGCATGGTTCCGGAGGGCGACCGCAAACTCGCGGATATCCAGCAAGCAGCCGCTGGCCTTCGCAAACTTCAGAAGGACATTCTTCGCCGTAGTCACGGCAAAGCGAAACTCTCGGACGCCGAAGTGCGTGCCTCCATCAATGAGGGTCGGCCATGACGGAACATTTTGTGGTCGATGCTTCGGTGGCGATCGCCTGGGTGCATCCCGCCCAAGCGACTGCCATGACCGATGAGTTGCTTGGAGCGGTCGAAGCCGGTTCGCTGGTGGAGGCCCCGGCCTTGTGGCCGCTCGAAGTAGCCAACGCCCTTCTGGTGTTGGTGCGTCGCGGCAAGCTGCAGGATTCGGAGCGAACCACCGCCCTCAATTGGTTCAAACGGCTTTCGGTGAAACTCGATTACGAGATGGCGACCCTTGCCTTTGCCGAGGTCTCGGAGCTGGCCGCAGAGCACGGTTTGAGCGTTTACGACACAACGTATCTCGAACTTTGCCTGCGAAAGAACCTGCCTCTCGGGTGCAAGGACGGCCCGTTGCGGGAGGCGGCACAAAAGCGCGGAGTGAAGGTGCTTTGACGGACACCCTACTTGGGAGTTTGCGCGCCAGGGTGCGTTGCCCAAGCGGGCGTTGACGCAACGATTCCGGTGCTTGATCGAAACCCTTTGACCACGCGGGGTTGGCGGTGCGTTTTCGCAACACAGTCGGGAATACCCGTTGTCATCCGATCCCCATCAGGGGAATCCATGGCAGGCGTGCTCGTCAGGCGGAAGTCCCCGATCCCGCGCCCGCCGCGCTCCTGATTTCTTGCTCCGGTGCTTTCTCCGGACCGGCAGCGACGGGCAGTCGGAGGATTATTCCGTCCTGGGCGCGGCGCTGGTACTCCTCGATCGACGGCAGGACGACCTGGGCGCGTTTCGCGTACGCGCGATGGACAGCCTTGCTGTTGTGGCCGAGGGCTTCCTGGGCGAAGCGCTCCGGGTAGCCGCATTGCTTGGCCCGCTCGGCCCAGGCGTACCGATACGAGTGCAGCGTCACGCCGCGGATGCCGAGGCCCTGACAGCGTTGCTTGAATTCCGTGGCGCGGTCGCAGGGCCGGACGGAGCGGAGGTACGGGAAGAAGGGACCGACGACGGGTAACTGGCGCAGGACGGCCGCCAACTCGTCGCCGATGTGGAGCATGGCCACGGTCTTCGTCTTCTGCCGGCTGTAGCAGACCACACCCTGTTCCCAATCCACGTCCTCGCCGCTCAGGTTGGCGATGTCGCCCTGCGAACCGCCGAGGTGCCAGCACAACTCGTAAAAGGCGCGCCGCTCGGGGTTACGCTCCGCGGCGAGGATGGCGAGGTGCTCGTCGAACCGGATGGCGCGCTTCTCGGCGAATCGTACCGCGGGCCACTGGCGTTTCGGGATGACCGGCCAGGGGAGCCACCCGAGGTCGACGGCGAAATTGTGGAGGCGTCGGAGGAACACGTTGGTCGCCACCGTTCCCTTGTCGAGGACCCGCAGGAAGTGATCGGGCTGGGTCTCGAAGATGAGGACGCCCCGGATGAGGTCGAAGGCGGGATCCTTGATCGCGGTTTCCCAACGGTGCCGGCTTTGCCCTTTCTTGGTCCGCACGTGGGCCTCCATAGCGACCTGCCAGGTGCGCTTGGTGATTTCGGGATCCCCGGCCGCGAGGTAGGCGCGGGCGATGTGCCGGTTGATGAGCGGGGTCTCGTGGGCTTCGTTCTTGGCGTGGAGGAGGCGGGCGGCGACGTGCGGGTCCGCGGTGTGGAGGGTTTCACGTTTCCCGGAATGCCGGTCGAACACGTAGAAGACGCCCCCGTGGCGGCGGTAGAGGCGGAAGCGGGATTTCATGATCGCGGGCATGAGCACGATCATCCGGCCTTCCGAAAACCGCCGTTACCGGGTACTGGGCGAGCCCCCACCGGTAGTGGTGGAGTGGTCGCGGAGCAGCCAATTTAGGCACAGTTTTGGGCACACTTGCCCACCCAGAAACTCCTAACTTGCTGACGCAGAAGCGTTTGAAGCTGGAGGCGAGGGTCGGAATCGAACCGACGGATGGGGCTTTTGCAGAGCCCTGCCTTACCACTTGGCTACCCCGCCTCGAAGGGCCGGTGATCTTCCCGAACTTCATGCGTCCGGCGCAAGGGGAAGTTTTGTTGGGGTGTTGGTTTGGTTTGGCCTCGGTGCCTCGAGGTTATTCGTGATGTTCACCGGCGGCTCGGTGGGATGCGTCCAAGTCAGCCCACCCGCCCCGGAATGCAGCCCCTCCCAATGTGATTCCCCACTCGTGTCAGTCCGACGCCATGCCATGCGATGCCATGCGACGCCACCCAACCGCCTTTCCGGCCAAGGCCGAGGACTGGCATGCCGCGCGGCGGGGTAGGTTCCCGCCGAATCCACGCGTCGTCCGCCTCGCTGCGCTCACCGGTTCGATGCCCATCCCGGCTTCCCTGTTCCGGGACGAGGGAACCCGATTTCGCCCGCAACTTGTCGGCGGTCCCGGGGTTCCCATTGACGTCCGGCAACGCCCGAACCTAGCGTCCGGGAAACCTAGCAAGAACCGCCGCCCGAATCGCGGCTTCATGACGCACCCGACCAAGACCTCCAATCATTTTATTTTCGCATGAAGATTCCAACGATCCCGCCCCTTCGCGCCGTTCGACCGCTCTCCCCGCTCCGCCGCGGCGCTTTCACCCTGATCGAGATCATGATCGTCGTCGGAATCATCGGACTTCTGGCGATCGCGATCATCCCCAATATCAGCAAGAACCGGGAACGCGCCCAACTGCAGATGATCCACCAGAACCTGCGCAAGATCGACGCCGCCAAGAATCTTTGGGCGCTCGAGAACAACAAGGGCAGCGGAGAAACCCCGTCCTCCGAGGACCTCAAGCCGTATGACGGATGGCCGCGAGCCATCGCGGGCGAGCAGTACAACATCAACTCGGTGGGCATGCCGCCATCCGCGACCCTGACAGGCAAGCTGTGGACCAACGGTCCCAACAGCACTATCACCTTCTCGCAGGAGTGACGTTCCCAGGTTCGTCGGGTTCCCGGATCATGTTGACGGCCCGGATCCGCAGGTCGGCCGGCGGTATCCGCTGACGAATACCGGACGGCCACCGGATTTCAATGTCGTCGATGCCCCGGCCCTCCTGAAGTCCGAAGGTGATGGGCAGTTCGGACTGCGACAGGTAGCCGCGCGTGGGCATGACCTGGCGCCACCAGGTGTGCGACCCCGAGGTCAATCGGACCCAAGCGCCGATCGCGTCCCGGTTGCTCCTTGTTCCGACGAGACGCAGGCGAATCCAGGGCCGGCCCGTTCCGAGATCGTTCCGAAGCAGCACGGCCGGGCCCTGATTTTGGGTGATGACCACGTCGAGGTCCCCGTCCCCGTCGAAGTCGGCATAGGCGGATCCGCGGGCCACCAGCGGTTGGAAGATTCCGATCCCGGGTTCCTTCGGCTGGATGGCCAGGAAACCGGAGTTCTCGCCGGTACCCCGAGTGTTCCAGAAAAGCTGGGGTGGTTGGCGGTAGGTCTGGCTCGATTGGACCACGTGGATTTCGCTCTCGATATGGCCGTTCACCGTGAGCAGGTCCAGCCAGCCGTCGAGATCGAAGTCGAAGAAGAAGACTCCGAACGTCAGGGATTGCCGACTGGCCGCGCCAACCCCCTGCCCTATGGCTTCATCCGCGAAAATGACGGTGTCGGGCTGGGTCACGTACAAGGCGAGCATCTCGTTCGCGAAGTTCCCGATGGACACTCCGAGGCTGGCGTCCTCGGTGAATCGGCCCGCGTCGATTCCCATCGCTCCGCGAGCCGCGCCAAACGTGTCGAAGGCGAGGCCCGATTCCGCCCCGATCTCCGCGAAGGTCCCGTCCCACCGGTTGGAGAAGACAAGGTTCTGAGTGGTGTCGTTCGCGACGATGAGGTCGATCCAACCGTCGGAATTGAAATCCACCGGCGCCACCCCGAGGGATTTGGCCATCGGATTGCCAGTGGCCTTGTTGCGGACCTGGATTCCGCACGCCGCGGAAACGTCGGTGAATCGTCCATTGGCGTCGTTGCGGAAGAGGCGCGGGAACGTGCCGGGGAAATTCATGGGCGGCCCGTACGCCCTGCCGATCCCAACCAACCGGTAGTCGACATCGAGGTCGATGTCGCGGGACCAGCGAAGGTACCGGCAAACGAACAGGTCCAGGTCGCCGTCGCGATCGTAGTCCAGGAAACCCGCGCTGCTTCCCCAGTCCTCGGGATCCGCTCGGAGCCCGGCGGATTCGGTCACGTCCTGGAACCGCCCATGGCCCAGATTGCGGAATAGCCGTTGGTCGCCCACCGCCGTGACGAAGAGATCGATCCGACCGTCATTGTCGAAATCGCCGCAGGCGACTCCCATGCCCTGGAGCGAAACTTCCAGCCCGGAGCCGGGCGTGATGTCGACCAACCGGCCGCCATCATTGCGATAGAGTGCCGGCAGCGTGCGGCGTTGACGGTCGGCGGGCGACCAAGGCCACGAGGTTCCGTTCACACAAAACAGGTCGGGATCCTCGTCGTTGTCCAAATCGATGAAAGCGACTCCGGGGCCCATCGTTTCCGGGAGGAGTCGGTCGCCGGTCGCTCCGGCGAAGTGCTCGAATCGGAGCCCTGACGTCATCGTGACGTCGGTGAAGCGGACATCGGGCACGGGGACGTTCCCGAAGTCCGTGGGACTCTTGGCCCCGGAAAGAATGGAAAGCGGCCGCCTCTCCGTTCCGGAGGTCTTGCGCCCTGTCCAGACGATGGCGGCCACGGTCGATCCTAGCGCGACGAAGACCGCCAGGGACCACCAGAACGCTCGGCCGATCACGGCGTCGTCGGCGGGGACGTCCGGCGCTGCATGCCTGAGGCTTCGCGGGTCGTCGGGTGCGGGCACCGGAGGACCCTAAGGAAAGGAACCGTTCACCGCGACCGCGTTTCAAGGACCGTAGAGAAAAACCTTCGCTCCCTTCCCCGGTTTGGTGGCCGGCCGAGGGCCCACGGAAGCGTTCTCGGAAGCTTTGGGCGGACGTGTCGGTGTCGGTGTCGGTGCCGGTGAGGGTGGAATCGGGTCGCGAGAAACCGGATCCGGGGTCGGGGTCGCAACCGTCTGCGAATCCAGGAAGAGGAACCGACGTGATGGCTTGAGCGATGGACCCGGCCGAGGAGGGACCGAATCGCGTCCGACCCCGGGTACCGCCCGGCCATGGAGGGAAGCCATCGAGGACCAATCGGGAAGGACGGGAGCGGTTTCGATCTCTCTGAGTCGCTGGGCGGCGCCGACGAAAAACCAGACGAGGACGCCCATGGGGATGCCGACGAAAGGGGAACCGACTCCGACGAAGGCGATGCTGATCCAGAGATTGGTCGCGGCAGCGAGAACGAGGGGACCGCACGGCAGGGCTTTGGTGTCCTTGACCGTCTGAAACATCATTTTCGCGGCGTTCCAGGCCAGCCAGCCAAAGAGGAGGATCCCCAGGACGCCGAATTCGACCATGAGCCGTCCCAGGTCGCCATCCGGGGCGAGGTAATCCGAATAGTCGCTGAGCCGAATGAGAAAACTGGGACTGAACCCTGTTTTGCCGAGGCCACCTCCGAGGGGGTGCCCCAGCATGAATTCGAAACCGAGCGCCGTCGGGTACCAGAAGCGATAGAAGAGGTTCCGGAAGTTCAGCGTGGCGAGGCGGTCGAGAACTCCACCTCCGGTCGCCTGGGAGGCCAGCGCGCCCCCGATCACAATGACCGCCAGAATCACAAGGCTGGGACCGAGTCTCCTGCGCGCGACGAGGACGCCCAGGCAGCCCACGAGCGCGGTGATCGCGGCGCTTCGGGAACCGCTCAGGACCATCCCGTACCCGATGGGAACGATCATGAGCGCGATGACGGTTTTTTCGAGGACCCGGGCTGTCGGCGAGAGAACGAGGGAACAACCCAGGATGATCGCGGTCGCCATGGTGGCGCCGAAACCTCCCGAACTGATGAAGGTCGAGAACCGGCGGACATGGAAGTCGCCTTCGGCATCGACATACCCCTGCCCCCGATAGCGGCGCGCGAAGAACGGATCCTCCTGCATCATCTGAAGGACCTCGGAATCGCTTTGGCGAATTCCGTAGATGGCGGTGATCACGGAGAGGATGAGGATCACGAGAAAGTACCCGTGCAATTGGGACCGACCCCGGATGATCTGGTATCCGAGGCCGTAAAGCAGGGAGGCGAACACCCAGCCGCGCAGTGTGGAGAGAGCGACCAAAAATGGCGGCATGCCGGGGATCAGCGAAAACGGGAGGTACGCGAGGCAAAGTCCGTAGAAGGCGAAGAGCGCCTTGGTGGTGGGACCCTGGGGGAAAAACCGGCCGAGCGAACCGGACCGCAGATAGACGACGACCAGCGCGACGATCACGACGAGGTCGAACGCGAACGTCGTGATGGGCGACCGGAACCGCAGTTTCAGCCAACCGTGGAAGAATCCGATTCCGAGGGCGGCGATCACCAGGAGATTGACGAACGCATCCTGTTCGACGATCGCGGCGAGCCGGGACCAAAGGGTTTCCGGCATGGCAACCCGCGATTCACCCTGCCGTTTCCCTCCGGCCACCGGCGCTGCTTCGGCAATCTCGTACGACATCGGTTTCGGGTGGAACGCCAACGGACTGGGAGATATCCGCGTGGGTTCCTCCCCTCCCAGGCCTCCCGGGACGACTGCCCTACCAGCCAACCGGAGGTTGAACAACCCCTATTTAGGCGGCGCCGAGAGGGAAACTCCCCAAGTTGTAGGCGGTCCCGCCCGGTCGGGATC
>JBFWOK010000116.1:0-23054 GCA_050250555.1 Limisphaerales bacterium
GGGGAGAGGCTGACCTGCGATCCGATCGGCGAGGGACTTGAAATGGAACCAGGACGCGAACCCGTGAACGAGTGGTTGGAACTCGGGGAATCGGGGATTCATGGGAGGGGCGGGTTCGCACGGCGTGCCATTCCGGCGGGGACGTGTTTGATCGAATACGTGGGTGAGCGCGTGGACAAGGAGGAGGCGGGCCGGAGATGTGTGGATGGGAATCCGTACATCTTCACGATCAACGACGAATGGGACATCGATGGAAACGTGGCGTGGAATCCGGCGCGCTTTCTGAATCACAGCTGCAGTCCGAACTGCGAGGCCCAGCAGGAGGACGACCGCATTTGGCTGGTGGCCTTGCGTGACATCGCCCCTGGCGAGGAACTGTCCTTCAACTACGGCTACGACATCGGGGAATGGAGGGATTACCCCTGCGGTTGTGGTGCGACGAACTGCCTCGGTTTCATCGTGGCGGAGGAGTTCCATGAACAGGTTCGGACCGAGCTGACTCAGGAGATCTCGGTCGGACGGCCGCCGGAGGACTCCGCGTAGAACAAGAGCGGCGGCCCGGGATTGCCTGTGGACCCCTGGGATTGTTGCGGAACGGAACCCGCATCCGACCCACCACGAAAACTCTCCGGGTTCGAAGTCCCCTACCAACACCCGCGCCATGCGAATCCTGGTTGTCGAAGACGATCCCAAGATCGCCTCGTTTGTCGTGAAGGGGCTCAAGCAGAGCGGTTTCGCGGTCGACAGTTTTTCCGATGGCGACGAGGCGCACACCATGGCGACGGCGACCACCTACGACGCGGCCGTGGTCGATGTCATGCTGCCGGGCATGGACGGGCTCACGCTGGTTCAGCGACTCCGACGGAGCGGAGTTCGGATGCCGGTGATCTTTCTCAGCGCGAAGGCATCCGTGGAGGATCGGATTCGGGGACTGCAGGCGGGCGGCGACGACTATTTGACCAAGCCGTTCGCCTTCTCGGAATTGGTGGCGCGGGTGCAGGCGCTCATCCGACGCGCCAGCCAGACCGCCGAGCCAACCCGGCTCGAAGTCGGGGAGCTGAGTCTGGATCTTCTCACTCGAGCCGTCGTTCGCGCGGGACAGGCGATCGACCTTCAGCCGCGGGAATTCGCCCTCCTGGAATACCTGATGAGGCATTCGGGGCGTGTGGTCACCAAGACCATGATCCTCGAGCACGTCTACGACTACAGCTTTGACCCGCAGACCAACGTCGTGGACGTCCTCGTCTCGCGCCTGCGCCAGAAGATCGACCGGGAGTTTTCCGCGAAGATGATTCACACGATCCGGGGGGTCGGCTATGTCCTCAAGAGTGCTTGAGCACATCCGTCGCTCGCTCGCGCTCCGGTTGAACCTCTGGTACGCCGTCGTCTTCATCGTCAGCGCCGCCGTCCTGTTCCTGCTGACCTATGCGCTCCTTTTCGCGGCGACGGGTCAGAAGGACCGTGAACTGGTCGATTCGCAGCTCAAGGAATACGCGGCGGTCTATGCGGAACGCGGTGCGCGTGGATTGGGGCAATACATCCAGCAGACCACCCGGGATCCGGCGCGGACGCCCATCGTCCGGATCACAGCCCGCCGGGGTCCGTCCTTGTTGGTGGCGGCGCCCACGGGGTGGGTTTCGCAGGAACTTCGGGAAGTCGGGCCGGGTTGGTACCAACGTGATCTGTGGTTGCGCGTGCCCCAGGATGCCCATCGGGACCTCGTCTTCGGGGCGGTCCAGCTCAGGGACGGCTCCTGGTTGGAAGTGGGGCGGGTGACCGACAGTCGGGAGGCCCTCCTGCAGCCATTCCGCAAGGCGTTCTTTGGTGTCATGCTCCCTGTCGTGGGGCTCGGAATCCTCGGCGGGGCGTTCCTCTCCCATCGCGCCACCCGGCCGCTCAGGGAGATTGTGTCGACCGCTCAGTCGATCCTCAGGACGGGACGCCTCGACGCGCGGGTTCCCATCGGGCTTTCCAACGATGAACTCACGGAATTGGCCCGGCTTTTCAATCAGCTTCTCGACCGCAACCAGGCCCTCATCCGGGGAATGCGGGATTCCCTCGACAATGTGGCGCATGATCTTCGGACTCCGCTCGCGCGATTGCGAGGCACCGCGGAGTTGGTCCTTCGAAACCCCGCCGACATGACGGCGTCGCGGGAAGCCCTGGCGGATTGCGTGGAGGAGTCCGACCGGGTTCTCGAGATGCTGAAGGTCCTGCTCGACGTCGCCGAAGCCGAGGCCGGGGTGATGAAGCTCGACCACAGCGTGGTTGACGTGCGGGCCCTGCTGGCCGAGACGGTCGAGCTTTACGCGTACGTCGCCGAGGAACGGAAGGTCTCCGTCGAGTTGGAACCGGGGGGGGCCTGTGTCGCGCGGGTCGACCGGGTTCGGCTGCGTCAGGTCAGCGCCAACCTGATCGACAATGCCATCAAGTACACTCCGTCCGGCGGGCGAGTGACGGTTCGCTGTCGCACTGTGGAAGGCGGTGTGGTTCTGGAATTCCAGGATACGGGCCAGGGCATTGATCCTGCCGAGCAGGGGCGGATCTGGCAGCGACTGTACCGGGGGGATAAGAGCCGATCACAGCGAGGGTTGGGCCTGGGGTTGAGTCTTGTGAAAGCCATTGTGGAAGCCCACGGGGGCGTGGTCGCGGTTCACAGCATCCCCGAACGGGGCTCGATCTTCGAAGTCCGTCTTCCGGCTTGAGTGCTCCAAACGCAACACCCCCATCCTCGCGGTCGCCTTACAGATAAAAAGACAGGTCTTTTATTGTTGTTAGGACTACCGCTGGAGCGGGTACGCCGAAGCCCTGGCCGGGCGCAAGCCGGCGCGAGCCGGCCTGCAGTTCCTCGTGACGGCCCTCCGGCGGGGGCGGGAGGAATCGGTGTCGCGCTCGTTGGAGACGTACCGCCAACAACTCTACCTGGACGGGGATGAACGGCGGGAGGCGGTGCGGCCCGATGGAAGGCTGGAACGCGGGGCGTTGAGGGCGGAGGAGGTGGCCCGGGTGCTGGCGGCCAAGGGGCGGTTGCCGGTGTCGGAGTATCTGAAGTGCCGGGTGCGGTATTTCAGCGACGGGCTGGTCTTGGGGGGGAGGGAATTCGTGGAGGGAATCTTCCAGAGCCACCGGAAGCGGTTCGGAGCCCAACGGAAAACGGGCGCGCGGGTGATGCGGGGACTGGCCGACCGGGCGCTGTTCACCGTGCGCGATCTGAAACTGCAGGTGTTCGGGGCCCCGGGCGGCTGAAGGAAGTGGGCGGAGGAGCAGGGGCGGGGCTTCGACAGTCCGCGATCGATGGGGCCCAGTGTGCGCAACCCGAGGATGAAACCGACGCGGTCGCACGCGGGTGGCTTCGGACGCGGGCGCCGGCGGGAATTCAGAACGTCCGCTGGTTTTGTCTTGGCGTGATCTTGGGCGGCTCCTATGCACAGCGGGACATGGACATGAGTGGTCGCTTCGCCGGACTCGTCGAGTTTGCCCCCCATTTCAAGCCGCGGCCGGGGATCCGGCACGTCCTCTTCGACTTCGATGGGACGCTATCGATCATTCGGGAAGGCTGGCCGCAGGTGATGGTCCCGATGTTCACGGAGGTGCTGCCTCCGCTCCCGGGCGAGACGGAAGCCCAGCGAAGCCAATTGGCCTTCGAGGACATCATGCGCCTGAACGGGAAGCAGACGATCTACCAGATGATCCAGCTCGCCGATCGGGTCCGGGAGCGGGGTGGGACACCGGGCGAACCTCTCGATTACAAGCACGAGTACCTTCGCCGACTGGGGCTCCGCATCGCCGACCGCACCGAGGGGTTGAAGTCGGGCCGCATCCGCACGGACGATCTTCTCGTCTTCGGGGTGCGACGCCTGCTGGACCTGCTGCAGGCGCGGGGCCTCACTTTGTACCTCGCGAGCGGAACCGATGAAGTCTTCGTTCGCCAGGAGGCTGAACTGCTGGATGTGAGCCGTTATTTCGGGCCTCGAATCTATGGGGCGCAGGACGACTACAAGAACTTCTCGAAGAAAATGGTGATCGAACGGATTCTGCGTGAGAACGCGATCCCCGGGGAGGCCCTGCTGGCGATCGGCGATGGCTACGTCGAGATCCAGAACACCAAGGAGGTGGGCGGATTGGCCATCGCCGTGGCGAGCGACGAGGCGAACAACGGCTCCGGGAAGTTCGACGCCTGGAAGCGAACCCGCCTCATGGGCGTCGGCGCGGACGTCGTGGTTCCGGACTACCGGGATGCGGATATCCTGCTGGCGAGTGTTTTCGGCGAGTTGCCCGCGGAGTCCATCGCGGCGAACGCGACGTCCCGGGGCGCGGGTTGAGATCCGGTCGGGTATTGGTCTAGGTCTTGGGTCAGGCCGCCGTCCGAGAATGTTCTGGGGTGCCGTTGGGTTGTGGCCTGAACAGGAGGGCCGCCCCGGCGACGGCCCAAAGGAACGCGAAGCCCGCCAGAGCCAAGAGGGTGGGTCTGATCCAGCCGGTTCGCTGGGTGTTTCGCGCCTCGAAATATACGGTCAGGGGTCGACGGCCTTCCGTCTGGAGCACCTGGTTGAAACTGTGGCGAATGCCGCGTTTGGGGAGGTTCACGCGGAGGGGTTGGACTCGCGCGAGCGAGACGGCCTGCGCTTTCTGAACGACGACGGCCTGGCGACCGGCGGCTTCGGACGTGTAGCTCTGGGCGGATCCGGCGGTGGCAGCCTGCGATTCCGAGGCCAGCCGACCCGCGTTGCTGTAGACGAACTCGTTTTGGGCCTGAATGAAGTTCGAACTCTGCCGACGGCTGAGTTCCTCCCGGAGTTGCCTGACTTCGGGAGTGGATTCCGCGGTTTTGAGTTTGCCGCCGCGGAGGCTGCCCAGTTCGTTCTCAGCGAAGCCGAGCATGCCGCGTGAGAGTTGGTGCCTGGCGCGATCCACCACCTGCCTGAGTTCGGCGAGTTGCGCCTCTTCGCTGGCCTCCTCCTGTCGCCGGTATTCCGCCAGCGTGAAATCAAGGGCCAGCGGCGTCTGATCCGTGAACTCGTGGTTCATCGACCCGCCGAAGCCGGTGTAGTCGTAGTCGGGCGGAAGAAAGACGTCCCAACGGGCATCCTTCAGGGGGACGTCGAGTTGGGGTGAATCGAGTGCGACGCGCCCACGGTTGGCGGGAAAGCGATGGGCGCCGACATAGGTGAGTTCGATGGCGACGGGGGCTTCGGGGTCGCCGGATCCGTCGAGGGGAAGGAACAGCCCGCCCGCGTTCTGGCGCGGCCGAACCGGTTGACCCGAAACGGACGCGGACCAGAGGGTGGAATCGGGCGGCAACCGAACCTCAAGCAGTTGTCGGCCATTGTTGCGAACCGTGAGGCGCATATGGGTCATCGCCTGTCCGTCCTCGGCCACGACCGTCGTCAAGCGCGCCTGTTCGACGAGCGCCTGCAGGACCGCGGCGTCCGAGTAGCGCTGCACTTCCACCGCGAGGGAATAGCCTGGCCGGAGGTAGCGCCAGGCGAGAACCGCCGAGTCCCGTCGGGTTGACCCCGGCCCCGCTCCCGGATCGGAGCCCAACCGGACTCCCGCCCATTCGGGGACTTCCTGGACGTCGATCCTGGTGAGGTCGCCCGATAGGCCGGCCGGGGATACCTGAAGCGGCGGCCTTGCGAGAAGGGTGACGAAACCCGTCTCGCGTTCCACGCGGGGCACGGCGAACCCGGTGAGTTGCCAGGGGGCCGGGTTCGTCCCGCGTGCCTGTTCCCAGAGCACGGTGAGCGGGTAGTGTCCGCGCGCCTTGTTCTGAAGTTCCACGGTCCACACGCCATTCGTGACATCGCGGCGACGGATGTCGTCACCGACGAGTTCGACATTGCGCCAGGCGGCTGGGACCTGGATTGAAAAGACGCGCGCGGGCGCGTTCTGGATTTCGAACCGGACCATGCTCCGGCCGGTGACGAGCGTCTCCGACAACGCGACGACGTGCGCGACTTCGGCGCGGATCCAAGATTCGACCTGTTCAATCGCCATCGCGAGGCGCCAGGGCGGGCGCCGACCCGGCGCGGCGGACACGTACTTGAATGCGAGCGAAGGCGCCGTCGCCGTCGCCGTCGGCGTTGGCGTCGGTTTCATCGAGGGGCCGCCGAGGGCCGCGATCGGGATCTCGACAAGGTCCTCGGTCGTCCCGGTCTTGAGACCGACGCCCGGTTCGCTGCCGACTTCAATGAACCCGGTGACCTTCGCGACGCCGACCGGGTGGACGCCGGGAAGGTCCACCGTCGGTGGAAGGCCGTCGAGCGTCCGGACCAGCGACGCGACGACCGGGATCCTTCCGAGCGTCCGCCGTTTCAGGGCGATTTCGAGCACGCGGTCGTCGTCCGTGCCGAGCTCGGCCCATCGGTCCATGAACGGGCAGACCACGGTTTCAAGGCGCCAGCCGGCTGGCAGGCGAAGTCCGAGTTGGAACGCGCCCAAGCGGCGGACTTCGAACTCGAAGGAGGCGGTCAGACCCAGCTGTTCCGTGCCGACCACGAAAGCCTGTCGCACGGTGGCTTCGATCTCGGGTTCGATCAGTTCGGCGCGGGTGGAGAGACGAAAATCCGGTCGAAGGTACCGGTACACACCCACGAAAGCGCCGGCCTCGGATTCGGCTTTCGTGGCGCGTTGAAACTCCGCGGCATCGACTCTTTGGAGGCCTTCGAGCTTCTCCGGGCTCAGCGCGACGTCGTCGCCCGCTCGGATGGCGACGATGCCGGTTTCGCGTCGGACCTCCGTGGCGCGTGGGATCTCCAGGTCCAGGGAAGCCGGGATGGGGCCGAGGACTTTCTCGGTCTCCACGGTCAGGGTCAGGCTTCCGGTGATGGCGCGCGCGAGTTCGACGGTGAGTTCAAAAGGTTCGGCCGCGCCGAGGTCCCAGGTCTTGAGGCCGGGACCTTCGACCCTGAGCAGACGGTGGCCCGGAGGCAGGACGAGGGTGGCCCGGCGCAATTCCCCCTGGGTCACCTGGTAATTCAGCGAGGACCGGATGTTGGCGACTCCGGAGCCGATGGTGATGAGCGCGGCCTGCTCCACGAAAACCGTGGCCGCCACTTCGGCGGCGCGTTTGACGCGCGGGGTCCAGGCGAGCTCGACCTGGCCGCCCGCGCCGATCAGGCCTTCGACCCGCGTGCCTGCCTCGACGGTCGAACGACGGAACGTCACCGCGCTGGGGAATTCGATCTCCGCGTCGGGTTCGTCAATCACGAGGTCGAACCGGCTGGCGAGCGTCGTGGGAACTGCGAACGCGAGGCGCCTGCGCGTGACGTCGCCGTCGGGTTTCACGAGCAGGGACAGGTCGAGGGTCGCGGTTCCGGAATCGGGCACGTGGATGCCGAGCTGGGATCCTTCGCGCCAGAGACGGATCGAGGGCGTGGAGGCTTGGAACGATTCCACCGCGACATCGCCCTGGAAGAGGGGGAGTGACTGATTGGTTCCGTGGGCGACGAGGTTGAAGGTTGCTTCCAGGCGGGCGACGTCGGCGGCCACGGTTCCCGAGTAGCTTCCGGAAACGAGGGTGATCGAAGGGGCGGGAACAGGGGGGACCGCCGCCGGAAGCCGTTCGACGCCGACCAGGGCGAAGCAACCGGCGAGGAGGAGGGTTGCGGCGGGAGCGAGGGGAGCGACGGGTTGGATCGGCGGCTGTCCCGAATCAGGGGAAGGCGGTGGTGGGTTTGAATTCGGGCGTCGGTTTTGGCGGGCCTTTCGTCGAATCGAGATCAGGTTGCCGATCGCGAGGAAAACGACGAGAGGCAGACCGAGGATGAGGACCAGGTGCAGGATGCGCCAGGCGATGAAGAGACTGACGGCCGACACGATGACCAGGACGGCGCCGAGGGCGAGTTTCCAGGCCCTGGGATCGGGGCGGCTCCACGTCCAGCCGACGAGGGCCAGCCCCACCAGGAAGGCGGAAACCTCGAACACCATCCGGAAGCCGGTCCAGACCCGCTGCCGCATGATGCGGGCATGAATCCGAAGCGGTTCGGATTTGAGATTGAGGACTTTGGCGAAATGGAAGGGGCGGCCGGATCGCGGAACCTCGATCCGGATGGATCGAAGTCCGGGAGCGGTCGCCACCGGCAATACCGGTCCGGAAGCGGCCTGAGTCTGGGCGCTTTGGGCAGCGGCGCCGGCGGCGGCGGCGGCGGCGGGGGCGGTCGGGGAGGCCGCGCCCGGAGCCGTGGCCGCGGCGGCGAGGCCGTACCGGGTTCTGAGACCCGGGTCCAATTGGAGCGCGAGGTCGACGGCGGATTTTTCACTTCGGGACAGGGCGTCCTGGAACTTCGTGGCGGTCAGGATCTGCACGCTTCCGTCGACCATGACCACGGAGTAGCCGCCGTCCGGATTTTCGCCATACGCGAGGATTCCGTTGGGGTCGGCCTCGCTTTTGTTGGCGCCGAGGTAGACGTAGGGGCGGCCGTTTTCGGGATTGAGCAGAACCTTGTCCGAGCCGAGTTCCTTGGCCATGGCCTCGAAGCTGGGCGGAAGCCGTTCACCGTTGTCGGTGGCCCAGACGCGGGCGGCGATGCCGATCTGTTTGAGATTGTTGACCGACTTGATGCGGGTCGACTTGGCCTTCGCCTTGCTGAGCGCGGGCAGGAGCATGCTGGCGAGGATTCCGACGAGCATGAACACGACGAGAACCTGGGTGACGCCGCCGAATCCGAAACGTCTCGCCGCGAGGTACAGGGCGATGAAGAACGCGGCCACGCAGGTCCCGACGATGATCCGGGCTCCGTACTCGAACCAAAGACCGCGGTACACGGCGATGAACTCGTCCCAGGCATCTCCGATTCCGTAGGTGGTGCCTCGAAGCGGGGTCATGGTTCCGCCGAAGCCGGACAACCGGCGGCCGTCCGGGACGTACAACTCCCATTCCCCGTAGGTGCTTGGAACGTCGGTTCCCGGGGCGACGAGTTCGATGGGCTGCGGAAGGAAGCGTCCCAGCGGGCCGAGTTGCTGGGCGTATTTGAGGTCCACGGCGAACGCCTGGTCCCGGTTGGCCGCGCGGGGCAGCGAAACCAGGAGCCAGTCGCCGTCGCTTTCGGCCTTCACGGGTTCGCCGTTGACGTAGACGCCCCAGAGCGTGGCGCCCTTCGGCAGCTGGAATCTCTGAAACTGCCGGTCGTTGTTCTTCACCATGAAGCTCGCCTGCGTGAGCATCTCACCGGCGTCGGTCAACACCGTCGTCAACTGGATCCGATCGGCGACGGCGTCGAGCACGGCGAATTCCTCGTGGCGGGTGAGGCGAAGCGTGAGGTCGAAGGTTCCCCCAGTGTAGCGGTAGGCGAGGAGGACGGGGCGGGTGATCAGCTTTCTGTCGGTCTCGGGAAGCTCGACGGGATCGATGGCTCGGAGCGGTTCCCGGGGCGGCGAGGGTTCGAGCTTGAGCGCGGCGGCGGTTGTGACCGCGACGTAGCCGGTCTGGCGTTCGACGTCGAGGACCTCCGGCGCGGCTCCGTTCAAAGTCGCGCCTTTCGGATCGAACTCGTGGTCATAGGTGAGGACGAGGGTGTAGCCGTCCCAGGCCTTGTCCTGAAGGGAGAGGGTCCAGACGTCGCCCTGCTGGTCCTTGCGCCGGATGCCCGGACCGGTGAATTCGACGTTGCGCCAGTGCGCGGGCAGTCGGAGTCGGAGCTGCTGGAGGCCCTGGTTGAGAATTCCGTAGCGCAGGGTGGCGCTTCCGCCCACGAGACCGTCGCCGATGGTGAGCAGATTGAACACTTCGGCGACGACCCGCGCCTGGAGCCGTTCGACTCCGAGACTCAGGCTCCAAGCGGGTCGATCGGCCCTGTACGCGAGCGCTTCGCCCCGTTCGGTGGCGGCCGGGACCTCGCGCGCGCCGGTCAGGGCTTCGGTTTTCAGCCGGAATCCGGGCGCCGGCACCACGCCGATTCGCGCCGTTTCGCGGACGGCTCCCGCGACGGGGAGGGGCGTCAGGACGAGCGACGGGGGCATGGGTGACAGGCCCCGCTCAAGGTCCACCTCGATGGAGAGCCGGCCCAGGGCTCTTTGCGCCAGGGAGAGCCGCAGGCGGTCACCGGCGGTCTTCCACGAATCCAGGCCCTCCCCACGGACCGCGGTCACCAGGAAATCCGGCGGCAGCGCGCATTCCAGCGAATAGACTCCGGCGCGGGCGATTTCGGCCGAGATCCGGTGGGTGACGACGAGCCGGGTTTCTTCGAGGCGGGCCGCGACCTGATCGTCGACGGAGATCTCCGGCAGGAGGGGTTCGACGCGGACCGTCGCGGACGCGGGTCGGCCGAAAAAGCGAAAGGCGGCGACCTCGCCCGTCCGTGCATTGATCTGGCGGAGATTCTCGGAGGATTCGATCCGGACCAGCACGTCTTCGGCGGAGACCGCGACGGCGCCGGATTCACGCTGGATTCCGAGGGGGCGCACCGGCGTGAGGGTGGTCGGGTCGTTTCCTTCGACCGCGTGATCCGTGACGAGGGTGAGGTTCAGCGCCTTTTCGATGGGCCTGATGAACTCGATGGAAAGGACGGATTCGTCACCGTCGGTCTCGACGCGCCAGTCGCGGACCTGATCCCCGTCGAGTCGGGTGAGCGAGTGTCCGGGGCTCAAGGCGATGCGGGTGGACTGGAGGGCTCCCTGAAGCACCTCGTAGTGGAGATCGGTGACTTGTTGGAGTCCCGCCGGAGTGAGTTTGACGCGGGTCCGGCTTTCGGCGGTCACGTGGGATTGGCGGACGACTTCGGTGGTGCGGCTTTGCCATCGCAATTCCACGGTGGGTTCCGCTCCCAGGGCGGCCGTCACGATGTCGTTGGTTCCCGAGTTGGAAGTGGTGCCTCGGAGGATCTGGATTTGGGCGTGGGGCGGGTCGCTGGCGACGGCGAGGGCGGTGATCGGGCTGGCGGGTCCCTTGAAGGACAGGAAATTCCAGGGTTCCTGGCGTTCGACGCGAGCCACGAGTTGGAAGCGCACCGTGGCTTCGCCGGGGGCGCCGGCCACGAGAAGGGTCGTCGATCCTTGGCGTGTGATCCGCCAATTCTCGGGCAGTTCCGGCTCGAGAATGGCGAGGTCGCCTTCGAAGAGGACGCCGGTTGATTCACCGGGTCCGGCCTCGGCCCGGATCGTGGTCTCAAATCGCGCCTCGTGGGTGGACAGAAGGCCTTCGTAGCGGACTTCGCGGAACGCCAGGGGTGAAACGCCGGCGGAAGGGGGCGGCACGTCGGTCGGAGGACGCGGTGCGGAGGTGCCGAGGGACAGGATTTGAAGGCCGTTGAGAACGGCGACTCCGTGGGTCCCGGGGGCCACTTCGACCCTCAACGGGGCGTCGGGTTCGATGGCGACGTCGCGGAACAGGACGTAGTGGACGTCGGGGCGCATCGGGCTTCCGGCGCGCCAGCCCGCGCCGCCGCTGGCGGCTCGGGGACCCCAGCGATTGGTTCCCGACGTCAGCGTGAAAACGCTGTCCTGTTCCCCCGCGACATCGGCTTCCGCGCGGCCGTAGAGGTAGACGTGATACTGTCCCGCCGGAAGGGCGGTGAGCGTCACCAGGAGATTCGAACCATTGGCGGCGTAGACATAGGCGTCCCACATCGGATCGCCGGACGAATTCCCCCACACGCCCGGCGCATTCGAGACGGAGAGCGATGCCGGGGACTTCGTTCCATCGGCGAAGAGCAACCCGTCGAGGCGGCCGTCCGGGACCGGCTCCTGGCCGGGGACAAGGCGTGGACGGTAGTGCGAGTGGAGGTTCCAGACGTCGTTCGAACTCAGGCCGGTGGCGGCGAATCCGACCCGGGATCCGCGGTCCCCGACCCCGAAGTCGATGTTGATCAGGCTTTGGGCGAACAGTCCGGAGGCGTGGAGGGCCAGGAGAAGGCCGATTCCGCGGAGGAGATTAGGAAGGCGCATGGGGGAGGTGGGGGATGCGATGCCGATTGGACCGATCGAACCGGTCCGGCGTTGAATCGGGCCCTGGTTCGGGGAGCGATTTATTCATTCAGTTCGCTCCGGCGCCCCTCCTCGCCCCGCTTGTCACGCGCGCCGAAAGCCGGGATCAGACCGTCATGATCTCCTTTTCCTTGTGATGGAGATGGTCGTCGATCTTCTTGGTGAATTTGTCAGTGAGGCTTTGGATTTCCTTCTCACCTGTCTTGAGCTCGTCCTCGGTGATGTTGCCGGCCTTCTCCTCCTTCTTGAGGTGCTCGATGGCATCACGGCGGACATGGCGGACCGCGACGCGGCCGGTTTCCGCCATGTGACGGACCATTTTCACGAATTTCTCGCGTTGTTCGGTGCTGAGTTCCGGGATCGAGATGCGGAGGGACTTGCCCTGAACCGAGGGGTTGAGTCCGATGTTGGCCTTCTGGATCGCCTTTTCGATTGGGCCGACCGTGGAAGCGTCCCAGGGTTGGACCAGCAACTGCCGGGGTTCAGGGGTGGTGATGCCTGCGAGTTCGCGGATCCGCATGTGGGATCCGCCGTAGACTTCGACCAGGATGTTTTCGACCAGGAGCGGGGACGCCTTGCCGGTGCGCACGCCGTTGAATTCCTGGATCACGTGTTCTTCGCTCTTCTGCATTTTGTCTTCGCACTCGAGCAGGATGTCGTCGATGGACATAGGATGGGATGGGATGGACTGGGATGGGAGGGGCGGGATTGGGAGCAAGGTCTGTCAGCTCGTGACGATGGTTCCGATATGTTCGCCGAGGACGACCCGGCGGAAATTGTGCTCCTCGAACAGGTTGAAAACCACGATCGGCATTTTGTTATCCATGCAGAGGGTGAACGCGGTCATGTCCATGACCTTCAACTGTCGTTGAACGGCTTCGAGGTAGGTGATCTGGTCGTAGCGTTTCGCGTTGGGATTCTTCTTCGGATCGGAATCGTAGATGCCGTCGACCTTGGTCGCTTTCAGGATGACGTCGGCGCTGATCTCGGCGGCGCGGAGGGCGGCGGCGGTGTCGGTCGAGAAGAACGGATTGCCGGTGCCGGCGGCGAAGATGACGACGCGGCCTTTTTCGAGATGGCGGACGGCTCGGCGGCGGATGAAGGGTTCGGAGACCTGGGCGACGTTGATGGCGCTTTGGACGCGGGTTTCGACGTTCTGCTTTTCGAGGGCGTCCTGGAGGGCGAGGGCGTTGATGAGGGTGGCGAGCATGCCCATGTAATCGCCCGTGGCCCGTTCGATGCCGCGTTGGCTGCCCTGCAATCCGCGAAAGATGTTGCCGCCGCCGATGACGATGACGATTTCGACGCCGAGATCCCGGACTTCCTTGATCTGAAGCGCCACCTGGATGAGGGCGTCGGAATTGATGCCGTAGCCGCCTTCGGTCCCGAGCGCCTCGCCGCTGAGTTTCAGGAGGATTCGTTTGTATTTGGGGGTGGGGCGACTGGAGGCGGGGCTGCTCATGCGGTGCGGTTGGGTCGGGTAGGGGGGATTCCCTGGGGCCAGTTCCTAGCAATCACGAGAGGCCTGCGTCAAACGGCAAGCCGTCGGAACGCCGCGGCCCGGGAGGGCCGGGCTTGCCTTCCGGGAGGGGACGGGGCTGTCATGTCCGGGTGAAGCCCACCCATCTCCTGGCCTGCTGGCTTGTCGGCGGACTGACCCCGTTCGCCGGGGCGCAATCCCCCTCTTCGAACGATCCGGAGGCGGACCGGTGGCGGGCGGATCGGCGGCTGATCGACCTCCACCTGCACATCGAAGCCAAACCCGAACGAATCGAACGCGCCGTCCGGATTCTGGACCGCGTAGGAGTGGGGATCGGTGTCAACCTCACCGCCGGAACGGTCACGCGAAAGGGAAGCGATCCATCCGAGTTCGAGCGGACCCGGGACCTGTTCGAGAAGGTGGCTCCCGGGCGATTCCTCCAGTATTTCAACCTGGACTACGCGGACTGGGACGCGCCGGACTTCGGCGAGAAGGCGGCGGCCCAAGTCGACGAGGCCCGGCGCCTGGGGGCGGCGGGGCTGAAGGAATACAAGCGGCTAGGCCTTTATCTACGCGACGGCGCCGGGAAGCTGTTGCGCGTGGATGATCCCAAACTCGATCCGGTGTGGCGGCGCTGCGGCGAGGTGGGCCTTCCGGTGAGCATTCACGTCGCCGATCCGAGGGCGTTCTGGCTGCCCTTTGATTCGACCAACGAACGGTGGAAGGAACTTCGGGACCATCGGCCTTGGTGGTTCGGGGATGCCAAGGTGTATCCGGCGCGGGAGGAACTCCTCGACGCCCTGGATCGCGTCATCGGCAGGCACCCGGGCACCACGTTCGTCTGCGTCCACTTCGCGAACAACGCCGAGGACCTCGACTGGGTGGAGCGGGCGCTGGACCGCCGGCCCAACATGTGGGCCGATCTGGCGGCGCGAATCCCGGAGGTCGGCCGACACGACCCCGCCAAGGTCCGGAGGCTGTTCGAGAGACATGCCGACCGGATCGTTTTCGCGACCGATTTCCAGGTGCACGGCAAGCTGATCCTGGGAAGCAGCGGAGACGACGAACGCCCGACCGACGACGACGCGGTGTCGTTCTTCGAGAAACACTGGCGTTTCCTCGAAACGACGGATCGCGACTTCGCCCACATGACTCCGATCCAGGGGGATTGGACGATCAGCGGGATCGGGCTGTCGGCGCCTGTCCTGAGGAAGATCTACTTCGACAACGCGCGCCGGCTGCTGGCTCGCGCCCTGCCGTCGCCCGTGTTGCGGGCGGTTCGGGTCACGGACGACGAAGCGAAGCGCATCGCGACGGACCCGCCGGGTTCCGGCCCGGTTTGGGGACGTGCCCAGCCTGTGATGCTGGAACAGACCGGGAGTGACGGACGGGTCCGAGCGGATCTGTCGACGGAGGTCCGGGCCGTCTGGTCGTCGACGCACTTGCACCTCGCGTACCGCGCGCCTTACACGCGACTGACGACCTTCGAACCGCCCGAGGCGAAGGAGCGGATCGGACTCTGGGAACGGGACGTCGTCGAGGCCTTCATCGGCAGCGATCCGGACCGGATCCGGCGGTACACCGAATTTCAGGTCGCGCCGAATGGGATGAAACTGGACCTCCGCCTGGATCTTCCCGAGCGGGATTTCGACTGGGACAGCGGGATGACGGCGAGCGCGAAGGTGGATGAGGGGGCCAAGGTCTGGTCCGCCCGGATGTCGATCCCGCTCGAGTCGTTGTCGACGAAGGCGCCGTCTCCCGGGACCCGGTGGCGGATCAACCTTTACCGGTGCGACTATGCGAACAACGCGTTCCTGACGTGGCGCCCGACCTTGGACAAGTCGTTCCACGTGCCGGAGCGGTTCGGGGTGCTTGAGTTTGGCGAATGACCGGGTGGGATCGACGACGGTCCGGATTCGCGGTGCCTCGGGAATCCTGTGGAATCGAAACGGCTCAAGATCATTTCGGGGGGACAGACCGGGGTTGACCGCGCGGCCCTGGATGCCGCGTTGGCTCTGGGATTCCCTTGTGGAGGCTGGTGCCCGGCGGGCCGACTCGACGAGGACGGAGCCATTCCTGACCATTATCCGCTCAAGGAACTCAAGAGGGGTGGCTACAAGCTGCGCACCATCCAGAACCTTGTCGACGCGGACGGCACGCTGATTTTCTACTTCTCCGACTTGGAAGGGGGTACGGAGGAGACAGTCTACCGGTGCATCAAGCTCGGTAGACCTTACAAGCTCATTGACGGTGATGAGCTTTCCGTTCGACGCGCCATCGAACTTACCGTGACATTCGTCGTCGGGCGCGCTCTTCGGAGTCTCAACGTGGCGGGTCCGAGGGCCAGTAAGTCACCGGGTTCCTATGGGTACGCATATGAAGTCCTCTCGGGGCTTCTTCGTCACTTGGAAGCCAGCTCTTCGGAGGTGCGGCCGAGTCATTGACGAGCGCCGACTATCGGTCGGCCGCGCGGAGTCACGGAGCGAACTTGGTCGTCGACGGCGAAACAGGTCGGTATCCGACCCCTTTGAAATCGGGATGCCTTGGCCGAAAGGCGTCGTCGAAGTCCGGGTCCGGGCAGTGAAGGGTGTTCCGATTCGGATCGATGGTTCGGCGGAGGTCGGGTTGATCGCCGCCGATGAAGCAGCGCTCGACGAGCGCCGCGCGGGCGATGTCCAGTTCGTAGCGCGAACCGGAGCGGGCGCCTCCGGGCAGGTTGTTCCGCCAGAAGATGCAGTTCCGGACGACGCTTCGGCTGCCGCGGTCGTCGAGGCCATTGCGATTCGCGGTGAGCGTGCAGCGATCGAGGAGGATGAAGGAGCCCGGGAAGACCGTGACGGCGCCCGAGCCGTTTTCGGGAAGGTACCCCGCGGCGCTACGGATCAGGGCGGGGAGGTTCGGCCAGTCGAGGTTGCCCTTCACCGGGGTGTGCTCATTTCCCAGATTCGAGCGATTGCCGACGAAAAGGCAGTTGACCAGCGTGGCGGAACTGCCCGGGAGAAGGTCCACGGCGGAACCTGTGACTAGCGCCCGATTGTCGCGGAACACGCTGTCGCGGATCGTGACATGATTCGCCGCGAAACCGCGGTGCTCGATGGAGATTCCGCCGCCGCAAGGACTGGCCTCGTTGTCGACGACTTCCAGGTTTTCGAGGGTTGGGTAGGACCGTCCGAAGATCTTGATTCCGGCCCCGTCGGTGTAGAAGAAGAGATGTCCGTAGAATCCCTCGGTTTTGCGCAGTTGGTCGAAGCGTGGCTCGAGGGGTCCGTTCGCCGGTTGCTGGTCCGTCGCGAATCGATTGCCTCCGGTGATCCGGAATCCGCGCAGCACGGTGTTCGACGAGATACCATCCCCGAAATAGACGACGTGATTGACGACGGCGGGAAAGCTGGGCGCCTCCGGGTCGGCGAGTTCGGGCGCCGCGGCGGTGAGGGTCACTTCACCATCCGCTTCGAGGCGGACGCCATCGTGCCGGTAATTGAATCCGATCAGGGCCTGGCCGCGGGCGGTTGGGCGATAGGTTCCCGCTCCAACCCGCACAATCTTGTGGGACGGATCCGCGGCGGCCTGATCCAAGGCCTCCTGGATGCTCTCTCCGGGGCGCACACGGTAGCATCCATCCTCCAGTCGGGAGGCGTGCGCCCCTGGGTCGCCAACCAGCAGGTGTAGGAAGCAGAGGACGAAGCGGAATCGTCCCGTCACGGCGCGTCCTCCGTGACGGTGAGCAGGCCGTTCCTGGGGATGTTGGCGCTCACGACCTGGTGCCGGCCGGAAGGCCAGTCCACAACCACGGAGCGGACCTCACCGTCACGACCCAGTCCAAAATAGAGGGGCGCTGAACTTTGGGCGTAATAGCCGAGCTTGCCGTCGTGGGTCTGGGTGAGGGTCCGGCCGTTCCCGAGGGCGACTTTCACGAGGGCGCCGAGGCCGTCCCGGTTGGAGCGGGTTCCGACGAGGCGCACTTTCAGGAAGCGCACCGCGGCGCGGGCGGCGAGATCGCTGACCAGCACCTGGGGCTTGTCGTTCATCTCCAACGTCACGAGATCCAGGTCCCCGTCATTGTCGAGGTCGACCACGGCCGAAGAGCGCGAGCTGAGGGCTTCGAGGATGGGAACCTTGCCCGTCTGGCCTGCGCAGTAGGGATGGCTTCGATCCGCGCCCGAGCAGTCCAGCACGAAGGCGGTTTTCTGCACCTTCCCGCCCGCTCGCGGTTCGACGCCGAGGACGAATTCGGCCGGGCAGAAACGTTTGCCGAGGTCGTTGAGAAGGACGGAGTTGATGCCGTACCGGAATCCGAACCCCATGCCCGCGGTGACGAACGCGTCCTCGAATCCGTCCGCGTTCAAGTCCCCGACGCTGACGCCCCAGGGCCAGAAGGTTTCGGCGCCGATCCCGTCGGAGACTTCGGCGAACTTCCCGTCCCCCTGGTTGAGATAGAAGGCGTTTCCGAAGACATTGTTCGAGGCTCCCTGGAGGTAGGCGTCGGAGTACTGGGTCGTGCACCACGGGTCGGCTTTTAGCAATTCGAAGGCGCGGCTCAGGTTGGTCTGGCTCGCCCGCGTCGCGATCTCGGTCATGTCGGAGTGCATGTCCGTGACGAAGAGGTCGAGGCGTCCGTCCTGGTTGAAATCGAAGATCTTCACGCCCATGGCGCCCCAGGGCGTCTTCGGAAAATAGGAGGAGGTGCGGTCGGTGAACCGCTTTCCCGCGCCATTCACGAAGAAATGGTCGTCTCCCTGCATGTTGAGGACGTAGAGGTCCTGAAAACCGTCCCCGTCGATGTCGGCGAAGGTTGCGTCGCCGGACCAGCCCGTGTCGGGAAGTCCAACCTCCAGGGTGACGTCCCGGAAGGTGGCGTCACCGACGTTGCGGTAGAGGACACTGCGTTCGGTGCGTTCGGGGAAGAGATGGCCGGAGAACCCGTCGCGCAGCCCGATCCAGTATCCGCCACGGCCCTGGCGCTGGGTCGTGTAGACGCCGACGTTGCAGACGAAGAGGTCCAACAACCCGTCATTGTCGTAGTCCAGGAAGACCGACCCGGCGGAATGTCCCGAATACTCCAGGCCGGCCTTTTTGGTGACCTCGCTGAAGCGGCCACCGCCCTGGTTGAGGAACAAGTGGTTCCCGTTGCGAACAGTCGTCACGAAAAGGTCTGGGTCCCCGTCGTTGTCCACATCCGCGAACGAGGCGGACACCGAAATGAGGTTCTCCAGGGCGATGCCGGAGGCCGGTGTGATGTCCTCGAAACGACCGCCGCCGCGATTCCGCCAGAGCTGATTGCCTCCCAGTTGGGTGGTGAAATAGAGGTCGGCCAACCCGTCGCCGTCGACGTCGGCCACGGCCAGTCCATTGCCGTGGTCGTAGTGGACGGGCTTGTAGTACTTGCCGGCGTCGTCGACGACCCGGTGTTCGAAGCGGATCCCGCTCGCTTCGACTCGATCCGTGAACTGGAAATCGTGAAACGCGGGGCAGTCGGCGATGGCGGCCTGCTGCGCTTGCTTCTGCCGGGCGAGTTCGGCGGAGGCGGCGGGTGCCTCCGTCAGTTTGGCCGACGCGGCGATCGGGGTGCCGGCTCCCGAACCCGAAGGGGTGGCGGGTGCCGCGGCGATTCCGTGGCTCGGAATGCCGATCACGAGGGCGGCCACGAGCGATAGAATCGCGGCCAAGGTTCGGGGGGTCGGGAATTTTGGCGTTCGGTCCATTCGCTGCTTGTGCCGTGTCCTAGCATCGCGGCACGCCGAGGCGCAACCCGCTTCCCTCGCGGACGAGTCGATCGCGCGGCGCGAGATCGGGACGCTCGATGGGTTAGCCGGTTGGCCGGTTGGAGGAGACAAGAAGGGACCGGATCGGTCGCCGGCACGGTCCGTTCAACCGCGGGTGGCGTAGGCGTCGAACTCGTGGCGGAAATGCGGCGGGATGAGCGCCTTGAACCGAGCGGCGTCGGGGTCGTCGAAATCGGACTCAAGGATTTGGCCGACCGCGTGGAGGCGGGCGATGGCGGCGGATTTGTCGTGCGGGATCGCGAGCGCGAGAAGGTCGCGAACCGGGCGCAACTGGGTGCCCAGTTCCCCCATCAAGGTATCGATTCCGACACCCGTCCGCGCGGACACAAAAACGGCGTGCGGATACAACTCCCGGAACCGCTGGACGGGAACATCGGCGCCCAGGCAGTCGATCTTGTTGAAGACCATGAGCGTCGGTTTCTCGGAGGCGTGGATTTCGGCGAGGACCGTGTCGACGGCGGCGATCTGTTCGTCGGCCTTGGGATGGCTGACGTCGACGACATGGACGAGGAGATCGGCTTCGACGACTTCCTCGAGAGTGGCTTTGAAGGCTTCGACGAGGCGGTGGGGGAGCTTGCGGATGAACCCGACGGTGTCGCTCAGGAGGACGTTCTGATTGGTGGGGAGACGGAGTCGGCGGGTGGTGGGGTCGAGCGTGGCGAAGAGCTTGTCCTCGGCGAGGGCGCAGGCGCCGGTGAGAGTGTTGAGGAGCGTGGATTTCCCGGCGTTGGTGTAGCCGACGATCGAGGCGAGGGGCCACTGGTGCCTCTTGCGTCCTTCGCGCTGGGTGGCGCGATGGCGGCGGACGGCGTCGAGTTCGCGGATGAGCTTATCGATCCGTTCCTGGACTTTGCGGCGGTCGGCTTCGAGTTGGGTTTCGCCTTCGCCGCCGCGCATGCCGATGCCGCCCTTCTGACGCGAAAGATGGGTCCAGAACCGGGTCAGGCGGGGGAGGAGATGCTGGAGTTGGGCGAGTTCGACCTGGAGCTTGCCTTCCCGGGTCCGCGCGCGCTGGCCGAAGATGTCTAGGATGAGCTGGGTTCGGTCGAGGATCTTCAGTTCGAAGACCTGTTCCAGGCTGCGGCTTTGGGCGGGGGAGAGTTCGTCGTCGAAGATGACGGTATCGACTTCCTCCTCGCGGCAGCGGGACGCGAATTCCTGGGCTTTGCCCGGGCCGATGAAGGTTTTCGCCGTGGGGCGATCGATCTTCTGGACGCCCGTGCCGACGACCTCGGCGCCGGCGGTCTGGGCGAGTTGTCCGAGTTCCGCGAGGGAATCCATGACTTCCCAGGACGATCGCGCCTTGAAATGGGCGCCGATGAGGAAGGTGCGTTCGCTGGACTGAACGGCGTTTTCGGAGACGAGGGCCTTCAAGTGCTGTGCGTATTGACGAGGACTACCGAGCCAATTGCAGGCGTGACCAAGCAGCCTCCTTTTCGGGACGACTCCAATCGACCGCCAACGCAGCCTCGCTGAGACGGGCTGTTTCGTTCCTATCGGGCCCCGGTTCCTCGTCAAGAATGGACACGAGCGCGCGCTTCGACCGGCTGAGTCGGACTGGCTCAAGAAGGTGCACGCCGCCGTGCTCGTCGATCATGGCCTCAACCGTCTTGATCACGTCGGCGACTGTACCGGGATGGGATCCTTCTCGCAACCGCCAAGCCATCCCCCTGATCTCCGGATAGGGGCGCCTGGGAGAAAGCGATCCCACCACGAAGGCACGAAGGACACGAAGGACACGAAGGAAGCATGATTCGTTCCGGCCTCGGCAATCCGCTACAGGTCAATCCCGATCAGGGACTCGCTTCCGCCTCTCCCTTCGTGCTCTTCGTGCGCTTCGTGGTTTCTTACGCGGGGTTTTGGGCAGCCCGAGGTCTAGGGAAAGGTTCCTCGATGGGGCGGTTGCTTGGGGAGGGCCGCGCGCCAGGGCCGCCCGGATGAGAGTGGGCGCCGACGTTTCCGCCGGACAAGATCCGCCGGACCGGTTCGGGCGACCGTGGGTCAGGGGGCGGGGCTTGGGGTGGGCGCGGGCGCGGGCGGGTTGGTGGGCGAGTCGGCGGTGGCGGGGATCAGGCCGTAGCGCTTCATCAGTTCGGGCGACATCTGAAATTGCGGACTGCCCTCGGGCCGCCGGTGGCGCTTCCGGGATTGCTCTTCCTTTTCCAGCCACGCGGCGGTTTCGGCGGGACTCGCGGGTCGTGGCCAGACGGCGTCCTTGCCCCGCCACCAGTGGAACGTGGACGCGAGGTTGCCGCCCTTGATTTCGGGATCGCCACCGTCGTCGACGCCGTTCTCACCAGCGCTCCAGAGCAGCGGTTCGGGTTCATCGGGTTGGTCCGGTGTGAACCGGTACCGGATGGGTTGGCCGTCGGCGGCGTCTATGGGCACGGCGGGCAGGAACTCCGGCACGAGGGCGTCGAGCGATTCCGGGTAACGGCCGTGCCGCAGCTTGTACCGGTGAAGGGCGATGTCGGTGCGCAGGAGCGTGCGCTGGATGTCGGCGGCGAACGCTTTGGTCAACATCCCGCTCAGCGCCGGGACCGAGGACTTCACGTACACGCGCGTGATCGCGTCGATGGGTCCCGAAGCCGGGCGGGATGCGGCGAGGGCCCCGGGATCCACGGCGTTGGCGGGTGTCGGGAGTCTTCGTTCCTGGTGCGTCTTGCGGCTCGCGTCGATGACTTCCTGCATGACATCGAGGTACGCGGCGATGGCGTGGTCGTTGAAGGCGAACCGCCAGAACGGGAGGATGACCCGGTTGCGGATGAACCCGGCGAGGTTGGCCACGAGTTCTCCGGTGAATTCGAGGAGGTCGTCGAGGGTGGTGGGCATGGCCGCCGGGCCGGGGGCGCCTCCGAGCCCGGGGAAGCCGTCAAGGAGTTCGGCCATTTCCTTGGGCGACATCTGGCGCATCGTCGTCAGCGCGATGGCCCGCTCGCCTTCGAGGGCCGTCACCATGGCGCCGACCAGGTCATCGTCGGGCAAGGCGGCGTCGAGGCGTTGGAGTTGGGCGTCGTTCCACGCGCCGCCGTGAAGGATGTCCCAACTCCGATTGAGAGCGATGGCGACCATCGCGATTCGGACGAGTTGACTGATGGCGATGGGTTCGTCGCCGAGCACGGCTGTGGCTCGTCCGATGGCCTTCAGATCGGCAATCGCGCGATCGGGGTTGTCCTGCCGCGCGGCAAAGGCCGCGGAGGTGCTCAAAGCGTTCGCGACGGATTTCAGAGGCGCCAGGTGCGTCAGGAGCATCTGGAATCCCTTGGAATAATCGAGCGACGCCCGGAGACCGGGTTGGGCGAGAGCCTTGTGGAGTTCCTTCAGGTCGGGTTCCGACGCTTCGGCCCATTCCTCGACCTGGGTCCAGCCGATCTCCCGGTTCGGGATGCTGGCCCAGTTGGTGAGCCGGGGCGAGGGAATCGCGCGGGCTGGCTGGATGCAGCGCATGGCGGGTGGGGACAGGCGCCCGCCGTCCTCGAGTTGGGCAGCCACCTGAATCAGCGGCGCGAGGTCGGTTGCGGGAGCGGCCGGCGGCGGGGAAATCAGGTCGATGTCCAGGCGTTCCCCCTGGGATTGGAGTCTGGCGATGGTGGCAGCGAGTCGGCGTTTTCCCCGGTAATGCTCGAAGGTCAGGTAGCCGGCGGGAATGCCGATCAGGACGACGGCAAGAACCAGGCCCGCTTTCCAGAACATGGTGGGATCCTCCGGGAAAACGCTTCCTTCCGCAATGGTCGAGGTGACGCCCAAAACCCCGCGTAAGAAACCACGAAGCGCACGAAGAGCACGAAGGGAGAGGCGGAAGCGAGTCCCTGATCGGGATTGACCTGTAGCGGATTGCCGAGGCCGGAACGAATCATGCTTCCTTCGTG
>JBFWOK010000117.1:0-22625 GCA_050250555.1 Limisphaerales bacterium
AGGCCCATCGGCTCTCCCACACAGGTGTTGTGGGCGGTCGCGCGGGCGGGGCGGGTGTTCATCGCGAGAGCGCCCAGAACTCGGAGACGGGCCCCCGGCGTGGCGTCTGCTTCCGGCACCCGACCTTGCCACATCCGCGCGGGGGCGATTAGCCTGAGCCGGCCTTCGCGCGAACCCATGCCCATGCCCCAGTCCGAGTCCAATTCCAGCGGATTCCTGGCGGGTGTCATTGAAGGCTTCTATGGGCAGCCCTGGGCGCCCGTCGAGCGGCGCCAATTGTTCCAATGGATGGCGGCGTGGGGCATGAACACTTATTTCTACTGCCTCAAGGACGATTGGAAGAACCGGGCGATCTGGCGGGAGGACTATTCGGACGCGGAACTGGCGGGACTGAAGGAATGGGTCGAGGCGAGCCACGCCAAAGATGTGCACTTCGTGTACGGGTTGAGCCCGGGGCTCGACATCCGCTATTCCGACGACGCCGACGCCGCCAGCCTTCGGCGTCGGTTCGAGCAGATGCTCGGGATCGGGTGCCGGCATTTCGCGCTGCTCTTCGACGACATCCCGGATCGGATCGAGCCATCCGATCTCGCGCGCTGGGGCTCGTTGGCGTCCGCGCAATGCGGGGTCACGAACTCGCTCTTCGCGTGGACGCGGGAACGGAGGCCGGATGCGCGTTTTCTATTCTGTCCGACGCCCTACTGCGGCCGGATGGCGGCGGCGGGTCTGGGCGGCGAAGGCTACCTGGAGGCGGTGGGACGGGAACTGTCGCCTGGAATCGAAGTGCTTTGGACGGGGCCCGAGATCATTTCCCGGACCATCACCGTGGAGCACGTCGAGGAGATGACCCGGGTGTTCCGCCGGAAGCCGGTCATCTGGGATAATCTTCACGCCAACGACTACGATGGAGGTCGGTTTTTCTGCGGACCGTATTCGGGGCGACCGACCGAACTGAAGGCGGCGGTGAGCGGAATCCTGACCAATCCAAACTGCGAATTCGCGCTGAACTATGTGCCTCTGCGGACCTTGGCGGCTTACCTGGGATCGCGAGGTCCGTGGGATGCGCGGGCGGCGTACCTAGACGCGATGAAGGAGTGGCTGAGCGAGTTCGGGACGAGTGGAGAGCCGTTCACGATCGAGGACCTGGTCCTGTTTGGTGACAGCTTCTACCTGCCCCACGAGGAAGGCGCATCGGCCGCGCGGGTTTACGAGATGGCCCGGGATCTTCTGGGGCGCGCGCCGGATTCATGGGGCGACGATGTGAACGAAGTTCGGCGGGCTGTTGTGAGTCTTCGGGAAGTTTGCGCGCGCATGTCGGAATTGAGGAATCGCCGGCTGTTTCATGCGCTCTGGCGGCGCGCGTGGGCGCTTCGCGAGGAGGCGGATCTGCTCGACCGGTACCTCGGAATCAGGAGCCGGGATCCCGGGTCGGATTCGCCGGCCGGATCCGACTTTCACCTTCCGGGCACCTATCGAGGGGGGCTGGTGGCCAGGTTCCAGCGGTTGCTCTCGATCAGGGCGGATGGGAGCTTCGAACCCACGCCCCCGAATCCGTGAACACAATGACCATCCGACCGTACCGTCCGGGCGACGAACCGGGGGCCTACCACGTCTGCATGAAGACCGGGGATCATGGCGGGGACGGGGAACCACATTTTCGCGAGGATCCCGATGCGCTGGGACGGATCTTTGTGGGTCCCTATTTCGCCTATGAACCGGATCTGAGCCTGATCCTCGAGGACGAAGCGGGCCTCTGCGGATACGCGTTGGGAGCGCGTGATTCGAGGGCGTTTTATTCGAGGTACGAGAACGAGTGGCGTCCCAGGTTGTGCGCGGAATTCCCGGATCCGCCGGGGGACCCGGCGACGTGGACCCGGGTCCAGGAGGTCCATTCCTGGTATCACCATCCCGACTACACGTGTCCGGAGCCGTACGATCAGTTTCCGTCCCACCTGCACATCGACCTGCTCGAACGCGCGCAGGGCAGGGGATACGGGCGGCAAATGCTCGAGCGGGTGATGGAGAAACTTCGAGGTCGAGGGTCGCCGGGCGTGCATCTTGGGGTCAGCGCGAGAAATCTGCCCGCGATCGGCTTTTACAACCGTCTCGGATTCCGGGAACTGCTCCGCGTGGGGACCGAGACCAACGGCTGCGTCTATATGGGGAAGACCCTGGGATGATCGGACGTGCCTGGAACGCCCCGTGGAGGAGGGAGAGCGAGTGAGTTCGGCGCAACATTTCCTAAACAAGTACGTCGTTCCGCCGCTGACGGCGATGAGCGAGAACACCTACCTCTCGGCGATCCGCGCGGGGATGGTCTCCGTCGTCCCCATGACGATCATCGGCGGGCTCTTTCTGATCGTGGCGAATCTCCCGGTCCCGGGCTGGGAGGAGCGAATCAAGCCGATGGCGCATCTTCTCGAACTGCCGGTCACGGCGTTGTTCGGACTGCTCGCGATCTTCGTCTGTTTCGCGATCGGCTACGATCTGGGCAAGCGCCTGGGCCAGGAAGCGATCGTGAGCGCGTCGATGGCGACGCTCGTCTTCCTGTTCATCCAGATCGATCCGAAAGAATCGGTTCTGTCCATGGACGGTCTCGGGTCCCAGGGCCTGTTCACCGCCGTCTTCATCGCGCTGATCTCAGCGCGCGTGCAGAAGCTTTTCGCCGATCACAACCTGGTGGTTCGGCTTCCGAAAAGCGTTCCGGCCGTCGTCTACGAATCGTTCGTGTCCCTCACGCCGATGCTCTTTCTGGTCGTCGTGTTCTGGACGATCCGGTTCGTGCTGGGGATCGACATCAACGGGGTCGTGACGGATTTGCTCAAGCCCCTCGTTCTCGCGCTCAACACGCTGCCGGGAATCCTCTTCTACGCCTTCCTCGTGACCTTGCTTTGGTCGGTGGGGATCAACGGCGACAACGCCATGGACGCGGTGGTGGCGGGAATCTTCCTCCAATACCTCGCTGAAAACGTGGCCGCCGTGGGCCAGGGTCAACCCCTCCCGTACATCACGGCGTACGGATTCTTCACCGTTTTCGTGAACGTCGGTGGAACGGGCGCGACGATCGCCCTCGCCCTGATTCTGATGAACTCCCGGGAACCGGGATTCCGGCAGGTGAGCCGGCTGTCGCTGCCGACCCAGGTGTTTCAGATCAACGAACCGATCTTCTTCGGAATCCCGATCGTGCTGAACCCGATCTTCATGGTGCCGTACGTGCTCAACGCGCTCATCCTGACGACCGGGACCTATCTGCTGATGGATTGGGGCTGGATCCGGAAGCCGTTCGTCAACGTGCCGTGGACGACGCCGCCCATCATCGGGCACTTCCTTGTGACCGGCGGGGATTGGCGGGCAGCGGTCTGGGGGTTGGCCTCGCTGGGCATCGCGATCGCGGTGTACTTCCCGTTCGCGAAAATTGCCGAGCGGCAACGGTTGGGGGCCGCGGGATCGCCTTCGGCCTCGGTCAAGGCTTAGAGCGTCCAACGCCGACTCCTGTGCCCACAGAAAAACAGGTGCGGGAAGCCCGGCTTTGGCGTCAGCCTTCCACCGAATGCCGAACCCGGAGGCCGAAGCCATGACATTTCCCACCCGTTTTCCAAAGGCCCGCAGTGGCTTCACTCTGATCGAACTCCTGGTGGTGATCGCGATCATCGCCATTCTCGCCAGCATGCTCCTTCCCGCGCTGGCGCTGGCCAAGGAGTCCGGGCGGGCTGCCAAGTGCAAAAGCAACATGCGCCAGATCACGCTCGGCATGCTCATGTACGCGGACGACAGCGACGATTACTATCCCTGGGCCGGAGGCACGGACCGAAATCTCCCGCCCGACTGGGTCTGGGGCGGGCAACCGGCGGCCGACACCAACAATCAGAACTATTGGAAGCGTCCGCCGCGCGCGTATGGGCACCACGCGGAGGCAGGGTCGGTGTTTCCGTTTGTCACCGGACAGCCGCTCATTCGCCCGGCGACCGGCAACAACCCGGACGGTTACTCCAACAGTTTCGCCATCTACCAGTGCCCGAGCGCCGGGATCCAGGGGCAGGCGCTCCGGGTCAACTACAGTATGAACGGTCGCGTGGACGGCGGTGAAGAGGGCGACTATCCGCCGAAGGGCCTCAAAGCGAGCATCGTCTTCAATCCCGCCGGAAAATTCCTCCTGATGCAGGAGAATCCGAAGTCGATGCACAACGCGTCGGTGAGCCCGGGCGGTTCGGTGGATGATTTCGACCTGCGCCTGCACAAGGGCGGATTGAACAACGGCTTCATGGACGGCCACATTGAGTTCATAAAGGAGAAAAAGCTTCTGCCCATCGTGCGCAACACCAACACGAAGGTGACCCAGGCCTATTTCGATCCCTCCTTCCGGGAGTGACGCGGGTGGCGAGAAATCAAGGTCCCCGTTGGGCCGCCCCGGCGGGGCTTGGGAACCATTTCGGGGCACGGGCTATCGACAGGCCGGTCCTACGGACCTCGGTTCGGGGTCAGGGCGCATCTGTTTTCGCAACGATGGATAGCCGCCTTTTCCAGAAGTCGAGCATCGCCTGGCGAAGGTGCGCGCTGGTGTTCTGACCCTCGCTGATGCTGTGGGTCCGGTTCGGATAGACGAGCATTTCGAACTGCTTCTTGTGATGCACGAGGCGGTCGACGAGCGCCTCCATTCCCTGGTAGTGGACGTTGTCGTCGCCGGTTCCGTGGACGATCAGCAGGGAGCCTTCGAGTTGGTGGGCGAAATGAAGCGGCGAACCGTTCCGGTAGCCGTCGACGTTGTCGTCGGGGAGACCCATGTAGCGCTCCTGATAGATCGTGTCGTAGAGCCGCATGTTCGGCACGGCGGCGACGGCGATCCCGGCCTGGTAGAGCTTCGGGTATTTCAGCAGGGCATTGAGCGTCATCGATCCGCCGCCGCTCCAGCCCCAGATCCCGACCTGTTCGCGATCGAGGTACGGCCGTGAGTCCAGGGTGTGTTCGAGGGCCGCCGCCTGATCGGCCGGGGCAAGGATTCCGACCTGGCGGTAGACGGACTTGCGCCAGGCCCGGCCGCGGGGCGCGGGTGTGCCGCGGTTGTCGAAACTCATCACGACAAACCCTTCGTTCGCCAGAAGGCGATGCCAAAGGCCCCCGGTTCCGTGCCAGGTGTCCGTCACGGTCTGCCCCGCGGGTTCGCCATAGACGAACACGATCAGGGGGTACTTCTTCGACGAGTCGAAGTCGGCCGGCTTGAGGCAGTAGGCATCCGTCTCCAGGTCGTCGGTGATCGGAACCCGGAAGAACTCCACGGGCGGCAGGTTGAGTTGGGCCAGCTTGTCCTTGAGCTTCTGGTTGTCCTCCAGGACCCGCACCTGGCGGTGCTCCGGCAGACGGACGAGATCGGCGGTGGGCGGGACGCCGAACGACGCCCAGGTGTGCAGGGCCCACTTCCCGTCCGGTGAGATCTGGTAGCCGTGGGTCCCCGGCTGGTCGGCGGGCGTGATCCGCTCGGGATGACCCCCCTGAATCGAGGTCCGGTACAGGTAGCGCTGGGTGGCGTTGGTGGGCGATGCGAGGAAGTAGATCTCACCCGTGGATTCCACGAAGTGAACCGCGGCCGCCACATCCAGGGGATCGTCGTACAACGCCTTCATCCCGCCGGTCGCGGCATCGATGGCGTACCAGCGATTCCAACCGTCGCGTTCGCTCAGCCAGGGAACCCTGTCCCCGACCCGCGTCCAGTGGCTGCGGGTGCGGACGTCCACCCAGGCGGCGTCCGACTGGATGAAAACCTCGCGCGCGGCGCCCGTCGTGGGATGAACCAGGAACAGGCGGTTCGTGTTCTGCAATCGGTTCAACTGCTGAACCTGGATTCCGTCGGCCGTCGCGGGCCATTCGACCGAGTGAATGTAGTTCTCGCGTGGATCCCCGGGAATCTTCAGCCAGGTGATGACGCCGGTGTCGACGGCGACGACTCCGACCCGGGCGGCCGAATTGCGCTCACCCGTCTTGGGATAGGTGATCCATTGCACCTCCGGGTAGAGCCCCGAGACGTTGTCGATCAGCGGGAATCGGCGCACACCGGTGGTGTCGATCTGCCAGAACGCCATGGCCCGACCGTCCGGACTCCACCGCCAGCCGTCCCGCATCTCGAACTCCTCCTCGTACACCCAGTCGAAGGCGCCGTGGATCATCTCGTCTCCGTCCGTCTTCGTGAGTTGGCGGATGGCGCCCGTTCGAAGGTCCTCGACGAAGAGGTTCCGGTCCCGGACATAGCCCGCCTGGGTTCCGTCCGGCGAGAGTTTGGCGTGCATGAGGGAGGAGGGCGGCGCGTCCCCGCCGAGTTGCCGAAGCTCAAGACTGCTGCGGTCGAGCACCCAGTAATCGCCGCGGTCGTTGTGTCGCCAGACGCGGCGTGTGTTCGTGAAGATCAGAAGTTTCGAACGGTTCGTGGAGAACGCGTAGGACGCGACCGACAGCGGGGAATCCTGACCCGGCGGAATCAGGTCCTGGGCGGCGACCAGCAGGTTGGTCGAACCCGATTCCGGATCAATAAGAACGATGTCCTGACCGGCCTGGGTCGAGGCGGAATCCACGGACCGGTAGTAACCGGAACTATCATCGGCCCAGGACCCCGAGTGTCCTTTGGCGCTGAATTCGTTCTTCTCGAAGAGGGTCGCGATGGTCAGGGCGGGGACGTCGTTCGTCGCGGCTTCCTCGGCCCATGCGGGGCAACGACCCAGGGCGAGGAGGAAGGCAACGGCCGTCCAAACCCAAGTGACACGGATGATGACATGCATGCGGGGCAGGATAGCCGGAGCGCCTGCCGCGGAACAGGACCGTTGCGGGCTGGGTTCAGGGCACCCTGGCGAGGCGATAGAGGTGAACGGCGTAGGGCCCGAAGGCGTCCTCGAAATGGCCATTCTCCGCGGAACCGAGGGAACGGGTCTCGTCCAGCGCTTCGACGTGGGTTTTTGATTCCTTCCAGTCCGACGATCCGAGCGTCGCCTTCACTTCCTCGTTCCGCAGGTTCACCGCGAACACATAGTCGGCGTCCCTGTGGCGTTTGTGCATCCAGGCGATGGGCGCTTCCGGAACGGATGCGGTCACGGTCACGCGGTCGGGGATCGATGGGGAATTGAGGACGGGCGCGAGTTCGCGGATCCGCCGGTTGATCGATGTGACTGCGGCGAGCATTTCGGGATCGTCCAGCAGGGCGGCTTCCCGGAACACGGGGCGGAACTGATGGACGAAATAGATGAGCCCGCGCGAGCCGTGGATGAGGGACATCCAGACTTCGGACCGGACTTGGGCGGGCGTCGGCTTGGTGGCGGGGTTGCTGATTCGAGTGCACTCGATGCAATTCCAGACGGTTCGTGTCGGACCAGCCCAGGCGACCAGGCGTTGGACTCCGCGAGCGACGAACTCGAGTTTCCCGGCGACCGCGGGGTGGTCGTGGACGGCCGGGTAGATATCGAACGAGACGATGTCGGCGCCTTCGACGTAGCGGGGATAGTCCTCGGGATGATTCCGGCGCACGCCGCGGCCGATGTAGTCGTCCCAAGCCACGCCCTGGCCGAGGTTCAGGAGGACGGGCCGGGACGGATCGGCCTGGCGCATGCGTTCGTAGTCCTGGCGGACGACTTCCGGGAGAATGGGAGGACCGTAGCCTTTTCCGCCGGGAAGGGACTGGGCGTTGTCCGGTTCGTCGCCGTGCATCCAGCCGAGGATCATCGGGTTGTCCCGTTGCGAGAGGCCGACGGCGTTCTGGGAACAGATGACGCGCATCCCGGCTTTGCCCAGCATTTCCAATTGGGCGGCGGTGGGTCCTTTCCAGAGGCCGACGTAGACATTGATGCCGGCGTCCCGGTAGCGGACCGCGTTCCTCGGGTCCTGGAGCCAGACCCCGATGGGAAACCACGCGGGGTCGGACGGCGGTCCATGGGGTCGGGTGGCGGGCTTGGGTTCGGCGGCGGTCTCACTTCGAGCTCCCGGACCGGGTACGAACCCTACGAGCACGAGGAGGGAAACGACGAAAAATTTCCCGGATTTCCGGGCGAAGGCGGGTGGGTGGGTCTTCACGATGACGACGGGGATTGGGGGGAGGTTAGTGTCTTGGAGCGGAGATGTCGCTTCGACAATCCGAGGATCCGATTGCGGGCCAGGAGACAACCACGGAACCGACGGAGCACACGGAGGTTCCTCGACATTTCCGATGGGAGGGTAAAAGCCAAAAGACCTGTCCCTTAGTCGAAGTGTGAACCGGGTCCTTTGGAGTGCGGTGCTCCGCACCGCTTTGGTTGCGCCCGCCGGTCTTTGTTACGCCCTTACAGGGCTCGACGTTTTCACGGCGAAGGACCCAGGGCAAGTCCCGCTGGCGCGGGACTTGCCCTGGGCTATCCCAGGTCGCCCCGTTGGGGCTTGGCCCCGTGCTCGACCATTCGACCATTACTACTAAGGGACAACTAAGGGACAGGTCCTTTGGAGTGCGGTGCTCCGCACAGCTTGGGTGGGGCTCGCCATGCTTCGGCTTCGGCGCTCCGCGGCGATCCAAAGCGGCGCCGAGCGCCGCACGCCAGATGTACGAAACGACAAGCCGATCCGTCCGCGTCCCTGAATCAAGTCTTCGTTGTTGCCAAAACGCGAGCGGTCCGCCTACGTTCCGACGCTCCCAACACATCTAATCGTCTATGAAACGACAGCTACTAACCTCTGTCGCCGTGGCTCTTGCCATGGCGCCTGGGCTGGTGTTTTCCCAGGACTTCGACATCACGACCTTCGATCCCACCGCGCCGGGTCCGTGGTCGCAGAATGCCACGACCACGGCGATGGTCCCGAAGGTGGCGAACGGTTCGATCACGCTCGATGGCAACGTCTCCGCTCAGGAGTACGGGAACTTCATCGTGCAGAATGTGACTCCCGGGGTGAACGCCTGGATCCTGGATTTCCCGGAGGATCGGTTTTGGCTGGATGCCGCGGATTCGAGCTTCGATTTCTGGCTGGCGCACGACGACGACAACTTCTACGTGGGCGTCAACGTGAAGGACGACATCGTGAACAGTGATGATCCGAGCACGGCGTTCTGGAAGGACGACTCCATCGAGATCGTGGTGGATGCGTTGTACGATCGCTTCGACAACAACACCGACAGTTCGATGGATCCCGTGGGCGGACACTGCTACGTGAACTACCAGGGCAAGTTTTCGGCATGGGACGAAGCGGGCGGGGCCATCCTGGGGTCGAACTGGGCGTCCTCGGTGCCCTGGAAATACGGCGCGAGCGAGGACATCTACGGGGTTGGCAAGGCCGTGGCCGGCGGCTGGCAGATGGAGGTGCGTTTTCGCAAGCGGCTGTTCGAGGACACGACGAAGGGGAACAAGCTGCGCAACGGGTACCGGATGGGGTTCAACATCGGTCTCGACGACGACGACAAGACGGGGCCGGGCGCCAACGGGGACGCCTCACGATCGCAGGATCTGGAGATCCAGTATTTCTGGGCGAACCGGGCCCGAAGGTTGGGTCTGAACCAGGACTACCTGGACAGTCTGACTCCCGAGGACAAACAGACGAGGGACTACCTCCTGGTGCTCGAGTCCGCGATCGATTCCACCGGACGTTTGTCCCACGGCGGAACGGGCGAACTGATCTTCGGCTTCGATGAAGGCCAGAGGTCGTCCGGCGAGATTCTCTTCCTGACCTCCGACGCGAACCTGATCAACGCGGATGCGACGCTGGTGGCGTGGCTCCGTGCCAAGGGCTACACCGTGACGGTCTTCGCGACGGGTGGGACCCAGCCGGACGACCTCCGGGCCGCGGCTGAAGGCAAGAAGCTGGTCCTGATCTCGGAGTCGATCGGATCGACGTCGGTGGTCGAACCCGCCGGCGATGGAACGGGGATCTTCACCCTGAAGGACACCGATGTCGCGGTGATCTCGTTGGAGGCCTACATGTACGACAACGCCGACTGGACGGCGCGGACGGAGGACGGATCGAACGACTTCATCAACTGGGGGAATTCGGGGCGCACGGAGGTGGACGGCCTGGAGATTGGCGACGCGCGGGATTCGATCTACATCGTGAACACCACGCACCCGATCACGAGCGGATTGAGTGCCGGCAAGCTCAAGGTCTACAACGAACTTTACAGCTTCAACTTCGGGATCCCGTCCGCGGACGCGGATGTTCTCGCGAGCATCGAACCGAACGGCAAATACCCGACCCTGTTCGTGTACGACAAGGGCGACCGGCTCGTGGACGGCAGCATTGCTCCCAACAAGCGGATCGTCTTCTTCTATGGCCAGGCGGCGAACCCGACGACGAACTACGGTCCGGACCTCGGCATGCTGAACGAGACCGGCCAGTCGCTGTTCCTGAAGACCATCGAGTACGCGATGGGGGGCGGGGCCACGCCGACCCTCTCGGTCGCGCGTTCGGGTGGGAATATCGTGATCACGTACGGGGGCGGCCAGTTGCAGAGCGCCACCAGCCTGAATGGAACCTGGCAGAACGAAACGGCTCCAAGCCCCGTGACCGTTCAACCGACCGGGGCGGGCAAGTTCTACCGCGTGCGCGGCTGAAGCCCCGAACCTGGATGCGGGCGGGTCCCCAGGGCGAGTGATTCCAAAATTGTGCAACGAACACGCGGGCCCTCGGGTCCGCGTGTTCGATGTTCAGGTTCCTTCTAGCGCCCGGTCATGCGGTCGCACAGCCTTGCGCCCGGATGATCCGTTTTCTTCGCGAACACCTGCCCGACAGGAATCTCTGGGTCATCTACGCGACGATGCTGGTGCTCTCGACGGCCTACGGCATCGCGTTGGCCGTGCTGCCGATCGTGCTCGAGGGACGCCGAATCGAGCAGGATGTCGCCGGCGAACTGGCGTCGTGGTTCGCCCTTGGCCTCGTGGTTTTTGCAATTCCCTCCGGACCGTTGATCCGGCGGTTCTCCGCTCGCTGGATCCTGGCGGTCTCGATCGCGGGTTACGCGGTGATGATTGGGATTCTGCCGTTCATGACGAGCTATGCCGCGCTGGCTGTGGACCGGTTTGTCGACGGGATGTTCTCGATGGGAGCGTGGATGGCGGCTGAAACCCTGGTGCTCTGGCGGTCCAATCGGAGCAACAAAGCCCTGGCGACGAGCTTGTCGGCGACTTTCACGATGGCCGGCTACATGGCGGGTCCGGCGTTGTCGTTCGCGGTGTCGGGATTCGTCGCGCCCGAGATGCGGTTCCACGTGGCGGGTGCGATCGCGATGGTTGCGGCGTTGATTTGCGCGGTGGCTTTGGATGCGGATCCGGCGGAGAGCCATCGGCATGCGGAGATTCCGGAGGCAGGCGGATTGGCGGAGGAGGAGGCGCCACCGGGGTTCCGAGGAGCGCTCGCGTTGGCGTGGCGGATCAAGGTGAGCTGCCTCGCCACGTTTTCGAGCGGGTTTTTCCAGGCGTCGGCGGCCCTGTTCGTTCCCCGGTTCCTTGTGAGGGAGAAGGGGGTTCCCGACGAACAGGCGAGCCTCGTGGTGGCGTTCGCGGCCGCCGGAATGCTTCTGATCGCGAACTTCGCGGCCCGGGCGGGCGACCGCTGGGGACACATCCGGGTGATGCGAATCCTCGCGACAACGGGTGTGCTGGGAATGCTCGCGATGCTTCCCCTGCATTCCTATCCGCTCATGGCGTTGGTCTTCATCGTGGCGGGAGGAAGCTTCAGCTCGATGCCGCCGCTTTCGCTGGCGTTGCAAGGGGTGATCGTCTGTCCGGCCGAGTACCCCAGATCGAATTCGATTTTCAACGTCTTCTTCGCTTGCGGACTGGTCGTCGGTCCGTTCATCACGGGGCGGGTGTTCGCCGCCAGCGGCGGGACGGCGATCATCCTGCTGTTCGCGGCCCTCTGGGTCGTGTTCGTCGCCTGGAGTCTGGTGTTTCGAGGCGACGATCCGAGGGTTCGTCGCGCCCGGTTGGCGGCGTGAGTTCGGTGGGCAGCCCGTCTCGCCGCGGAGGTCGCCTGCGGCGGCGGTGGCGGGAAGGGTTCCCGTGCTGGCCAAGGCCCTTTTTCTCACCCACGCTCCCGTCACTTATGGGTGGTCTCGGCTTCGAATTGGGAATTCTGTTGCTCGCTTTTCTCACGAACGGGGTTTTTGCGATGGCGGAAATCGCGGTCGTTTCCGCGAGGAAACCCCGGCTCCGGCGGTTGGCCGAGCAGGGGAACGCGGGCGCGGCCGGAGCCCTGGCGCTGGCCGAATCGCCGAATCGCTTCCTGTCCACCGTGCAGATCGGGATTTCCCTGGTGGCCATGTTCACAGGCGCCTATGGCGCCTCCACCATGGCCGCGAAACTCGCGGGTCCGATCGCCCAAGTGTCCTTCCTGGCGCCGTACGCCCACAAGATCGCCTTCGTCACGATGGTCATCCTATTGACTTACGGCTCGCTCATCCTGGGTGAACTGGTTCCCAAGCGCCTGGGACTGAGTCGCCCGGAGGGAATCGCGATCGCCGTCGCGGGACCCATGAACTGGCTCGCCCGCGCGACGTCGCCCGTCGTCGGCCTTCTCGACGTGTCCACGGAGGGCTTGCTGCGGTTGCTCGGGTTCAAGGCGTCGACCGAGGCGGTGGTTTCCGAGGAGGAGGTGAGGGTGCTGATGCAGGAAGGCGTTCGGGCGGGCGCCTTCAACAAGGTTGAAAGCCAGATCGTTCACAGCGCCCTCGAACTCGACCAGTTGCCCGTGCGCGAGATCATGACACCACGCCCGAAGGTGATCTGGTTGCGGCAGGACGATCCCCACGACCAGATCTGGCACAAGATCGTCGTCAGCAACCATTCCCACTTTCCCGTCCACGACGGAAACCGCGACAACGTCCTGGGCACCGTGTCGGTGAAGGCGATCTACGCCAACCTGGCAGCGCAGGTGCCCGTCCGCCTGCGGGACCTGATCGTGTCGCCCCTGGTGGTCCCCGAAACGCAGACCGTTTTGCAGCTCGTCGAGACCTTCAAAACCGCGGGCCGGCATATCGCGATGGTGACCGACGAGTTCGGCGCGATTGTTGGTCTCGTGACCCTCAACGATGTCATGGAGGCGATCGTCGGCGAGTTCCCGAGTCAGGGCGAACGCGCCAAACCGGAGGTCAGGAAGCGCGAAGACGGCACGTGGCTGATCGATGCCATGATCGACCTCGAGGCCGTCGAACGGGCCTTGCCCGGATTCCGGTCACCCAGTCCGGGTACTTCGGAATACCAGACGTTGGCTGGGTTTATCGTGAAAGTTCTGGGACGAATCCCCAAGGAAGGCGAGACGTTGGAGTTCCAAGGGTACGTTTTCGAGGTCCTCGACATGGATCGGCACCGGGTCGACAAGATCCTGGCTTTCTCCGCCGGGAACCCGCCGTCGGGGCCGGGGTACCGTCCCAACGCCGGCGAACCGAATTTGTAGCGTCGGCCTTCCAACGCCCGGCCCGTTTCCCAGCCCCACCGAAGCCGTGCTGGCGCGGGGATGGCGGGCCGCCGCCCGCGGCGACGCGAGGGGCTGTGCGGGGGAAACCGTTCGCATTCGCTCCAACTTCAATGCAACTTGCCGCCCGGCCGCCGGGTGGTTGGCCAGTTTCCGCGAATGATTCTCCATCAACATCCCCCAGGCGTGTCGTGTGCCCGTGGCTTGGGTATCCCGGCATTTCTCGCCGTTCTTGTGGCGCTGGCACTTCTCGCGGGATGCACGCCTGGGAAGAAGGAATCGAAGGACAAGGAAGCGGTCGCGGCGATTCCGGTCGAAGTGCAGCCGATCCGCCGGGGCCCGATCGAGTCGGCGCTGCGAACCTTCGCGACGCTGGAGGCGGAGCAGGAGGTGAAGGTGTTCGCCCGCACCGCGAATCGCGTGCAGGAACTCCTGGTGGAGGAGGGGTCCGCCGTCGAGAAGGACGCCGTTCTGGTCCGCCTGGATGATTCCAATCAGAAGGTGATGGTGGCCAAGGCCGAGAATGCGCTGGCGAAATCCCGCGCGGAATTCGAGCGGCTCGAGGTGCTTCACGCGCAGAAACTGATCGCGGATCAGGTCTTCACCGATGCCCGCTACGAACTTCGCCAGCTGGAACTGGCCCTGGACGAAGCCAAACGGGAGCTGGATTACACGATCATCCGGGCGCCGTTGCGGGGGGTCATCTCCCGCCGGCTCGTGAAGCTCGGCGATCTGGTCGCCAACGCCCAACACCTATTCGACATCGTCGACTTCGACTCGATCGTCGCCCGGATCTACGTGCCCGAGAAGAACCTGGTCAGTCTGGCGACCAATCAGCCCGCGCGGGTGAAGGCGACGGCGCTCGCCGGCCACGAGTTCCTTGGTCGGGTCCGACGGGTTTCGCCGGTGGTTGATGCCAAGTCCGGCACCGTGAAGGTCACGATCGGTTTCGCGGACCTCGGACCGCTTCGCCCGGGAATGTATGTCGACGTCGAACTGATCCTCGACCAGCGGGACGACGCCGTTCTGCTCTCCAAGAGGGCCCTGGTCCTGGATGGCGACCAGACATACGCCTTCCGGCTCGGTCCGGACCGGAAAGTGGAGCGTTTGCTGGTCGAGCCGCGGGCCAGCGACAGGCTTCATGTCGAGCCCACTTCCGGGTTCAAGGAGGGCGACCAGGTGGTCGTCGCGGGTCAGACGGGACTGAAGGACGGCGCGCTGGTCCGACTGCCCGGTGACCCGGAACCCGGGGGGACGAATCTGGTCGTCGGCGCGAACCGTTCGCGCGGCTGAGGCGGGTCACCCGGTGCATCCGAGAACCCCATGTCCGCGCCGCCGCCATCAAGGAAATCTTCGTTCGTCACCCACCGTCCGGTGGCGGTGCTGATGGTTTTCACGGCGGCCGTCGTGTTCGGCTACTTCTCACTCCAACGGCTCCCGGTCACGCTGATGCCGGAGCTGACGTATCCGACGCTCACGGTCCGGACCGAGTATCTCGGCGCAGCGCCCCAGGAAGTGGAGAACGAGATCAGCCGGCCGGTCGAGGAGGCGCTCGGAGTGCTTGCCGGATTGAACCGCCTCACCAGTGTCAGCCGGTCCGGCCTGAGCGATGTGACCCTCGAATTCCTTTGGGGCACGGACATGTCCGCCGCGACCCAGGAGGCCCTCGAGAAGCTGGACCTGGTGTTCCTGCCTCGGGAGGCCGAACGACCGCTGATTCTTCGATTCGATCCCGCCCTGGATCCGATCATGGAACTCAGCCTGTCGGGCGAAGGGGACCGCTACCTCGGAGAGCAGGGGTTGCGGCGGCTGCGACGGCTGGCGGATCTTCAGATCAAACGGGCGTTGGAACCGATCAAGGGCGTGGCGGCCGTCCGGGTCCGCGGAGGCCTCGAGGAGGAGTACCACGTCCTCCTGAGGAAGGAGGCGCTCGCGCGGACGGGCATCTCGGTCCAGACGGTCATCGACCGGTTGCGTCAGGAAAATATCAACGTCGCGGGCGGAACCCTGAAGGAGGGGCGGACCGAGTACATGGTCCGGGCCCTGAATGAGTACGAGAGCCTGGATGAAATCGCGGAGACGGTGGTCACCCGGCAGGAGAGCCGCGAAATCCGGCTGAAGGACCTCGGACAGGTGATCCGGTCCCATCACGAACGCGAGATCCTGACCCGGACCCAGGGCGCCGAAAGCGTGCAGGTCGACATCTACAAGGAGGCCGACGCGAATATCGTCGCCGTGGCCGCGGCGGTCCTCCGCGCCGTGGGACGCCCGGAGCCTCCCGAAACGAAACCCGTTCCATGGTACGCGTCGTGGGGCGGTCCGAAAAAGGAGGATCACGGACCGCCGCCGCTCGCCCGTCGCCTGAAGGATCTCGAGGGCGCCCAGCTTCGCGTGGTCGCGGACCGATCGACTTTCATTCAGAGCAGCATTCGGGAGGTCCGTTCCGCCGCGATCTTCGGCGGCATGCTCGCGGTCATCGTCCTTTACCTGTTTCTGCGCGACTTCAAAACCACCGCGATCATCGGTGTCTCGATCCCGATGTCGCTGCTCATCACGTTCGCTCCGCTTCACTTGCTCGACGTCAGCTTGAACATCATGTCCCTGGGCGGTCTCGCCTTGGGCGTGGGCATGCTGGTCGACAATTCGATCGTTGTTCTCGAATCGATCTTTCGCTGCCGCGAAGAGGGTGACGAACTCCTGGAGGCCGCGATCCGGGGAATCGCCGAGGTGCGCGGCGCTGTCGTTGCCTCCACGCTGACCACGGTCGCGGTGTTTCTTCCCATGGTGTTCGTCGAGGGCATCGCGGGGCAGGTGTTCAGCGATCTCAGCCTGGCGGTGGTGACGTCGCTCCTGGCGTCCCTGGCCGTGGCGGTGTTCTTCGTGCCCATGCTGGCGAGCCGGCGGCCGCGGGGGCCGGAAGTCGGTTCCGCGCCGGGCCCTGACTTCAGGGTGTTGGCGGCCTGGACCGGGTTTCGGGCCGAATGGCTGGATCGATCCCCGCCGCGGCCTCGTTGGGCGCTCCCTTGGGGGGTTCTTCAACTTGTGGCGGGCACCCTTCTCGAGGTGGTCGGAAAACTGCTGCTCGCGCTGCTCCTCGGCGCCGCCTGGGTGGTTGTGCGGGGGCTTGGTCCTGGATTGGGCTGGCTCGGCCGCGTCGGGCTCGCCCTTCCCGCGCGCGCCGTGGGTGCCGTCTCCGATCGACTTCAGTCGCGTTACCCGGTCTGGATCCGGTGGGTGCTCGGTCATCCCTGGACGATCCTCTCGTGGGTCGTGGTCTGCGGATGGCTGACCTGGGAAGCGGGAAGGCGTCTCGAGACGGAACTTCTTCCCGAGGTGCATCAGGGTGAGTTCACCGTGGAGGTGGATCTCCCGGTCGGCACCCCCCTGGAGGAAACCGAGTCAACCCTGGCGCCGATGGAACAAGCGATCCTCGCGGACCTGGGCGAGATCGAGTCGGTCCTGGTGACCTTCGGGTACGACGCCACCAACATCAAACGTTCGGACGAAGGCGAGCATTCCGCGCGTTTCAAGGTCGTCCTCCGTCCGGGTCCGGATCCCGGCGGGACGGAAGAGAAGGTGCTTCAGCGATTGAGGGAACGGTTCGCGGGCATCCCCGATGCCACGGTCCGGATCGTCCGTCCGGTTCTCTTCAGCTCGCAGCGGCCGATCGTCGTCGAGTTGCAGGCGGATGACCTCACGGCGCTGAAGGAGGTTTCGATGAAGGCCCAGGCGCTCCTCGCGGACAAGCCCATGTTGGCCGATGTCGAAGCGACCCTTCGGCGAGGCGCGCCCGAGATCCAGGTCACGTATCATCGCGACCGGCTGGCCCTCTACGGATTGAATATCGGCACCGTGGCGCGCCAGGTGCGCGACCTGGTCAAGGGTTTCGAGGCGACCCGCTTCAACCTCAAGGATCGGCGGATTCCGATCCTCGTGCGCCTCGAGGAGAATGACCGGGCCCAGGTCGAAGATGTGGGACGGCTGATCGTGAACCCGGGGGAGGAGCGATCGATCCCGCTGCGGGCAGTCGCCGACCTGTCGGTTGGCGAGGGTCCGAGTGAGATTCGACGGGTGGACGGGCAACGGGTGGCCGTGCTCCAGGCCAATGTCGGGCAGGCCTCGCTGGGCGCGGCCGTCGGCGCCATACGTTCCTTCTTCCGCGAGGAGATGCCGCTTCCGGTCGGGGTGGACCTCGCCATCCGCGGACAGAGCGAGGAATGGGATCGTGGGCGGGGCAGCCTGTTTCTGGCGCTCGGGCTCAGCCTTTTTCTCGTGTACGTCATCATGGCCGCGCAGTTCGAATCCCTGGTCCAGCCGCTCATCATCATGGCGTCGATCCCCCTCGCGTTCTTCGGCAGCGCGGTGGGCCTCCTGCTCACCGGGACGGCGGTGTCGGTGATGGTGTTCCTGGGGCTCATCGTCCTGGCGGGCATCGTGGTCAACAACGCGATCGTCCTTGTGGATTGCGCCAACCAACACCGGGAACGTGGAATGAGTCCCGCCGACGCCGTGGCCGCAGCGGGCAGGATCCGGTTGCGCCCCATCCTGCTCACGACGGGGACGACCGTGCTCGGGCTGCTTCCGATGGCGCTCGGGCTGGGCGACGGCGCCGAGGTGAGGACCCCGCTCGCCCTCACGGTCATGTTCGGACTGGCCACGTCCACGCTTTTGACCCTCGTGGTGATTCCGGTTCTCTACACGTTGGTGCTGGAACTCCGCGCCCGTTGGTTCCAAGCCCCCGATTTTTCCGATGTCAACGCCAGCTCCTGAATCGGCGAACGTTTCGCCATCGAGCCCGGCGCGCCACGAGCAGGGCTCGGGACCTGAGGCGACGGATCGCGCCGAGGAACTCGCCTCGGCCCTCACCCGAGGCGCGTTGCGTCGCCGCATCGCGGTCCTGGTCGGCCTGATGAGCGTGGTGGTCGTCGGGTGGGTGGCGGCGGTCGGCATTCCGCTGGAGCTGTTTCCCCGCGGGTACACCGGACAGAACCTCCGTGTGTGGGTTCCCTGGCAGGACGCGCCGGTCGAAGAGGTGCTTCAGAAGATCACACTGCCCCTGGAGGAGGAACTCAGCACCGTCCGGGGCATCGACGGAATCAACTCATTTTCATCCAAGGGATCCGCGGGGGCTTTCCTGCGGTTCAAGCGCGGCACGGACATGGACGTCGCCTACCGCGAGGTCCGGGACCGGGTGCAACGGGCGCGCCTCCTCTTCCCTTCGGATGCGGACCGAGTCTACATCCGGAAGGAGGATGCCTCGGGGATCCCGGTGGCGGTCATCGGACTGGCGATCGACCCCGGTCTGACGGACTACTACACGCTGATCAAGAAGCAGATCGTCCAGCGCATCGAACGGATCGATGGGGTGGCCAACGTGAAGACCGACGGCCTCGAGGAGAAGGAAATCCTCATCGAGGTCGACCGCCAGTTGGCGGAAGCGTCGGGGTTGAATCTCTACCAGCTCACGCAGGAACTCGGGGAAGACAACTTCACGATGGCGAGCGGGAACGTCCGGGACTCGGGCCGCAAATACCTTCTCCGCTCGGTCGCCCAGTACCGGAGCATCGAGGAACTGAAGAACAGGCCGCTGTCGGCGAACGTGCGCCTGGGGGACATCGCGGAGCTGAGGTACGAGGAGCCCGAAAAGCGCTACTCGGTGCGCGTCAACAGCAGGCCCGCGGTGGCGTTGGTCGTGTTCAAGGAGGGAGAGGCGAACACCGTGGAGGTTTCGCGCCGGATCGCCGAGGAATTTGAACGGCTGCGCGAGGATCCCCGACTGGCGTCGATGTTCAGCGAAATGCTCTTCAACCAGGGCCGTGTCGTGGAGGAGTCGCTCAACAACCTCGTCCTGGGAGGCGTTTTGGGAGCCGCGCTCGCGGCGTTGGTGCTCTTCGTTTTCCTTCGCCGATTCCGCCTCACCGCGATCATCACGCTCTCGATCCCGCTCTCGCTGCTCATCGCGCTGGCGACGATGTTCTTCTCGGGCGAATCCCTCAACATCCTCACGATTCTCGCCCTCGTGATCGCGATCGGCATGCTCGTCGACAACTCGATCGTGGTCGCGGAGAACATCCATCGGCATCACCGCGAGGGCTGGAACAGGGTCGACGCCTGCGTCCGCGGCGCGGGAGAGATCGCGCTCGCGATCACGATGGCGACGTTGACCACGGTGATCGTCTTCGTGCCGGCCGCGCTCGTGGAGGGTGAGGGCCAGTTCTTCCTGATCCGCCTCGCCCTGCCGATTTCGGTGGCGCTGTTCGCGTCGCTGATCGTGGCGCTGGTGTTCATTCCACTGAGCGTCTATCTCACCCTGCCGAGGGCCGGCGAAGGGGAAAAACCCACGACCTGGCGCCACGCGCACGACCGGATCAACGCCTGGCTCGAGCGGGCGTACGACGCGACACTCGGAAGGTTGAACCGGCTGTACGTCCGGTCCCTCGATCTCTGCCTTCGGAATCGGCTGAACCTCGTTCTCGTGCTCTCGGCCCTCTTCGGCCTGACGTTCGGCTGGGCGGTCAAGAAGATCGATTTCGTCGAGCAACAGGAGGAGGATCAAACCCGGTTTCAACTCAACGTCGAGGCGTCCAACGAATACGGCTTCGAGGAATTGGGCGAGTACTTCGGAGAGGTCGAGAAGGTCCTCGAAAGCCGCAAGAAGGACTACGGCCTCAGCGGGTACTTTGTTTTCTACCGGCAGCGGTGGGGCTCCATCGAGGGTTGGTTCGAAAAGAACCGCGACGTCAGCCTGAGCGCCAAGGAGGTCACCGAGGCGCTGCTCAAGGACCTTCCCAAGAAACCCGGCATCCGGATCTTCCAGGAACAGGAGAACCGCGCGGAAGAGGCCAAGGGCCGGTCCGTGTTCGCCGTCTTCCTTGAAGGCGACGACGCCCGTGAACTGGAGTCGGTCGCGGAACGGATCGAACCCCTGTTCCTCGCGGTTGACGGCGTCATCGGGGTCCGGAAAGGCGAGGAGGTCGCGCCCAGCGAGATGGCGCTGCGGATCGACCGCGATCGCGCTTCGGCTTCCGGCGTGAATCCCGAGGTCATCGCCGGCCTGATCGGGTACGCCCTCCGGGGATCCCAGTTGCCCAAATACAACGACGAAGGACGCGAGATTCCCGTCCGCATCCGTTTCGACGAAGAGGATCGGGAGACGATGGTCGAACTGGGAGGTTTCCCGGTGCCGACGGCGGACGGCGGAAGGGTGATGTTGTCATCCCTGACCGACGTCGAGGTGAACAACGCGCCCCGGAGCATCTTCCGACGGGATAAACGGATCACGCGATCGATGACGTTCGAACTGCGCGATGAGGAGGGGTCCGACACGCGGCGGCGGCTGTCGGCGCTCCAGGAGCGCCTCGTGCTTCCCGAAGGCGTGACGTTCGGAACGACCCGCATCGACACCACCCGGGAGGAGATGCTGAGCATGGTGTTCGCCGCGGGGCTGTCCGTGATCTTCATCTACCTGCTCATGGGATTCCTTTTCGAGAGCGTCATCCTTCCCCTGTCGGTCCTGCTCACCATCCCCCTCGCCGGCATCGGGGTCGTGTGGGTTCACTACCTGACCGGCAAGGATCTGGACTTCCTGGGAGCCGTCGGCGTGATCCTGCTGATCGGCGTCGTCGTGAACAACGGGATCGTCCTCGTGGATTACGTGAGCCGCCTGCGCCAGTCCGGTGCGGCTCGGACGGAAGCCCTCCTCCAGGGCGCCGATCGCCGTTTCCGTCCGATCCTGATGACGGCCTTCACCACCGTGATTGGAATGGTCCCCTTGACGATGAGCCCCCCAAGCCAGACCGGTCTGAGCTACAAGAGCTTCGGCCTGACGTTGATCGGCGGGATGACCACCGCGACCGTCCTCACACTCCTGGTCGTTCCCGTGTTCTACACGTTCTTCGATGATCTGAGGGAGCTCGTCGCCGGGGCGCTCGGCCGGCTTGCGCGAACGAATCCTTCGACCAAATTGCCCACGACCTGAAAGGATCCGGGCCAGGTTGCGACTCAACCTTCACCCAGGACGAAACCGGGTGGTCGCTCTCCAGGAAAGGATGCAAAGGACGATGAAAGCGCTGAATATTTTGACCCTCACCGCGGTCGTGGTGACCGCGGGTATTCTCTGGGCGGCATCGCGGCAAGGCAGTGGAACCCAGCCTCCCTCCACCAGCCGTGGCACCCTTTCTGATTCTTCTCCCACTCTCATGAACAAAACCGAATCGAACGAGACCTCCAATCTCCGGAAAGAGATGGCCATCCTGGCGGGTGGCTGCTTCTGGGGCATGGAGGAGATCCTCCGCGGAATTCCCGGCGTGCTGGAAACCAGCGTCGGCTACACCGGGGGCGAAACCCAGAACCCCACCTACAGGGAGGTTTGCACCGGTGACACCGGACACGCCGAAGCCGTCCGTATCGTTTTCGACCCCGCGAGGCTCTCGTACGAGGAGTTGCTCGGATACTTCTTCCGCATGCACGACCCCACGACGCTCAACCGGCAGCACAACGACGTGGGAACTCAGTATCGCTCCGCGATCTTCTTCACCTCCGACGAGCAAAAGGCCGCCGCCGCCAAAGTGAAGGAGGCGATGGGCAAGTCCGGGCGGTTCAATCGGCCGATCGTCACCCACATCGTTCCCGCCGCCGAATTCTTCACGGCCGAGGAGTACCACCAGAAATACCTCGTGAAGAACCCGGGAGGGTACAACTGCCACATTCTGCGCGATTGAGGCGCTCGACCGCATCGACGTGGGCGGCGCCCTGAATGTCGGCGCCTCGCTTCCTCGGGTTTCCAGCCCCGACCCTTTATCCGCCCGCCGGACCGAAGACTCCGACCCTCAGGGCGCGCAGGGTAAATAGCCCCGGCTTCTCCAGGCCCCGCATCACCCGCGCTCCCGTCGTTCGCTTCCCTCCAAACCTTGTTCGATACGCCCCATAGATCCCTTCCACGAACTCCCTCCCCCCAAACACCGCCCCATCACAGAAATACCTCACCCGACATCGCAGATACGCGCTCAGCGGCAGCTTCCCCTTCGCCTTCAACACCGCCTCCACGTCCTCCGCCGACAACGCCCCTCGCACCAACCGACCATCCCTTCCCTTCGATTCCCGCCGCGCATCGCCCTCCAAGTACAAGTACTTCCGATACGTCTCCAACGACCTCCCCACCGCTACCTCCTTCCCATGCCTTAGCGCCGTCACCACGAACTGCAGCCCGTTCCGCGCCCGTTTTCTTC
>JBFWOK010000118.1:0-22431 GCA_050250555.1 Limisphaerales bacterium
CCGGCGACACCGTCTCGGGACTCATCCTTCAGGAGACTGACAGCGCCATCACGCTGCGAACCACCACCGAACAACGCGTCATCGCCAAAGCCGATATCGCCGAACGCTCCAGTGGCGAGCTGTCCCTGATGCCCGAAGGACTGCTCGAATCCATCCCGCCCCGCGAGCAGATCGAATTGCTCAAGTACCTCACCAGCCACTGACCTCCATGCCCGCCTCCCCGGCCACCCTCTTCGTCGTCTGGCACCCCGCCGCATCCGACGTCTGCCAGCGCCTCGCCACCGAGATCTTCAACTGGTTCCGCCTCCCCGAGGGCGACGGAATCCCCGTCCGGTATCGAAGCGAATCGTCGCCCGACGAACCCTGCGGCCCGCCCCCCAATCTCCCCGACCCCGGCGGAGGCTGGCAATGGGTCGTCCCCCTCGCCGAGGACCACATGGTCGCCGACCCCGTCTGGCGGAACTGGCTGTCCCAGATCGCCAGCGAACCCAACCGCTCCCTTCGACGCATCTTCCCGGTCGCCCTCAGCCCAAACGCCTACAACCTTCCCGGATCCGTCCGCAAACTGAACTTCCTCCGGACCGCCGACCTTCCCCCCGGAGCCGACACCCCGAAAGCCAAGGTCGAAGCCCTCGCCCCTCGACTGCTCAAGGACCTCACCGAAGCCTTCTGCCGCGTCATCACCGAACCCGACGAGCCGTCGTCCTCCAGCCAAACCGCGCCTCCCAACCCCATGGCGGGGGCCAAGATCAAGGTCTTCCTCAGCCACGCCAAGGCCGATTCCGTGGTCGAAGCCCGGCTCCTCCGCGACTACCTCTACCGCGAAACCCAGCTCGCGGCGTTCTTCGACGAAAACGACATCGCCCTCGGCTACGACTTCGGCGACGTGCTCGAAAAGGCCCTCGGCCCCGGCGAATCCGCCGCCCTGATCGTGCTTCAAAGCGACGCCTACGCCTCCCGCCCGTGGTGCCGCCGGGAAGTGCTCGCCTTCCGCAAACCCCGCCCCGTCGCTTCCGCCGAGGGATCGTCCGTCTGGAGCATGAGCCCCACCCTTGTCGTCCAGACCATGCGGGGACCCGCCCTCAGCCGCACCATCGCCGAACTGGGCACCAGCCCCTGCATCCGGTGGGACCCCGGCCGCGAAGCCACCATCGTCACCACCCTCCTGCGCGAGGTCCTCCTCGCCGCCTTTCACCTCGGACTCGCCCGTCAGGTCCCTCCCGCGCCCGGCCGCGTCGTCATCAACTGGCGCCCCGACATCCCGAGCCTGCGCTCCCTCCAAACTCAGTGCCTCGAAAACGGAACCGGTTCGTCGACCCTTCGCGAAGTGGTCTATCCCCAGCAGAGCACGCCCCGCCTCGAACTCGACGCGCTCCAAACCTACTTCCCAGCGATCACGTTCTCCGCGCTCACCGAAGGCGGCGCCACAACCGAACTGACATCGCCTCCCCGACCCAGCGCTCCCGGCTCGGAAAACGAGGCCGCCACGCTCCCCTTCCAGGATCGCGTCGTCGGCCTCTCAATCTCCGAATCCGACGACCTCGCCTCCCTCGGGTTCGCCCATGAACATCTCCGCGAGGCCCTCCTCTCCCTCGCCCGTCCCCTCGTCCGGCTCGGCGCGGACCTCGCCTATGGCGGGCATCTCAACGATCCGGAAACCTCGTTCACCCGCGATCTCATCTACCTCATCGCCGGCGAACAACGCGACGCCGCCAGCCCAACCGCGCGTTCGTCGCGATCCATCGGCCGCCTCTACAACCCCCAACCCTGGCCCCACAGCACCGGAATCACCGTCGCCGACGAGGCCCGCTGGGTCGACGTCTGCACCTTCGTCCGGATCTCCCAGGAAACGGCCGGCTTCGTCTCCGATCCCGCCAAGGGCTTCCAGGAAATCCTCCCCGAACCCGCCGCCGCCGGCGAACCGGTGTCCACCCGCCTCGCGTTCAATCGGGCCATCGTCAATTCCGCGCTCCGACGCCTCATGATCCAGGGAATCCCCGTCCCAGGAACCCCCAGTTTCCGACGTCCACGCCTCGCCGCCTCCGTGCTCCTCGGCGGCAAAACCCGCGGATTCACCTCCGTGATCCCCGGCGTCTTCGAGGAGGCTCTCCAGGCCTTGCGAAGCGGGATCCCCGTCTTCCTCGTCGGCGGCTTCGGCGGCGCCGCAGCGCGCCTCGCCGAATACCTCCTCGGCCACGATTCCGAAGCCTTCGACCTCGACTACCTCCGACAGCCCGAACCGCCCGGACCCGGCCGAACCGGCTCCCCCGCCTGCCTGACCGAAATCGAAGCGGGCTTCGCCGAATTCCGAGTCCCCCAGGGCGCCCTCCCACCCGGGACCGCCCTCGACGAGTTGCGACGACTGCTCGACCAGGCCCGGTCCAGCCAGTTGAAGTCGCTCAACAACGGGCTCGGTCCCGAGGAAAACCGCCTTCTGTTTTCCACGCAGGACGCCACCGTCGCCGCGCGCCTCGTCCAGACCGGCCTCCTCCGCGTCACGCGGGAGCCTCAACCCGCCTGAAAAGGCGACCTCGAAGTGGGATCATCGAACCCCGAATCCATGCTCGTCACGCCCCTCGACGCCTGCCGCCTCTACGCCTTCGTCGACTCCGGGTACCTCCACGGCCGGGATCCCTTGGACCTCGCCGCCCGACTGTGTGAAGGCGGCGCCGACCTCGTTCAGTTGCGGGCCAAGGACTGGCCGCCCGACCGTGTGGAGCGCCTCGCGGAGGAGATGCTTCCCTTGTGCGAAGCCAACGGCGTGAACCTCGTCATCAACGACCACCCGGAAATCGCCGCCCGGATCGGCGCTCCACTCTGCCACCTGGGTCAGGAGGATTTCTTCGAGGCCGGAGGATCCCACGTGTCGACGCTCGCGCCCGGGTCCCCTTCGCTCCGGTTCGGCCTCAGCTCCCACGCCCCGGAGCAGGCCACCCGGGCCCGGACCGCCGGAGCCGCCTACATCGCCGTCGGCCCCGTCTACCCCACCCCCACCAAACCCGGCCGCCCCGGAGTCACCCTCGACTACGTCCGTTGGGCCGCCACCCACCTCACCGACCGCCCCTGGTTCGCCATCGGTGGCATCAACGCCGCCAACCTCGACGACGTCCTGGCGGCGGGCGCGACGCGGGTCTGCATCGTGAGCGCCATTCTTGAGGCCCCGAACGTCGTGGCCTCCTGTCGGGAATTCCGACGCCGGCTCCCACCGTGACGGGCCTGGCGTCACCCGGCGATCCGGGCCGGAACTGCGCGCTTGTTGGCGCGCCACCATCGCCTACCATCCGAGTCATGCGCCTGCTTTGCGCCCTCTTCACCGCCTGCGCCGTCGGGCTCTGTCCGTCCCACGCCCAAACCGCCGGCGTCTCCATCGAGATCATGCTCGATGAAACCACGTACCTCCCCGGCGAAGATCTCCCCGTCGGAGTCCGGATCTCCAATCTGTCGGGCCGCCCCCTCACCTTCGGAACCGACAACGTCTGGCTCAGTTTTTACGCGGAGACCAAGTCCGGCGATATCGTCCCCCGCCTCGGCCAGGTCCCGGTCGAAGGCGAGTTCACCCTCGAATCCGCGAAAGCGGGCACCAAATGGTGGAACGTCCGACCCTACTTCGACTTCAGGGACTCGGGCACCCACCTCCTGTTCGCGGAACTGCGCCTTCCCTTCGGAACCGAGCGGATCATCAGCGAACCGGCCACCTTCAACATCCAAAGCGCCCGCAAGCTCTGGGAGATCACGTTCGGCGTGCCACCCAGTCCCGATGCCCCGGACCGTCCCCCGGAAATCCGGCGCTACGCCCTTCAATCCGCGGTCCGTACTCGTGATCGCAATCTCTACGCCCGCGTCACGGACGAATCCGAAACACGCATTTACCGGGTCGTCCTGCTCGACCGCCTGCTCTCGTTCTCGAACCCGCGGACCCAACTCGACCACCTCAGCCAACTCCACGTCCTCTTTCAGACCGGGGGAAGCACCTACACCTACTGCGTCGTGACGCCGGATGGGGAAATCGCCGTCCGCCAGAAACACGAGATCGTCACCGATTCCCGCCCCCGCCTGATGAAACTCGAAGACGGCTCGATCACCGTGGGAGGCGGACGCCGCCTGCCCGCGAGTTCCGACGTGCCGCCCTGGGACCCGACGCCCGCGGAAATCCTCGCTCCCGACGCCTCGTCGACAGCGGCCACGAACGCTCCCGCGGCTTCGGAGTCGAAATCCTCGAAGCGAAAGAAGCGCCGCTCCGAATAGACAGACAGAGTGACGGAACTCGCCACGGCACGCCGCCACACCCCCGCCCGGCTGGGGATCAGGATCCGTGTCAGGACCGTTGTTCCGAGAGAACTCCCAGGATCCCAAGGTCCCGAGCCACGTCCAGGACCTTGGCGACCGCGGATCGGAAATCCGGCACGACGTAGTCATGGTGCCCGTTGCCGTTGGCCTTCGACCGGATCAGCACCGAAGTCGCGCCCACGGCGTCCGCCATCTCCGCGTCCTCCCAGCGGTCGCTGACCACGAAGCTGTGCTCGAGGTCCAGTTTGAACTCGTGAGCCGCTTCTCGAAGAAGGCCGGGCAACGGCTTCCGGCAGGTGCACGGGTCATCGGACGGATGGGGACAGATCAACACCGAATCCAGTTCCAGCTTCCGCATCAATACGGCGTGCATCAAATCCAGTTCCCTCCGCGTCGGAGCCCCCGAGGTCACACCCGGCTGGTTCGTCGTCGCGAAAAGCAGAAACCCCGCGGCCTTGAGGTCCGCCAGGGATTCACGAACGTCTTCACGCACGCGAAACTCCTCCAACGAATGAGGCGTCCTCACAGCCCCCTCCTCGCCCGCCGCGTGAGTCAGCACCCCGTCCCTCTCGAAAAACACCGCCACCTTCATGGGTGCGATCTTTGGGTCCCGGCTCGCCTCATCACAACAGCGAAAACCGCCGAATCAAAAATTCACCCGCCCGCCACGGGAACCCCGCAATCCGCCAGGAGGCCGTTGAACGCGGCGGACCACCCTCGCTAAGGTGTCCCGATGACCACGCGCGCCTGGTTCCCGACGCTGATTTACTCCGCACCCCTGGGCTCCAGGAACGTCCGTCGACTCAACGCCGAACTCCTCCGCGAATGCCACCAGATCCGCGATCACGACGAGGCCGGACGTCGTTGGTCCCAACGAAATTATCCCGGTGGCTTCACCTCCTACGCCTCCCTGTGCCGGCTCCACAAGATGTCCTCGACGTTCGGCGAACTCGAGAAGCGGCTCGCACGCCACGTGGGACGCTTCGCGAAAGCCCTTGAGTTCGATCTCGAGGGGCGCCCCCTCGTCATGACCGACTGCTGGATCAACATCATGCCCCGCTTCACCGCCCACAGCCTTCACCTGCATCCCCTGTCCACGATCAGCGGCACCTACTACGTGAAGACTCCAAAGGGCTGTTCCAGCCTCAAGTTCGAGGACCCGCGTCTCGCGGCTTTCATGGCCGCCCCGCCCCGCCGACCCGACCCGAGACCCGAGAACCGCGCGTTCGTCGCCTACCCCGCCGAGGCCGGACGGGTCACGCTGTTCGAGAGCTGGCTCCGCCACGAGGTCGCCGCCAACCGCGCCGCGTCCGAACGCATCAGCATCAGTTTCAATTTCAACTGGTTCTGACCTGACCCGCGGCGGCTCCGCGCCCTTCCGGATCCCCGGGTTCCTGATCCATCCCGCGTCAGGAAATGCCACCGAAAAGTCGCTTGCCCGCGGCGCTCCACCGCCGGAGCATTCGCGCGCTATGGTCAGCCGCCGTTCCTTCCTCCGAGCCTCCGGTGTCGCCGCATCCCTCGGCACCGCCGCCGGCGCGCACCCGGCCCTCGCGGCCCGATCCACCACCCCTCGCGCGCCCCGGGCGGCCCGACTTCCCGCCGGCGCCCCAAGCCGAATCATCCACATGGTCGCCGACGGCATGAGCCTCGGAACCCTCAGCTGCGCCGATCAGTTGTCGCGATTCGAACGCCATCGCGGGCTGGCCTGGCTCGAACTCGTCAATCACCCCGAAGCGCGGACCGCGCTCATGGACATGCGGTCTCTGGATTCCCTCGTGACGGACTCCGCCGCCGCGTCGTCCAGTTGGGGCTCCGGCTCCCGGGTCCGCAACGGCACGATCAATGTCGATTCCCGCAACGAACCTCTCCTCCCCATCCACCCGCTCTTCGGACAGGCGGGTTGGAAGCGGGGCCTCGTCACCACGACCGAAATCACCCACGCCACACCCGCCGGATTCACCGTCTCCGTCAAGAATCGCGACGACGGCGACGGCATCGCCGCCCAATACCTCTCGCGACGCGTCGAAGTGATGCTCGGCGGCGCCGGCAACCATTTCAACCCCGCCAAAAGAAAGGATCATCGCGATCTCTGGGCCGAGTTCGCGGCCGCCGGTTACCAGGTCGTCCGAACCCGAAACGAACTTCGCGATGCCCCCACCGACCGCCCCTGGCTTGGGACCTTCACGGAGGGACACCTCCCGTATTCGATCGATCACGCCGCGAGCGATTCCCTGCGGACCACCGTGCCGACCCTCCCCGAGATGACGGAACGCGCCCTCGCCCACCTCGGACGCCACGACCGTTTCCTCCTCCAGATCGAAGGCGGGCGCGTCGACCACGCCTGCCACAACAACGACGCCGCCGCCGCCCTGCGGGACCTGCTCGTCCTCGACGAAACCCTGTCCCTGGTCCTCCGCTTCCAGCGGCGCCACCCCGAAACCCTCGTCGTCGTCACCACCGACCACGGCAACGCCAACCTCGGACTCAACGGCATGGGCACGTCCTACCGCGAAAGTTCCCAACGCTTCCACAACCTGGCCGGCGTCCGCGCCTCGTTCCCCGAAATCATCAAGGTCCTGAAGACCGTCCGCACCGAAGCCGAAGCCATCGCGCTTGTCGCCGACTTCACCGGGTACAAACCCGAACCCGCGAAGATCGCCCTCCTGCTTCCGTTCATGGACTCCAAGGGCAAGGCCCTTTTCGAGCAGATGAACTCGGACGTCGCCGCCCTCGGCCAGATCCTCGCCAACCACCTCGGCATTGGCTTCACCGGAACCACCCACACCTCTGACTACGTCCCCGTGGTCGCCATCGGACCCGGCTCGGATCGCTTCCGCGGAATGATCCGCAACACCGACATCTTCCGCATCTACACCGATCTCGCCGGCATCGACCACCGCAACCCGGAGGAACCCCTCCTCGCCTCCGCGGACGTCGCACCCGAGGTCGAGGATATCGCCTCGTACTCGCTGGCATGACTCGGGGAAGCCCCCTTCCCCCTTCCCCCTTCCCACGTCCCAGTTCCCACGTCCCACAACGACGGGGACCAGCCCGGGTCGAATCCATCCTGTTCCACCGACGTTCCGGAGCGACGACGACGGCGCTTGCTCCCACCTTTTCGCTCGCGACTCCCATTCTTTTCCGGACAATGACGTCCCCGTTTCCACCCCCACCCGACACGATCCCAGCACCAGCATGAAAAAGTCCGCATCCCCTCTCGCCCTCGCTTCCACCCCGCATCTCCGATTCCTTGCCCTCGCTGGAGCCGCCGCGATCGCGATTTCGCTCTCGACGACGGCCTCGTTCGCGGCACAACCGCCCCCCGGATTCACGCCGCTCTACAACGGCCGGGACCTGGCCGGATGGTGGGGCCTCGACACCGAGGATCCCGCCAAATGGAAAGCGCTCAGCCCGGAGGAATTCGCCAGGAAAAAGGCCGCGAGCCTTGAAGACATCCGAAAGCACTGGCGCGCCGAGGGCGAAGAACTGATCAACGACGGCCACGGCCTCTTCCTCACCACCGAAAAGGACTACGGCGACTTCGAACTCCGGCTCGAATACAAGACGGTTCCGGGCGCCGACTCCGGCGTGTATCTCAGGGCCATTCCTCAGGTCCAGATCTGGGACACCACCGAAGCCGGAAAAAAATGGAACATCGGCGCCGACCTCGGCTCAGGCGGTCTGTGGAACAACTCGAAAGGCAATCCGGGGAAGGACCCCCTCACGTTCGCGGACAGGCCGTTCGGCGAATGGAACCAGTTCCGGATCCTCATGATCGGCGAACGCGTCACGGTCGAACTCAACGGCAAGGTGGTCGTCGATCACGCCCGGCTCGAGAATTACTTCAACCGCAAGGCGCCCGTCCCCAAAACCGGCCCCATCCAACTGCAAACCCACGGCGGCGAAATCCGATGGCGCAACGTCTTCATCCGCGAAATCCCCGGAGCCGAAGCGAATGAAATTCTCCGCGCCCACGACCGGGCCGCCGGCTACTACCCCATCTTCAGCGCGGCGACCGGCCTCAAAGGCTGGGCCGGGCCGGTGGCCGAGTACGACGTTTCCGGCGGCTCGCTCCGCTGCAAACCGGGCAAGGGCGGAACGATCTACTTCAAGGACGAGGAATTCGCCGATTTCACCGCGCTCCTCGAATTCAAGCTGCCTCCCGGAGGCAACAACGGCCTCGCGATACGCTACCCGGGGTCCGGCGACACGGCCTACGTCGGCATGTGCGAACTCCAGGTGCTGGATGACAACTACGAGAAGGCAACCGGGAACAAAATCGACGCCCGCCAGGCCCATGGATCCGCCTACGGGATGGCCGCCGCCCACCGCGGCTTCCAGCGTCCCCCCGGCGAGTGGAACTACCAGCGCGTCACGGTCAGCGGCTCCCGCATCGAGGTCGAACTCAATGGCACCCGAATCCTCGACGCCGATCTGGCCAGCGTGAAGGACGCGATGGGGAACTCGCCGCACCCGGGCAAGGACCGTAAGTCGGGATACTTCGGCCTCGCGGGCCACAACGATCCGGTCGAATTCCGCCAGATCGAAGTGCGACCGATCACCCGCTGACCCTCGTCGTCAGTTAGTTCCCCGCCATCAGGCGGTCCCACAGGCGCTCATTGGTCATCGCCCGCACGAGAAACTCCTGGGATTCGTCCACGGGATCACTCGGCTGCGGACGCACGGGCAGATGGATCGTCAGGGCCAGTCCCCGTCCCGGCCGATGCCCCACCTGCACGCGCCCACCATGGTGGTAGACGATGAAATAAACGGTCATCAGGAACATCTCGGACTCGCTGCCGGCGTCATCCCCGGTCAGAAGCGGATCAAACAGCCCCAGGACGGATTTCGCCGACAGTCCCGCTCCGTTGTCGTTGACGAAGATGGTGACTTCCTCGGGCTTTCCATTCTCCGCGGGGCGTTCGGCGGCCTCGAATCGCACCACGGAATCCTCCTTCAAGGTGCTGAGTTCGTGCCGCAGGAGCAGGGCGAACAGCTTTTTGAACCGCCGCACATCCACCAGCAGCGGCGGAAGCGTCGGGGGCACCAGATTCGCCACCTCGATCTTTTTCGCCGCGAGTTCATCCGCCAGCGGCCGGATCGCCTCGTCGATCGCCTCGTGAACGCGGATCTCCTTGTCGAAGGCGAACTTCGACGACGGTTCCGTCGCGAGATCGTCGAGCACATTCAGGACGAATTTCAGCCGCTCGTGGACCCGCCGGTTCATCGAGGTCCAGAAATCCTTGTCGCGAAGCCGCTCGAGATCGACGCCATCCGTCCTCGACATCGAGGGAGCCAGCTCGAGGAACGTCCCCACGGCATCGACCGCGTTGCGAACCTGCCGGCTCAATCCGGCCGCGACGATCCCCATGCTCAGCACCCGGTCGGTGATCACCAGCCGATGGATGACGGATAGCTTCTCCCGCAGGAGACGGTCGCGTTCCACCTGGACTGAGAAGAACTCGATGCTCCGCTTGAGCGTCATCTCGAGGTCCTGGGGATCCCAAGGCTTGGTCACATACTTGTAGATCGCACCCGTGTTCACCGCTCCGATCGCGGCGTCGAGATCGGCGAACGCCGTCGCGAGAATCCGGATGATCTGGGGCCTGAGCCGGCGGGCGCGTTCGAGGAACTGAACGCCCTGCTCGCCGGGCATCCGCTGATCGGTCATCACGACCGCGATCTCGTCCTGATGATCCTCCAGAAGCCGGTAGCCGGCGGTCGCATTCGGCGCCGTCAGGACCCGAAACGTCCCCGAGAACGCCAAGTTGAAGTACTTCAACGACATCTCCTCGTCGTCGACGTAAAGAACGACAAACCGTTTGTAGTCGTACATATGTTGATTATTCCCCCAACCGGACTGTTCTCCTCGATTCGATCAAAAAAACCATCCGAAAGCTGTCACGCCGAAGGCACGGGAAACTCGAGCACAAACTCGCAGAAACGGCCCTTCTCCGTGTTGATCAGGATGCGGCCCCCCGCCTCCTCCATGATTCGAAAACAGATGCTCAACCCGAGCCCCATTCCCTTGCCGGGCTCCTTGGTGGTGTAGAACGGCTCGAAAATGCGGTCGATGTGCTCCTCCGAAATCCCAGGACCGTTGTCACGGATCAGGATCCGGCGCACCCCCGCCTCCTCGCCCACCGTCAGGCGAAGCCGCGGCCGGTCGTCCGTCGGCGGATGGCTCTTCATCACGTCGAAGGCGTTCTGGAACATGTTGATGAACACCTGCACCAGCTTGTTCTGGTTCCCGCGGACGGTGAATCCCGCGGGAATCTCGTTCACCACCTCCGCCCGGTCGTCCTTCCACTCGGCCGCCATGAAACGGAGCGCCGCCGCCGCCGCCGCCGCGACGTCCACGTCGTGCAAAGCCTCGTTGTCCGGATGACTGAACTGCCGCAGCTCACCCACGATCCCTGACACCCGCGTGATGCCGTCGCTGATGTCCTTCACCACCTCCGTGAACGCCGGCTGCTGCCCCGGGGGCAGCGTCTTGGAATAGCCGCCCAGCACGTGGATGCCCGTCCGCGCGAAATTCAGCGGGTTGTTGATCTCGTGGATGATGCCCGCCACCAACCGCCCCAGCGAGCTCATCTTCTCCGACTGCACCAGCTGCATTTCCGTCTCCTTCAGTTCCTTCAACGTCGACTGCAGCTTCTTGTTCTGCTGCGCCAGCTCGCGCTCCAGCCGACGCGCGTCCACGAGATTCTTGATCCGGAGTTTCAGCTCCTCGGTCCGGAACGGCTTCACCAGGAAGTCACTCGCCCCCGCGGCCAGCGCCGTCAGCTTCGTCTCGTCGTCCGCGCGCGCCGTCAGCATCAGGAACGGAATGAGACGCGTCGTGTGGTAGTTCCGCAGGTCGCGACAGACCTCCATTCCGTCCTTTTCGGGAAGCATCATGTCGCACACCACCGCGTCCGGAATGAACTGACGCGCGAGTTCGACCCCCTGCTGGCCGTCGACCGCCTCGTGCACCTGGTAATCCTCCTGCAACTGGTCCTTCAGGAACCGGCGGATGCCCGGCTCGTCATCCACCACCAAAACCTGCGGACGATTCTTGTGGCCCGTCGTGGGAACCCAGGGCCTCAGATTCTGCCGCAGCGGCGTGATGCTCGCGTGCATCTCGGCGCGCCGATACAGCTCGTCCAGGTGCCGCTGGGTTTCCAGGCGCGCCGCCTCCGCCTCGCGCTCCCCGGGCGTCCGTTCGGCCAGCCCCTCCGGCGCCTCCAACCCGGACCCGTTCCCGCTCTCGACACCGCCCCCATCGGCGCCCGCGATTCCGTTTCCGATTCCGATTCCGCTTCCATTCCCACTCCCATTCGCATGGCTTGCGGGGCTTCCATGGCCGGTCCAGGCGCCGCTCCCGTTCATCATCTCGACTCCGCCCCCCGCCGCCGGCGCCGCCGGCTTGGCGGGCCCGGCGGTCGACACCAGCGGCAAGCGCACGATCACCGTCGTGCCGTGCCCGAGCTTGCTGCGGACCGTCACCGAACCCCCGTGCGCCTCGACCAGCTCCTTGACCAGCGCCAACCCGATCCCCGCCCCCTGGTGCTTCCGTTGCGAGGACGAATCCGCCTGCCAGAAGCGCTGGAACAGGAAGCGCTGATTCTCCAGCGAGATTCCAACGCCGGTGTCGCGCACCTCCACCACCGCCTCCTCGCCATCCCTCCACGCGTGCCAGCTCACCTCGCCGCCCGCCGGCGTGAACTTGATGCCGTTGAAAAGCAGGTTCAGGAACACCTTGTCGATCTTCGCCTCGTCCCAGACGACCGTCCCCAGGTCGGGGTGGACGTTCCAAAGCAGTTTGAGCCCGCGATCCTCCGCGTAGCTTCGGATGGATCCCACCAGCTTGCCGGCGTACGTCGAGACCCCGATCGGAGCCGGCTTCAGGACGAGCGCCTTCGCCTGGAGACGGACCAGATCGAGAAGATCGTTGATCAGCTTCAGCAGGCGCATCCCGTTGTCGTGCATCGTCGTCACGAAGTCGCGGAGACGGTCGTCCTCGACCACCCGCGGATGCCTCTGAAGGTGCTCCACCGGCCCGAGAAGCAGCGTCAGCGGCGTCCGGAGCTCGTGGCTCACGTTCGCGAAGAAGTTGTCCTTCAGCTGGTCCAGTTCCCGCAGCCTCCGATTCACTTCCTCCAGGCGTTCGTTGGTCAGCTCGGCCTCCCGCCGGCTCAGATCCAGCTTGTGGCGCGCCACGAAATCGCTGTACCGCAGCTCGGTCGAGAAATGGTTCCCGATCACGATGATGATCGACGTCAGAAGCAGGAACCAGCAATGCATCCCAAGCGTCGGCCAGATGTTCCCCAGCAGGAGTTCGATCAGATACTGGTTGTGGATCAAACCCGACGAATAGTTCCCGTCCAGGATCAGTCGGTTGAGGCCCTGACGTTCCCGACGGGAAGGCGGCAGCAGCTCCGTCTTCGAGTCGTCCGTCCGGAGGATCACGCTCATGCCCTTCGCCCCCAGGTACACCCGGAGGGTGTTCTGCGGCAGGTTGGTCCAAAGCATCTCGGTCGAGATCGACCGATTCACGTCCCGGAGCAGCGCCGTCACCAGGGCCGGACCCGGCTCGTCCCCTTCCTTGGCGCTCCACTCGTCGAGAAACCTCCGCGTGTCGGTCGAGAATCCCGCGGCCAGGCGCCTGGACACCGGATCCGGCGCGTTCTTCAAAACCTTCGCGAATTCCGCCGGACTCTGAAGGTCCGACGGCGCCAACATGAAGGAACTGCGGAGGATCGGCGCCGGAGCCTGGCGGTGCCTCAGCGCCATCCACGCGACGTCGTGCGCGACCAGCGTCGCCAGAAGGTAGAGAATCAGCACCATACCCGCCGCCACGATCGTCTGCCGTCGGGTCCACTGCATCACGACGCCGACCCCGAGCAGCACCAGGATCATCCCCGCGTAATATCCCGAAAGGCTTCCTTCGGTCACCGCGATGATCCCGGCCATGCAGAACGCGGGGACGAACGCCAGCGCGACGCCCAGGAACCTGAAGTATTTCGCGGCGAACGGCTGGTACGACAGGAGGAAAATGGGAATCACACCCGCCGAACACAGCACCCGGAAGCCGAACAACGGCAGAAGAGGCACCGACGAATTGACGTCCGGATCGAACATCACCAGATCGATCAGGGCCCCCGGCGGAGTCAGCGCCGCGGCCAGAATGCACCCCAGCCGCAGCCGATGCAGGCCAAACTCCTGTTCGCGCTTCGCGAACTCCTTCTCCACGTTGGGAATCGACTCAGACATCGTCGCTCGCGCCGGACTTGCGCATCTCCAGGTAGAGATTCACCTGGAGCGGGTCCGCAAGGACCGAACTCTCCACGCACGCCTGTTCCGGAATCAACCCATTCATCTGGCCCCGGTCCCGGAAGATCAAATGCCATTCCAGCAGGTACTCCATCGAGTGACGGAACGGCCGCGAAGCGTCCACGTTGGTCACCAGCACCAGCCCCTCCGGCCCCGCCATGTCGTGGAACAGGTTCGTCAGACGCCGGCACACCCGGTCCGACACATAGTCGAAAAGGCCGGCGCAATAGACGAAATCATACTTCTCCCCACCCGCATCCCCCGACCCGCGCAGGGAATCCTTCAGCATCTGGTGCACCGACCGCTCGACGTACTCGATCCGGGTCGATCGCCGATGTCGAACGCGGAGCTCCTCCAGCGTGTTCCGCGCGAAATCCAGCGTCTCGCGGTTGAAGTCGGCGAGCACGAAGTCCGCATGGTTCGCGATCTCGTCGTTCGCCAGAAACAGCTGAACCTCCCGCGCGGGTCCGCAGCCAAGATTGAAGATGCGCGCCCGGCGGCCCTGCGACGCGATCCGCTGCGTCTCCTCCACCAGGCGCTTTCGCAGGTGATCGATCCGGTTCCGATGCGCCTGGGCCGGCGGATTCTGGAGAAACAGCGAGTTCACCAGTTTCGCGAACAGCGTCGCCCCCTGGTGCGGTTCCCCGAGAATCATGTTCACCATGTCGTAGTCGCCCGCGTAGCCGAGCGGCTTCATGTACGTCCGGTACACGAAGGGCGAACACATCACCAAAGGATGGATCTGCCTCCGCGCGTACGCCCGATGCGCCGGGCGCAGTTCCTCCTCGACCCGGTCCGCGACGTCGTCGAAGCGTCCGAACCACTCGTTCGCCTCCTCGACGATCCTCGACTCCAACGCCACCAGCACCCGCCGCTCCATCTCGTCCGTCGAACCCTGCGACTCCGATCGAACCCCGAGCTCCACCTGGTCCAGCCAGCGCCGAAGCTCCGTCAGCAGCGTCTCGAAATCCGCAACCGCCACCTTGAATTCAGGACTGATCGACTGAAGCCGCCGCCAGTTCTGCAGAAACCCCTCGAACTCCTCCCGCAGCCGCTCCGGATGCGCGATCGGCGAGAACAGGTCGACGTCGAGCCAGCCCTCGACCAGCGTCACCTCGCACAACTGCATGATCCCGGTGTTGATCAGGCGCGCGACCGTCGCCCGCCCCCGGTAGACCTTCCGGTCACCCACCGTGATCTCGAACTCGCTCAGGACCTCCGACAGCTGGAGGATGCTGTGGGGATTGTAGATCTCCATCAGCACCGTCCAACGCTCCATGCGCACCGGCACCGCCCGAACGGAATCGCCCGAGCTGTTGCGGCACGTCACAAGAATGTCCCGTCCGACCAGAAGCGGATTCTCAATCTTGTCTGCACCCATGGTTTGGCCCTCTCGGCGGCTGTCGACTGGATCGTGCAAAACTAGACCTTCATGAAGCGTGTCTCGGGCATTTGAACTCCACGGCTCCACTCCACTCAGCTGGAAATCGCGGCCTTTGTCTAGTAAATCGTGAGATTGACGACGGGATACTTAGTAGCACGGATGTCACTCGGACGCCCGAACCGGCCCGGTAAATACCCGCGCCGGCGCCTCCCTCTCCCAGGCGGCGCGCGCTCCACATCAGGGTCAGTCATCTCGCGGCCCCGCGAATCAGCGCACACCGTCCCCTCACTCGCCACTTGCTTCCACGGCCCGTTTCACCCATAGCATAGCCGCCTGTGATGGCGGCTCACACAGCACGGACACCGCGGCCCGCAAGGTCCGTGGACCACCTCCCAGTCCCACGCGACCCACGCGAAACCGCCGCGCCAAAGCCTTCCGAATTCACCAGCCGGATCCCCACGCGCGACTGCGACATCGCTGATTTTCTTAGTTCGAATCACTCTACCGGATTCACTTCCGAAGCCGTGGGTATGTCCCATGGAGTAAGTACCTGGAAATATCCGGGGGAGTCCGGCCTTTTCGACCCCGTCAACTCACACATTTCCCTACACCGCCCGCCGACCCAAACCGGATCCGCCGGACCCGTCGGACTTGGTCAACGCCCGGGAATCGCCACCCTTCCGTTTCCGATCCTCAACACAGTCCGCTGACGCCCGCCCGCGGCAACCCACCTTCCATGGCCAGCCCATCCCTCGCGCAGTCCATCCCGATGTCCGCCGTCGCCACCGCCGCGCCAGCACCCGATCCCGACCTGCCCGGCGGCCCGACCACCCCCTGGACGGTCGAGGATCAGCTGAACGCGCTTTACGAGACGGCATCGACGCTGATCGCCGTCTTCGAGACCAACGGCAACCTCGTGTTCGCCAATGCCGCGTTCCGACGCGCCATCGCGACCGCCGACACCCCCATCCGGAACAACAACCTGATGGAGTTCGTCCATATCCACGACCACGCCGCCTGCCAGGCGTGGCTGCTCAAGAGCGCGACCGCATCGTCCACCCAGCCGATCCGGATCATGCTCGTCGGATCCGGAAGCCGCCAGGTCCCGGTCGAGGCGTCCGCCACCCTCCGCTCCGAACCCGGCCGCCCGCCCCTGCTCCACGCCCTGTTTTTTGATCTCTCGGACCAGGAGCGCGCCGCGGACGCCCAGCGCCAGACCGCCGAGCTTCTCGCCCTGCTCAGCCAGCATGCTCCGTGCGGCGTGTTCGTCACCGACGCGGCCGGCCGCCTCCGCTACACCAATCAGCGATGGCGGTCCCAGGCCAATCTTCTTCACGTGAACGATCCCCGCGGGGTCTGGTGGCAGATGGTCCACCCCGCTGACCGCGACCGCATCCTCGCCCAGTGGCACGGCGCCCAGCAGGCCGCCCAGGAGTTCACCGCCGAGTTCCGAGTCAACATCGCCGACAAGGACCCTCGATGGATCCGCGCCAGGATCGCCCCTTCCTGGACCAAGGACGGACGGATCGACTGCTGCGTCGGGATCGCCGAGGACATCACCCTCCAACGCCAGGCGGACGAGGTGCTCCGCCGCGCCCATGAACAACTCGAGGAACTCGTCCAGCAGCGGACCGTCCAACTCGAGGGGGCCAACCGCGAGTTGAACGAACTCATCTACGCCGTCACGCACGACCTCAAGGCGCCCCTCGGCGGAATCGGCCGACTGTCCGAGTTTCTGGCGATGGATTACGCTCCAAAACTCGACTCCAGCGGAACCGCGCTGGTCGCGGAGATCCAGACGCGGGTCCGAAAACTCCACGCCATCATCGAAGGCATCCTCGTCTACAACCGAGTCGGGCGAACCGGCGACTCCGAGACCGCGGTCGATCTCAACGAAATGGTCGCCGAGATCACCCGACTCCTCGATCCACCGCCCAACGTCTCGGTCATCGTGCCCGAACCCCTGCCCACGCTCACGGGCACCCCCCACCAGATCCGGCAGGTCTTCCAGAACCTGCTCGACAACGCGATCAAGTTCTCCGACAAGACCGAGGGTCGCATCCGTATCCTCTCGCGACGCGAGGGCGAGGCCTGGGAGTTCTCCATCAGTGACAATGGCCCCGGAATCCCCGCCCGCTTCCACGACAAGATTTTCCGCCTCTTCCAACGTCTCGACCTCGTCCCGAACCGCCCGGGCGCCGGAGTCGGCCTCGCCGTCATCAAGCGCGTCATCGAGTCGCGGGGTGGTCAGATCCAACTCGCTTCCGAAGAAGGCCAGGGCACCACGTTTCGTTTCACCTGGCCCGATTCAACCCGTCGTTGGTCCCCCTAGACGGTCGCCCGGGTTTCGGGGACGCTGCCGGCACCGCTCCATCCCCCGACCCGCCATGAACCTGAACCGACGCGCCTTCTCCCTCCGCCTTCTCACCGCCACCGCCGCCGCCACCGGCCTCGCCGCCGCCCCCGCCGCGGAGGCGCCCCGCCGGCGCATGACCGTGGATCTCACGCCGGGAGCCGTCGGGATCTCGGCCGAGTTCACCGAGATCCTGCGCCTCGCCCACGCGCACGGATTCGAATCGGTCCAACCCGACATCGGTCACCTTTCCCGCCAGGACGCCGACGGTCTCGCGCGCACGCTGGAGCGCCTGAGGGAAGCCGGCCTGAAGTGGGGAGCCGCGGGGCTGCCGGTCGAGTTCCGCCAGTCCGACGAAGCCTTTCAAAAGGACTTCGAACGCCTCCCGAATGCGGCGAGAGCCCTCCAAAAAGCCGGCGTCACCCGGATCGGCACATGGATCCGCCCGGGCCACCAGGAACTCGAGTACGCCGCCAACCTCGAGATCCACGCCCGGCGACTCGGTCGCACGGCCGGCGTCCTCCGGGACCACGGAATCCGCCTCGGCCTCGAGTACGTCGGCACTCCAAGCCTGCGCGCCCGCGTCCGGCATCCGTTCGTCCACAACCTCTCCCAAACCCGGGAACTCATCCGCGCCATCGACGTTCCGGGCACGGGCCTGGTCCTCGATTCCTGGCACTGGTGGACCGCCGGCGACACCGCCGCGGACCTGCGAAAACTGACGAACGCGGATGTCGTCGCGGTCGATCTGAACGACGCGCCAGCGGGGATCGCGCTCGCCGACCAGCAGGACAACCGGCGCGAGCTCCCCCTGGCCACCGGAGTCATTCCCGTCCGGGATTTCCTCCAGGCCCTGATGGATATCCAGTACGACGGCCCCGTCCGCGCCGAACCCTTCAACGCGCCGCTGAACCAACTCGACAACGAACCCGCGGCGGCCGCGGTGGCTTCGGCCCTCCGGAAGGCGATGGCTCTGGTGGACCCGCGATAGGCGCCCTTCTGATGGGCCATTGGAGTAGGGAAGTTCCGTGCTGAAATCATTCGACCGCGCGCTTCTTGCTCGCGCTCCTTGACAGGTCGTTCCGGGCGTCCAGACACTGCCGTTCTTTATGGCCGACCCAAAGGAAACCGTCTTGATGGAGAAGCTCGTTTCGCTGTGCAAAAGGCGCGGCTTCATCTTTCAGTCCTCCGAAATCTACGGGGGCATCAACGGGTTCTGGGACTACGGCCCGCTGGGCGCCGAGCTCAAGCGCAACGTCAAGGAGCTCTGGTGGAACCGAATGACCCGGCTGCGCGACGACGTCGTCGGCCTCGAAGCCACGATCATCATGCACCCGCAGATCTGGCGCGCGTCGGGACACGTCGACACCTTCTCCGACCCGATGTGCGACTGCCTCCTCACTCGCAAGCGGTTTCGCGCCGATCAGGTGGACCCGCAATCCGGCATCGCCTATTCGTTCTCGGGCGCCCGCGACACCGCTTCCGGGAAGACCTCCCAGGATCCCTTCGCCGTGCTGTTGCCCGCCGGAAAACCGCCGGAGAGCGCGCGCAAGACCGCCACGGCGTTCTATCAGCTGCGCGGCCTTCAAAACGTCGAACTCCTGGGTGAATCGACGGCGAAGGTCGAAAATTCTCAACGATACAATCCTGAGAACGGCGCGCTGCTCACCGAACCTCGGCCCTTCAATCTCATGTTCAAAACCTACGTCGGGCCCGTCGCCGACGAGGACAACGTCGCCTTCCTGAGGCCGGAGACCGCGCAGGCCATCTTCGCCCAGTTCAAAAACGTCCACGAGACATCGAGGCAGAAGATCCCCTTCGGGATCGCGCAGGTCGGCAAGGCCTTCCGGAACGAGGTCACGCCCCGCAACTACACGTTCCGCTCCCGCGAGTTCGAGCAGATGGAACTCGAGTTCTTCATCAAGCCCGACGAAGCCGTCGAGGCGCTGTGCGGCCATGTCGCCACGCCCGCCGCCCCCGGGCATCCCGGCGATCCCCGCCCCGACTGGGGCTGGCAAATGTGGCACCAGTACTGGGTCGAGGAGCGGATCCGATTCTATGAATCGATCGGGCTGCCCAGGAACACGCTCGAGGAGTACTGGCAGAAGCCCGAGGAACTCGCCCACTACGCGCGCGCGACCGTCGATCTCCTCTTCAAATTCCCGTTCGGCACCCAGGAACTCGAGGGCATCGCGGCGCGCTCCGACTTCGACCTCTCCCAGCACCAGCGTTTTTCGGGCAAATCCATGACCGTCTTCGACGAGGAATTGAAGGCGGCATGGTCGAAGCTCGACCCGTCCCGCCAAGCCGAGCTCGCGGAACGCTACCGGCAGGCGCGCCTCAAGTACCTCTCGAAGACCGTGGACACCCCGGAGAAGGCCGCCCACCTGGCCGCCGAGGACGCCGCCAACCTCGCGAAGGGTTACTACGTCCCGCACGTGATCGAGCCTTCGGCCGGCGTCGACCGCCTGATCCTCGCGCTCCTCGCCAACGCGTTCCAGGAGGAGGAGACGACCGACGACAAGGGCCGAAAGGAAACGCGGACCCTCCTCCGCTTCCATCCGTCCGTCGCGCCCGTCAAGGTCGGCGTCTTCCCGCTTCTCAAGAACAAACCCGAGCTCGTCGCCAAGGCGCGCGAAATCCGCGACTCCCTGCGCGCCCACTTCAACGTGTTTTACGACGAGGCCGGCTCGATCGGCCGCCGGTACGCCCGCCAGGACGAGGCGGGAACACCGTTCGGCGTCACCGTCGATTTCGAGACGCTCGGGGAATCGCCGGAAGCGAAGGACACGGTGACCGTCCGCCGGCGCGACGACGGAGCGCAGGAACGGGTCCCCATCGCGGAACTCCGCGGCTGGCTCGAGTCCAGGCTCCGCTGAAGACATGTCCCAGAGCCCGAGTCATCCTGTGGAGCCGCGGAGCTGGTTCACTCCGCGCCGGATCTCCTACCTGTTCATGGTCGCCATGCTCGTCATGATCGGCGGCCTTCGCATGACGACGCTCCTGCTCACCACCCTGTTCTCCTATTTCGTCCTGCGCCAATTCAGCTTCGGAAGGAGCAAGATCCTCTCGCTCGTCCTTTTCACCCTCGTCGGCACCGTCGGCGCCTACGGGCTTTTCTTCTTCCTGAAGCAGGCCTACGTCGCCTTTCCCGGGATCACCGAAACCACGATTCCCGCCGTCGTCGGCTTCGCGGAAAAACAGGGAATCGAACTGCCCTTCACCGACTACAACAGCCTCCGCGTCCTCGCCCTTTCCGAGGCCCGGGAGCGCTTCGCCAACATCGGCCGCTACGCGAGGGACGCCGGATTCGTCCTGGTCTACCTCCTCATCGGAATCGTCGTGGCGGTCAGCATCTTCCTCGGGGCCCGCCTTTCGATCGAGGACGATCCCCTCTCCCGGCGCGACAACCTGTACGCCATCACGACCCGCGAGATCGCCACCCGGTTCCTGACCTTCTACCGGAGCTTCGCCACCGTGATGGGAGCCCAGATCCTCATCTCCCTCATCAACAGCCTGCTGACCGCGACCTTCCTCTACTGGGCGGGCTTCCCCTACGCGACGGTTCTTGTCGCCTGCACCTTCCTTTTCGGGCTGCTCCCCATCATCGGCAACATTTTCAGCAACGTCCTCATCACCTGCGTCGCCTTCACGCTCTCGCCCAAGATGGCGCTGATCGCCCTCGTCTTCCTGATCTCCATCCACAAACTCGAATACTTCCTCAACAGCAAGATCATCGGGCACAGGATCAAGAACCCCATGTGGCTTACCCTCCTCGGCCTGCTCGTGGGAGAGAAGCTTCTCGGGATTCCAGGAATGATCCTCGCCCCGGTCGTCCTCCACTACATCAAGGTCGAAGCCTCCCAGGCCCGCGCCGAAGCGGAACCCGACCTCTCGGCCAACGCCGATGAGGACGATAGCGACGTCCTTCTCCGGCCCTGAGAGCCCGTCCAATCCAAGTCTCAGACGAACTTCGTCTGCCCGGGCATCGCGACTTCCGGGGTCCGTAGCGGCATGTTCCAGTCGAACGCGGGATCGCCGGCGGCGTCCTCCTGGTTGGTGACCCACTTCGCGAGATTCTCCCGGGAATTCAACGCCTGCTCCCAGGAGATCTCCTGCCCGGTGTAGGCCGCCATCCTCCCCATGATCGCCACCAGCGTGCTCTGGGCCATCCAGACGCCGTCGTTGATCGGAGTACCCCGCCGAATCGAGGCGTACATCTCGTCATGCTCCACCTGGTACATGTTGGGGATGCCCTCGCGGCTCCTCAGGCGCCACGGATTCTCCCCGGTGATGAACAGCGTCCCGAACGCCTTGATCGTCGCGACGCCCTTCGATCCCAGAAAATAATCGGAATTGTCGGAGGCCGTGTTCGGCTGCTGGCGGCACGAATGGTATCCGCGGGCCCCGTTCGCGTATTCGTACACGACGCTGAAATGATCGTAGATGTGCCCGAAATCCGCGCCCGTCCGCACCTGCCGCCCACCGTGGGCGATGCATTTCACCGGCGGCTCGTCCTTCATGGCCCACTGCATCTTGTCGAGGCTGTGAACCGCCTGTTCGGCAATGTGATCCCCCGAAAGCCAGGTGAAGTAGTACCAGTTCCGAAGCTGATACGTCATGTCGTTCCAGTCGGGCTTTCGCGGATGAACCCACAACGACCCCGTGTTGTAGGTGTTCTGAAGCGCCAAGGGGGTTCCGATCTGTCCGTCGTGGATGCGCTGCATCATCTGGCGCTCGGCCGGGTTGTACCGCCAGCAGAACCCCGACGTCAGAGCCAACCGCTTCTCCTTCGCCTTGGCCGCCGCCTCCAGCACCATGCGCACACCCGGGCCGTCGGTCGCCATGGGCTTCTCCGTGAAGACATGCTTGCCGGCCTCCACGCAGCGCTTGATGTGGTACGGCCGGAAACCCGGAGGCGTCGCCAGAATCACCACGTCGACCCCGCTCGCGATCACCTTCTCGATGGCGTCGTATCCCAGGAACGACGTGTCCGGCGTCACCATCGTCCGGTCGCCATGCTGCTTCGTGATCTGCGCGAGACTCCCTTTCAGGCGGTCCTCGATATTATCCCCCATCGCGTGGAGCA
>JBFWOK010000119.1:0-22343 GCA_050250555.1 Limisphaerales bacterium
GCCCAAACCCAGATAAAGCGTGTCCACGCTGACCTCCCGCCCGCTCCCGTCGTTCTGACGCCCGCCAGCCACCGTCAGCGATTGATGGAACTTGTCGATCTCCCCGAGGAGTGAAACGACCGTCTGAAGCCGCTCGGTCACGCCACCACGGGCCTTGTCGGGGTCGGCCGGAATCCGATCGAGCAAGGGTTTCGCCCGTTCGACCAGCGGAGGCGGAAGCATCGGAAGGAGCTCGCGCACGGAGGCCTCCAACTTCACAACTTCCGCCTTGGCCCGCTCCAAAGCCGCTTGGGATTCAGCAAGCTCGAGCTCGGCCTGGGCCCGCTCCTTGTCAATCTGGGTGCTGTTCGTCGACGTCCGGGTCAGCACATCCTCCAGGGACTTGAGCTCGCGCTCATGAATCGCCTTCGTCTGCGAAAGAAGATCCTTCGAAGCCTCCCCGTCGGCGCGCGTCCGCGAAATCAACCGCCGAGTCTCGACCCATTGCTCCACCAGGGAACGGACTCCCGCGAGCGGCAGTTCCGCACCACCCGCGCTAAGGCATTTCCCAATGAATAATGCGCTTAATGGAAGCAGCGCCATGAGCCGTCGCATGGGGGGCATGCTTCCCGGACCCAATCACGAACACGCGTCACGAAGGTCACGATTCCGTGACAAGGGTTTCATTGACTTCCCTCCCCGCTTCCGCGAAACAGAGCACCATGCCCCGAACCGAAGCCTCTCCGGCGTTCCCACCGCGGGTCCTCCGCCACGTCCGCGCGTTCACGCTCATCGAACTCCTGGTGGTGATCGCGATCATCGCGATCCTCGCATCCATGCTGCTCCCAGCACTTTCCAAGGCCAAATTCCGCGCCAAGGTCACCCAGTGCACGTCCAATTACCGCCAGTGGGGCATCGCGGTGAACGTGTACGCCGGCGACGATCACCAGGGACGCCTGCCCGCCTTCAGAATGCCCCGCACCGGCCTGAACCCCTGGGACGTTTCCCTCAACATGGCCCCGGGACTCGAACCCTACGGCCTGACCGTCCCGATGTGGTATTGCCCGACACGCCCCGGAGATTTTCAGGATGCCAACAAGTGGTTCGCATCCCGGAACAAGGGCGAGAACATCCGAACCATCGCCGACCTCAACAGCTACTTCGTCCGGCAGTACGGGAATTTCGCCATCATCTGGCATTGCTGGTGGGTCCCCCGTCCCCTCGACGACGGATCCCTCTTCCCGACACCCACCACGTCCGGAACGGTCGCCCGCGAAAAGGACGGCTGGCCGACCCGGCTCGAGGATCCTGTCTCGTCCGTGCAGCCCGTCATCACCGACCTCTGCCTCGCTTCCGGCACCAAGACCACCAACACCGCCATGGCCCGCGCCGGGCATTCCATCGGCACCCAAGTCCAGAGCGTCAACCTGGCTTTCGCCGACGGCCACGTCGAAACCCGGCCCTTCCGGAGAATCCAATGGCAGCAGTCCGGCAACTGGACCACTTTCTACTGAGCCGACCGAATCGACGTTCATGCCATCCACCACGCCGACGCCCACCTCCCCGGAACGCCCCGCCGCCGGATCCCCGCCCGACCTGATCCAACTCGCCCCGTCCGACTCGGTCGCCGTCGCCCGCCGTGGACTGAAGGCCGGCCACCCGGCGTCGCTCGCCGGGCCGGCGACAGGAACCGATTCCGCGCGGAACCTCACCACCCGGGACCGGATCCCGCCCCTCCACAAGATCGCCCTCGTCGATCACGCCGACGGCGAGGCCATCAGGAAATACGGGCAGATCATCGGCTTCGCGAGGGGACCCATTCCGGCGGGAAGCCATGTCCACTCCCACAACGTGACACTCGGCGAGTTCGCGCGGGACCACGCTTTCGGAACCGAATTGCGCGACCTTCCTCCCCTGGAGCCCGGAGAGCCCCGGACTTTTCTCGGCTTTCCCCGGCCTGGCGGTCGCGCCGGCACCCGGAACTACCTGGCCGTCATCTCGACCGTCAACTGCTCCGCGTCCGTCTCGCGCTACGTCGCCGACCGCTTTCGCGGACCGGATTTTCGCCGCGAATTCCCCCACGTCGATGGCGTCGTCGCCTTCACCCACAAGAGTGGATGCGCCATGTCGCCGGACGAACCCACCCGCCTCCTGCAGCGGGTGCTCGCCGGGATGGCCCGGCATCCCAACATTTCCGCCTATGTCCTCATCGGCCTCGGGTGTGAGGTCAACCAAACCGCCGGCCTTCTCCGGAATGAGCACCTCGCCGACGTCGCCCCCGGCGATCTGCCTCCCACGGTCTTCAATATCCAGACCCAGGGTGGTGTCCGAAAGACCGTCGAAGCCGGCGTCGCGGCCGTCACCCGACTCCTCCCGGGAGCCAACGCCCTCCGTCGATCCCCCCAACCCGTATCGCGACTCGTCGTCGCGCTGAATTGCGGCGGTTCCGACGGCGCCAGCGGGTTGACCGCGAATCCCGCCCTCGGCTGGGCCTCCGACCTACTCGTCCGCCACGGCGCGACCACCGTCCTCGCCGAGACTCCCGAGATCTATGGCGCCGAACACCTCCTCACGCGACGCGCCGTCACTCCCCAGGTCGGACAGCGCATCGTCGACCTCATCCGTTGGTGGGAGGACCACGCCAGAACCCACGGGGCGTCCATCGACAACAACCCGTCCGTCGGGAACAAGGAAGGCGGACTCACGACCATCTACGAGAAGAGCCTCGGCGCGGTCGCCAAGGGAGGCCAAGCCCCCCTCGCGGCGGTCTATCGGTACGCCGATCCCGTCGTCACTCCGGGGTTCTGTTTCATGGACACCCCCGGCTACGATCCGGTGTCCATGACCGGCCTTGTCGCGGGCGGTTGCAATCTCGGGGTCTTCACCACCGGCCGCGGAAGCGTCTACGGCTGCAAGCCCGCCCCTTGCCTCAAAGTCGCGACCAACACCCCGCTCTTCGACGCGATGTCCGACGACATGGACCTCAATGCGGGGACCATCCTCGACGGCGCGGAATCCATCGAGCAGGTCGGCCGCCGCATCTTCGATCGGATTCTCGCGACGGCGAGCGGTGAACTCACGCTCAGCGAGCGCTCGGGAATCGGCGACGAGGAGTTTGCTCCGTGGATTCTTGGACCGGTTTTTTGAACCGCGCCGACGAATCCGCGTTCGCGGTCGTCATCCCGCGACTTCCGACAATTTCACCTCGCGCCCACCGTTCAGGGCCGACGCCAGACAGGCGTCGATCACGACCTGATTCCGCCAGGCAATATCCGCCCATCCGGGATTCAGCTCCCCCGAAAGGACCCGCTCGGAAAAGGCGCGATAGAGATTCGCCTCCTGCGAATCCGGCGTCCCGTGCGCCGATTCCCGGACGCTCTCCCGCCGAAGCTTCGGTTCCATCCGAAAGTCGCATCCCCGAATGGTGTACTCCGGCCGCGACGTCCTGAACTCCAAGGCGTCCCCAAGGTAGGGCAGAACGAAGTCGTCGACGATCAACTCCCCCTGGGTTCCCCCGACGCTGACCCATTGCTGCATTTCCGTGATGAATGCGCAGTAGAACGCCAGGGTCATTCCATCCTCGAAAAACAGTTCGCCGGAAAACTCGGACGGCACACCCGCCGACGCCCCGGGATTCCGCATCTCCGAAAGCACCCGCCCGGTCGCGGCCACGGGCATGCGCTCGCCCAGCACCTCGAGGCCGAAACGGACGCAATACCAACCGAGATCCCCGAGACATCCCGCGGGCTCGAGCGACGCGTCCGCCCGGATGTTCCCCGCCTCAAAATCACTCCCGGCCCGAAACGAGAAATGGGAGGCGATCCGACGGATCGTTCCGACGGTCGCGCCGTCCGACAGTTTTTCGCGGACGCTCGCGAACCTCCGGCTGTGGACGAACATGACACCGTCCATGAACTGAACCCCGTTGCGGCGACAGGCGTTCAGCATCTCCCTCAGGTCCGCCGCCGATGGCGCGCAAGGTTTCTCGCAGACGATGTGTTTTCCAGCCTCCGCAGCGCGGATCACCCATTCCTTCCGCAACGTCGTCGGCAAGGGCAGGTAAACCGCATCCACATCCGGCGATCGAACCAGTTCCTCGTAGCTTCCCACCGCCCTCGGCGCGACCGCGAACGGAACCTCCGCCTGGCAGGCTTCCACGAAAGCCCGGCTCCGCGCCAAATCCCGGCTGCCGACCGCCGACACCCTCGCATTCCCCGAGTTCGCGATCGCCCGCCAGTTCTTCCGCGCAATCGTCGCCGTTCCCAGAATGCCCCACCGCACTTGACGCTCGCTCATGCCGGAGACTTGCTCAATCCGACGACCGGCTCAACCTGGTTCACGACAGCTGGTTCACGGCAGCGGCTACCCGAACCTCTCCTTGAACCGGAATTCTCTCACGGAGGCACTGAGACACGGAGATTTGAGGATGGATTCCGTCCCCCTCCGTGTCTCCGCGCCTCCGTGTGATGCCCCCCGGGTTCATGGATCCAATGCGCGAAATCCATTTCGTACAGCCTCTCCTTGAACCGTCCCCATTTGGACTGCGGCGCTCCGCGCCGCTTTGGATCGGCCGCCGCGCGCCGAAACTTTGAGCCCCACCAAAGCGGTGCGGAGCACCGCACTCCAAAAGACCCGGTTCGTGGTCTCAACGCGTGTCCAAATTCTGGAAAACCCTCCCACCCGTGAACCGACATCCCACCACGAAGAGCACGAAGGACACGAAGCCCGACCGATGAGAGTACATCCACTCCAGCCGTCTTCTTCGTGGTCTTCGTCTTCTTCGTGGTCTTCGTGGTCTTCCTGGTGAAATCCTCCCCAAGAAAACGCCCCGGCACCTTGCGGCGCGGGGCGTTGTGAGAACGGTGATGGGACGGAAGTAGCGGCCAACCCACTACTTCTTCTCCACTTCGCGCTTCGCTTCCCAATCGCGGGAGGTCTTCTGCCCCTGGCGTTCGAACTCGGTCTTCCCCTTGATCGTGTCGCCGCTGACCTTGCCCATGTAACCGATCACGAACTTGTTCCCGTTGAACTCGCGCACCACCTTGAACTCGATTTCATCGCCCTTCACCTTCCCGTCCGAGATCTCGGTCTCCATCGCCTGCCCGTCCCGGCCCGGGGACGAGACCTTACCCGTCAGCTTGTCGCCCTCGGCCTTGAGCTTGAGGGTGGACTTGCGATCAGGGCCCCCGTTGCGGCCCGGCATGGTCCAGGTCCAGGTTCCGGTCGGAGAAGCCTTCGCATCGTCGGCCTGAGTGGTCACGGGAGCGGCCCAAACAAGGAGCGCCACGGCCGCCGCGGCCGCTGAGAGATAGGATCGGAATGAATTCTTCATAGGATAGGAATTGGTGGTGGAACGATCGGTGGTTGGATGCGTGATTTGCAGTCCCCGCGCCACGCCACGGCTCAGCGTCACCCTTCTTTCCGTCGGGATCTCCGCAGCCCCACGCGCCCGTGACACCACGGCCGTCGAGGAGGTGGCCAGCCCAGGGACGGAGCATGCGTCCCGCCAAATGGCTCCCAAGTCAATCCCGTTCCTGCGAAATGTTGCGCGCCAATCCCAATCCAAGCCCCCTTCAACCCCGCGACGCATACGTTCCAACCAATCCCGGCAAGAATCCTCCAAAACGTCAGAAATCCAGGGGACCCGCCATCCGCTCGCCGTCCAAGGCGTAGATGCCGACCAAATAGCCGTTCTCGTACATCTCACCCACCTTGAGTTTTCCGAAGAGCGTCACCGCCTGGTCCATCACCGGCTTCACACCGTCCCCGGTCATCTTCACGCTGACCCATTCGTTGATCTTGGGAACCGTGCCGTAGCAGCACATCGACTGGTCCCTCATGATCAGCAGTTCGGTGACCAACCCCTTCTCGACCTTGAGCGGGAGCATGAAACCCTTCAGCGAAATGTACTGGTCGTTCAACGCATGGACCGTCGCCGGGATCTGGTTCGTCGAAGCCGCCTGGGTCACCACGTTCGTGTCGACCGGCCCTTCCGGAAGGGTGTACGAAAACGAGGCCAGCCTGTCGAAACCCACCGCCAGCGGATGCGCCGAAGTTCCCACACGAGTCTGGGTCTCCGCCGCGGCTGTCGGCGGCACCGCGCCGTCACGCGGTTGAGACGACTGGGTCGCCGAAGCCGAGACGCCGCCGCCCGCCGATACTTCCTTCTCACCCGCGCCACCCACTTGGTCGGGCGCCGCCTTCGCGGCCCCTGCGACGGATGCCTCACGTTCGACCTCCCCGACTTTCTCAATTTTCGCAACCGCCGTTTCCCGCGCCGTTGAAGCCGTCGCGTCATCAACCGGCGGCGGGGCAATCGGTTCTCCCTGAATCGGGTCGCCGCGGATCTCGGATGGGGTTTCGGACGAGGACAAGGACGTCTTGGATTCCGGCGTCTCGGAGGACGGGCCGCACGCGGCAAGGAGGAACCCGACGCCCACGAGACCCAACGGGTCCAGGCATTTCCGAAGCAAACCCCGGTTCCGGCGATTCATAGCGCCTCAAGCTTTGGCACAGGCGCCCTCCTTCCTCAAGCCGCAACACGGAACGAACCCATGGCCCCATGCATCCAACCGGGGAAACCGAGCGTTGATCCACAAGAACCCCAAGATGAAGCCCCTCCCACACCGCCGCCTCGGACTGCTCACCCCTCCCATCAGCGGCCACCTCAACCCCGCTCTCAGCGTGGCCCGGGAGTTGAGGGACCGGGGCTATCACATGACCTATTTCGGGCTTCCAGACGCCCGGACCCGTGTGCTCGCCGCCGGAATCGAATTCCATCCGCTCTGCCAGAGCACGCATCCCGAGGGCACCGTCCCCGCCTGGATGAAGCGCCAGGGTGAACTCACCGGCCTCGCCGCCATGAGGTGGATCCTGCGCTGCCTGCAATCGGAGAATCTCGGGGTCATGCGCGACCTCCCGGATGCCCTCCACGCGACGGGCACGGATGCCCTCCTGACCGACCAACTCTCCTACGGCGCCGCTTCGGTCGCCCAACACCAGGGCCTCCCCTACGTCACGCTGTGTAACGCGCTCCCGGTCCACCGGGACGATTCCGTTCCCCCTTTCGCCACGTCGTGGGCTCCAGTCGCCAGACCCCTCGAAGCGCTTCGCTCCTTCCTCGGCTTCCTTCCCCTCCGACCGCTCTTTCACCTCCACCTCGCCCCGATCAATTCGCTTCGCCGTTCCTGGGGTCTCAAGGCGCTGCGCCCCGAATCGCTCGCGGACTCCCCACGGGCCATTCTCTCCCAGCAACCCCCCACGTTTGAATTCGCCCGGCGGCGCCTGCCGGCCCGGTTCCACCTGACGGGTCCGTGGCAGCGCCCCGACACCCGGCCCGAGGAGCCATTCCCGTTCGAACGCCTCGACGGCCGCCCCCTGATCTACGCCTCCCTCGGCACGCTTCAGAACCGGATCGAATCGATCTTCCGAATCATCGCCGAAGCCTGCGCGCCCCTCGACGCCCAACTCGTCATCGCCCTCGGCGCTCGGGATGCCGTTCCGCCTCCCAAACTTCCCGGCGATCCCGTCGTGGTCCCTTTCGCGCCGCAGATGAAACTCCTTCGCATCGCATCCCTGGTGATCACGCACGCCGGATTGAACACCGCCCTCGAGGCGCTCGCGCACGGCGTCCCCTCCGTCGCGATCCCGATCACCAACGATCAACCCGGCGTCGCCGCGCGCCTGCGCGCTTGCGGCGCCGGTGAGTTCATCCCCGTCGCGCGCCTCAATCCCTCGCGCCTGCGACGGGTCGTCGAACAGGTGCTCCACACGCCCTCCTACCGGCAAGCCGCCCTTCGGTTCGCCGAATCCATCACCCGCGAAGACGGCATCCGCAAAGCCGCCGACCTGATCGAAGCCAGCCTGGAACCCCAGGTGTCTTCCGGGTGCGGTGAAGGTCAGCCCGCTCCGGTCAGCGCCTGCCGAATCGCCGCCTGAAGCCGCGCCTCGGAACCCGGCGCCACCCAACACCAGTCGGACAGGTTCGTGTCCTGCTCCGCCCAGTGCCGCTCGGTCGGCACATAGCCCGTCGCACCGTCCCCGTATCCCGCCACACAAAGGAAAACCCCCGGCTTCAGGGCTTGCGCCCAGAGTTGGTAGTCCACGTAGGTCTCCCCAGGCAGCAACAGAATCCCGGCACCGCCGAGGTCGAGATACGGCACCTCCAGCCGCGATCCCGAAACCACACGACGCCGCCAGCTCAGTCCCATCGCCGCGAGACACTGATCAAACGGCTTCGCCGAGGCCGTCAGTTTGGACATCAGATCCTCCTCCGTGAATCCCCTGGAACTTCGCGGCTCGAACACCAGTGGCGCGACACGGAAGTCACCCGCGCCGACGGGCGCCCGCACCGTGCTCCTCCAGGCCTCCGCCATGGCCAGACGCAGTCGCTCGGCAAGCACCCCCCGGTTCCCACGGGCTCCGGTGTTGTACTTCCCTGCCGTCACATTCCCGCTGCACCCGGAAACGTAAACCTGCGGCACCCCCGGAACCTCCTCCGCCCGCCGTCGCCGGGCCAGCCCGGGGAAATCCGCGGACACCTCGCCCTGCCCGTAGTAGCTCATCGGATGCACCGCGTAAAAGCTCACGGCCGCCAGCGCCCGGTCACCGTCCCAAAAACTCAACGTCCGAAGCCACGGATCGATCACCCCGTCGTCGGCTTCGATGGCGAACACGTTGCGGGTGGCGCTCATCCGATCGAATCGCACCTGGCCGTCCGGCATCACGTACCTGCGATTCGAAGCAACGCCCTCCACCCGGGCCCGGCCCATCCCCCAGTGCGTGGCGGGCCGGAGATCGGGAAGAGCCTCCCGTATCGCCGAACCCACCCGCTGAACAGCCGCCTCATGGAACTCCGGATCGCAAACGGTGCCCGCCAGGCCGCGCTCCCGAAGCAGGCGTTCCGCGTCCAAGTCGGCCACCGGCGCGTCGTGCTGGTGAATCGTACTGATCATCACCCTTTCAGGACTCGTCCCCGCCGCCGCCGCCAGGACGTCCTGCCAGCGGCGGTAGGCCTCGTTCCGGATCTCACACCAGTCCACGGACACAAAGACCACCGGGTCCCCAATTCCGGCCAGAATCAGTCCGCGCGCCTCCAGGGGATCGGCCACCGATTTCGAAAGCCACGCGCCCCCCATCATCCCGTGCCCGATCGGGACCGTGACGTCCGCCGCGAACGACGCCACCCGCAACCGCGTGCGACGCGACGACGCCCGGACACATCCCCCCAGCCATCCCAAACCGGCACCCGCCGCCATCATCCGGCCCAGCCATCCCCTCCGGCTCCACCCTCCCGCCTCCCCGCGATTCCCTACTACCGACGAATCCCCCGCCGGCGACCCCGGCTTCCCGGCCCTTCCCGAACGGATGGTTCCCAAGGAGCCTCCGGGAACGGCCATCTGGCGGACCGTTGGGCCGGCGTGTACCGAGGCGTGTTCCGCGAAGGGACTCAGGGTGGGCATGAAAAACCGATCTTTCATTCGGGCAAACCAACTCGAACTCGAGTCCCTCGGCCATCGAGGGATCGCGGAAGAGGATTAGTGGGAGATTCGCTTGGGTCGACCCGCCTGTTCCAGAACTTCGTGCCCTTCAGCTCCGTCAGATTGACATCAATCTGATGCCTGAATAATCCCAATGGCATGACAAAAACGCGGATCCAGGTTCCCGAGGCGTTGCTCGCCGAGATCCGTGACTTTGCCCGGCGGCGGGAATGGTCTTTGGCCGAAACCTTCCGCCGCGGCGCCGAACTCTTGCTCGAAGTTTATGGACAGCGAGGTTTTCCAAATTCGGGACACGTATTGGGACCATGAACCCGAGGGGCATCACACGGAGGCGCGGAGGCTCGGAGGGGGACGGAATCCATCCTCAAATCTCCGTGTCTCAGTGCCTCCGTGAGAGAATTCCGGTTCATGGAGAGAGGAGGCTCCGGCGGCTTCGAAGGGGTGGAAGCCTCCCACGTCTGGAAAGGTGGGATGGAAAGGACTCACTGCCGAGCAGTTGCGGGAAATCGCTTTCGTTGAGCAAACCCGCAACCCGATCGATCGATGATCCGCGTCGACGCCAATATCCCGCTCTTCAGCTACAGCGAGTCGGCTCCTCATCACTCGGCCGCTCACGGCATCCCCATGACCTCTGGCAAGCTTCCGGCGTGACCCCCCACGGTTCCGGTGGTAGGAGCAACGGTCATGACCCGCCGCGATTTCCTCAAACGCTCCTCCTCCGTCGCCGCGCTCGCCGCGGCCGCAACGTACCTCCCCACGACCTTCGCCGCCGAAAAACCCCTCCGAGTCGGACTGATCGGCACCGGATGGTACGGCAAGGGATCGCTCCTCCGCCTTCTGCAGGTCGCCGACGCCGAGGTCGTCTCCCTCTGTGACACCGATTCCCGGATGCTCGCCGAGGCGGCCGAAATCGTCGCCAACCGCCAGAAGTCCCGGAAAAAGCCCCGCACCTACGCCGACTTCCGGAAGATGATCGCCGAGAAGGACGTCGACGTGATGATGGTGTCCACCCCCGACCACTGGCACGCGGTGCCCGCCATCGAGGCCATGCAGGCGGGCATGGACGTCTACTGCGAAAAACCCACCGGCGTCGACGTCATCGAAAGCCAGGCCATGGTCGCCGCCGCGCGGAAGTACAACCGCATCGTCCAGGTCAATACCCAGCGGCGCAGCACCCCCCATCTCATCGAAGCACGCGAGGAGATCGTAAAGGCCGGACTGCTCGGCAAAATCCAGCATGTCGACATCTGCTGCTACTGGCACATGCGGAACCGCGACACCCTGGCGTCGGCGCCCGATATCGCCCCGCCCGAGACGCTCGACTACGACCTGTGGACCGGTCCCGCTCCCGAACGGCCCTATTGCAAGATCAACCATCCCCGCGGTTGGCGCGCCTTCATGGAATACGGCAACGGAATCGTCGGCGACATGTGCGTCCACATGCTCGACATGGTCCGCTGGCTGCTCGACCTGGGTTGGCCCACTTCGATCACCTCCTGGGGCGGGATCCTCGTCGACAAGGCCAGTCGCGCCAACATCAGCGACACGCAGACGGCGACCTTCGAGTTCAACCAAGGACCGCAGGTGGTCTGGAACCACCGCACCTGGGGCGCGATGCCGGATCCCGATTACCCCTGGGCGGGAATCCTCCACGGCGAAAAAGGCACGCTCAAAGCCAGCGTCTTCAAGTACGAATTCTTCCCGAAAGGCGAGACGAAGCCCGCGCGGAAACGGGACGCCCTGCTCGAGTACGATCGGTACCCCGAGGACCAAACTGAAAAGGACCTCGAGAGGCACGTCGCGTCCGCCATGCGCGGTCATTGGCGCAACTTCCTCGAAGCCCGGTCCCGGCGCGGTGAAATGCTGCCGGTGGCGGACATTGGCCAGGCGCACATCTCGAGTTCGTCGTGCTTCCTGGCGAACCTTTCGATGCAACTCGGCCGCAAACTCACCTGGAATCCGGAGACCCACACCGTCGCGAACGACGCCGAAGCCACCGCCCTCCTTCGCCGCCCGTACCGAGCTCCCTGGACCCACCCGGACCCCGCCCAGGTCTGAGGAGCCATCGCTGAAAAAAAGAAGGGACCGGATTGCTCCGGTCCCTTCGTCGTTTGGGAGTTCGAATTCGAGATCCGAAGCGGGCCGTCACCGGCCCGCTCACAGGATCGATCCTTAGGGCTTGGTGGCGCGCAGGAACACGGCCGCGTCGTTGCCGATCGGCACCGTCACCGGCGTGTTGGCGCCCGCCTGGGTCGCCCAGGGGCCGCTGACGCTGGGCGCGAGTTGGAGGACCCAGCCAGCCGGAAGCGGGCTCGGGTCGGAGGTCACCGTCAGGTTCCCGCCGTTGCGTGTGACCGCGACACGGACCTCGGTGGTTCCGCCGCCCACCGGGGTCGTCGGATCGTCGGCCGGGCTCGGGTGCGAGATCACCGTGAAGAAGTTGATCTCACGCGGCGAGTTCGCGCCCTGATCGGGCTGGTTCTGGAGGTTGATCTCACCCTTGGCCGCCACGAGGATCTGTTTCGTCGTGATGGCCATGCTCATTCCGAGGCTCCGGATTCCGCCCTGCGGAGCGGAGTTGATGAACGGAAGGAAGCTCGCGGTCAAGGGCACCACCTGCTTGCTCGTCTCGTCCAGGCGAAGCACCCGCGCCGCGATCACCTGCTGTTCGTAACCGTCCGGTCGGCTGACCCAGCCCACCACGAAGCGGTTCAACGCATCCACCGCCGCGTGGGCGCGATCGGCGTCCGCGCGGAACCCGCCCTCGCTGACGTCCGCCAGGGTCACCAGCGCGCGCGTGCGCGCATCCCAGATCGCCACCCGAACGGCGGTCGATCCGACCTCGCGTCCGACGAGGTACACGTACGGCGAATTGATGTGCCCCGCCAGGCGGGTGCCGTCGCCGCGGCCGCCATCGAAATTGGCGCCCGAGGTCGTCTGATCCACCGGGTCACCCTGAGCCACGCCGGCGTTGTTGAAGAAGTACAACTTCCCAGCCACGCGGACCACGAAGCCATCCTTGACCGCGGCCACGTTGGCCCAGATGTCGCCGTCGGCGACCTTGAAGCTTTCCTTCACCACCGAACCGTCCGGCGCGAAGATCGTGGCCACCGCGGCGTTGCCGTCGGGCCGGATCACGAGGGACCGATCCTCGACCACGGAGAGGAAGTTGCCGTCGCTGAGGCCGACGACGTCGCCGCCGAAGCGGGTGATCTGATTGCCGGGAGCCGCTCCCGTGGTGACTCGACCGTTGGAGGAATCCTGCGCCTTGCTCAGCATCGTCTGGGTGAGCGTCGTCGGATCGAGTGAGAACGTCTGAACCGTGCCGTACCGTCCATCCTCGAGCCGGTCGAAGCCGCCAGCCCACCGGTTGCCCGAGTCGAACTCGGGATAGACGTGCGGCGACGCCTCGGCGCCGACGATGAAGTTGACCGCGCCCGGGCGGGTGTCTCCCGCCACGCGACCGGGGTTGCCGTTCTGCCGGGAGGCGTTGATCTGGCCCTTGAACGGGGTCCCGTTGTCCGCGAAAAACCCTTCGCCGAGCTTCATCGCTCCACCGGCCGCCGGCTGAAACGCCACGACATACCGCTGGGTGTCGGCCGAATCCTGGGCGAACGCGTTGGCCTCGATCAGGAACGTGGTCGTTCCGAGCACCGACGCGTACGGCTCCCAGTTGCCGAGGGCGTCCTGGCTCTGGTTGATGACCGGGGTGTCGGGCACGATTCGGGTCAGGCCGACGGACTCGATGCTGCCGGGCTTGACCGGAACCACGAACTGACGAACGGCGACGACCCGGGTCCCCGGCTCGACGTTCTGGCTTTCCCAGGCGACCGCGATGGTGTCGTTGCGAAACGCGACGCGCGGGTTGCGAGATTCGAGGGAGTTTTCGTCGGGAAGTTCCTTCTCGCTGACGTAGAAGGTCTTGCCCAGCGGGTCGCCCTTGGCGTCAAAGACGCGTCCGAGAATGATCTTGGCGTTGCCACCCGTTCCCGCGGCGTCGTCATAGACGACCGCAACCCGTCCCAGCGAATCGATCGCCACGTCACAGCGACCGGGTCCGATCAGTTCGAGATCGTCCGAGACGCTCTTGCTCCATCGGACGGTGCCGTTGGTGTTGATCACGCTCACCCAGACGCGGTTGAGTCCTTCCTCGTCCCGGCCGATCGCGACCGCCGCATAGGCGTCGTTGCCGTTTCCGTGGAAACCGACTCCATCGCCACGCCCGCCGCCCGCGGCGATCGGGTTTCCAACCAGGTCGCCCAGGTTCAAGTTGGTTGAAGCCGGGGTTCCATCATTGTTGAACAGGCGGATGGCGCCGGGACCATTGTCGGAGAACCGAACCGCGAATCCGTTCTTCGTCACACCCACCCCATGCCACATCTCCGTCTTGGTGGGCGTCGCGCCCGCCAGTTGCACCGATTTGATCTCGGCGCCCGCGGGCGAGACGATCCGGACAATCGCGTGGTTCTGAGCGGATTCGCCGCCGTAGATGTCCACGAGATCGGCGCTCTGGCGGCTCTCACCCACGATGACGATGTTGCCGGTCGACAGGTAGTCCCAGTCGCCGATGCGGATGTTGCCGTCGCGCTGGTGGTATTCCTTGGGAACGCCGACGACGATCGAGATCGGCGTGCCATCGTTGTTCAGGAGCTGCACCGCGGGAAAATCACCCAGATCGCCATTGAAATCGGGGGACAGCTCGCTGACCTCCTTGGCGAGGTCGAACGCCGTGGCTCCCATGCCAATGCCGTCGCCGAACGGGTTGGCCTTGATCTTCGGACCCCAGGAAGTCCGGCCGGGAGTCGGTGTCTTGTCGGCGCGGAAGAAGGACAGGAATTTCGAGGTCAACCCCTGGCCTGCGAAATCCGGATCCGTGCTGGTGATCTCGGTATCGGGTGTGATCGAAACACCGGATTCGTTGACCAGGGTCCAGACGGACGCGAGATCGGTCAGAGCTTCTCCATCGTCCTCCCAACCCACGATCACATTGCGATTCCGGGCGATCGCGATCCCGAGGCTCTCGGTGCTGAGGTTGTTGATCGTGTCGGATGTGTTCAGATAGACCGTCTCGGATACGGGCTGCAGTCCGTTGTCCTCGGGGGTCCCGGGCAACGCCAGCTGCCCAAATGCCTGCTGGCCAGCCATCACGGCGATCCCGAGGGCTGGCAACATTGCGAGTTTTGTCATGCGGTGCGTCCTGCTGTTGAATGTGTCCCCGTCTGGGGTTGAACCGACTCCCTTCCCATGGAACCAAGCGCCCCCCGGAACGCGATCGCAACGCAGCTCCCGCCGCATTGGGCGCTTCGAGGTGCCCGAAACTCCGGAAAGGATGACCTTGGCTACTTCCTTGGCGGGCCGTCTGGCAACCGTTTTTTCGTCACAAGCAGGCGTCCGAACGCCGTGGAGCGGAGTCTCTTGCTCGGACCGTCACCCGCTTGCCGGTCCTTGAATTCACTTCGGCTTGGAGAACTCCGATTCGGCGACTTCCACGTTGTGCCTCACCTCGTCGAATCGGATCTGGAATCCCATGCTCTCCGGCTTCGGAATTCGGATCAAATGCGGCACCTTCACCCCGTCGACGTCTTTGTATTCCAGGAAATCCACCTGGAACGACATGTCGCCCAATCCGGAGTCCACGGTCGATTCCTCCCTGACCAGAAGTCCCGTCTTCTTGTCGAAGTACAGGCGGTCGGGTTTCCCTCCCTTGACCGAACCCTCGATGACCCAGGCATCCGCGCCGTCCACCTTGGCGGTCCCCTTGGCTTCCAGGCGCTCGTACGCTTCCCGGAGCTTCAATTCCCTCGGAAAAACCTTGGACCGCCGGTCTCGCGCCAACTCGGCCGCCGGCTTTTCCCGCAGGCCGACCCCGGGCGCGTCCGACCAGGAAACCCCGCCGTCGAACCCCTCGCGGACCGCTCCAAATCCCGCGAGATCGACGGAACTCAGGTGCTTGTTCGGGACCTTCGACTTCACCTCGATGCCGCCGCTCAACCCCACGGTGGTCACCTCCACCTTTCCCTTCGAGACGCGCGTCTTGAGCTTCTCGAGGGCGGCACGCCCTCCCGACGCCTCGACATACCGGTCCAGGATGGCCTGAACCGAGGGCGAACCCACGGGGTCGGCGGCCTCGGTCCATGGACACGGACTCAACGCCAACAGGAATGCCAAGGATGCCAACAGGGTCGATTTCATGGGACTGAGCCCCGGACCATGCTCACGAGCCCGTCGCGACGCAAGACCCCGTGGAGCCCGTTGGGCACGGCCGCGCGGACAAGGCCGGCCTTTCCCGAACCGCGGACACGCCGGGAGGCGCCACCCCGTTGCGGAATGCCGGAACGCCGGACTCGGCGACCGAAAGGTGATTTCTCAACGCCGAACCGGAATTGAATTGACCAGGGAAACGTTTCCGATGACCTAGTCCGACCACAACCCTCGACTCACGACTCCCGATTCGATCGTATGAACAGAACTTCGTGGCTCCTCCGCGGTATCCACGCCGCGTTCGTGGCTTTCGCCCTCCATCATCCCGGAACCGCGAAGGCGCGGGTCGTGGATGATTTCAACTCGGGCAAAAATGGCTGGGAGGATTTCTCGTTCGTGGCGGCGCTCCCGAAGCCGGCCGTCGACGGAGGACAGTTCAAATTTATCCTTCCGCCCGCCGGGCAGGCCCTCTTCATCGCCAGCACGAAGACGTCCGAGACGTTCGAGTTGAAGGAGGGACGCACGATCGAGTTCCGCGTCGACCTGGTGCAGGGCGGCGGAAAGGACTCCTTCGCGATCCTCGGGTTCATCCCGACGAGCACCGGCGCCGCGACCCTGGCCGGCTACGGGCTCGCCAAGTCCACGACCGACGTCCTGATCACCAAGGGAATCGGGAAGTACTTCTACAACGAGAACCCGCCCGAACCGATCAAGAATGACGACGTCACCCTCTCCCTCACCCTGAGCGTCCGGAACGGCAGTGTGATCGTCAACGCGAGGGTCCTCGACCGCGCCAACAACGACGCCGTCCTCTTCGAAAAGACCGTCGTCGACACCCCCGCGGCCGACGTCATGGCCGACGGTTCCGACGATCCGGCCGCGCCGTTCATCACCCAGGGCAACTTCGTCCTGTACCTCTACGAGGATTTCGATGCGGGCGCCCCGGAGGATCCCTACCAGGCCACGTACGACAACGCCGAGGCCTTCGTGACGGACACCGCCGTTCTCGACGATTTCAACTCGGGCAAGGAAGGCTGGGAGGACTTCTCGTTCGTCGCGGCGCTGCCCAAACCCGAGGTCGCCGACGGGCAGTTCAAGTTCATCCTCCCACCCGCGGGTCAGGCCCTGTTCATTGCCAGCACCAAGAAGTCGAAGACTTACGAACTGAAGGAGGGCGAACGACTGGAATTCCGGGTCGACCTCGTCGAGGGCGGCGGAAAGGACTCGTTCGCCATCGTCGGATTCATCCCGACAAGCACCGGAGCCGCCACCCTGGCCGGCTACGGACTGGCCAAATCCACCACCGACATCCTCGTCACCAAGGGCATCGGCAAGTACTTCTACAACGAGAACCCGCCCGAACCGGTCAAGAACGACAAGATCACCCTCTCCCTCACCCTCACAGCCCGGGGCGGCGCCGTGACGGTGCGCGCCCGGGTCCTCGATACCGAGAATGACGACGCCGTCCTCTTCGAGAAAATCGTCGTCGACACACCCGCCGCCGACGTGATGGCCGACGGAACCGACGATCCCGCCGCCCCGTTCATCACCCAGGGGAACTTTGTCCTCTACCTGTACGAGGATTTCGACGCCGGCGCGCCCGAGGATCCGTACAAGGCCACCTACGACAACGCCATCGTCGCCTCGGCCCCCGCGACCGGCAATGAACCTCCCGTTCTCGCCGGGGTGTCCCCCGCCGCGGCCGCCAATTTCCTCCCCGTCTCGACGGCGATTTCCTTCACCGCCACCGACGACAAACCGATCGCCACCGAGGCCCTCTCCATCACCCTCAATGGCACCACCTACACCTCCGCGAACGGCCTCACCGTTGGTGGTTCCGGCACCTCGCGAACCGCGTCCCTCAGCGGTCAACTCGCGCTCAACGGCACCCACGTCGCCCTGCTCAAGGTGGTCGATTCGGACGGTGCCACCCGCGAACAAACCCTGAAATTCGATACGTTCGACCCCGCCAACTTCGTCGTCGAAGCCGAGGACTACAACTTCGCCGCCGGCGGGTTCCTGAACAATCCGGTCCCCGTGCCCGAAGGGTCCGGCGGCGGCGACAACTCCTACGACAGCCAGGAGGGCGTCCCCGACATCGATTTCTTCGACACCCGAACGTCCCCGAACGGCGAGGACACGATGTATCGCCCGACCGACCCGATCCGAATGGCCCGCTCGCTGGACAAGATCCGGAAGAAGTACGCCGACGCCGGTGGCATTGAAGGCGGGGTGTACGACTACGACGTGGGCGACCTCGTCGCCGGCGAATGGACCCAGTACACCCGGACCTTCACCGCGGGCAGCTATGAAGTCTATCTTCGCGCCCAGGTCGTCAACATCGCGACCGCCGACAGCGTCCTGGAACACGTCACCGGGGATCCGACCCAACCCGATGCCGCCGTCAGCCTGCTCGGTTCGTTCCTCGGCGTCCGCGGCGGGTTCGACTATCAGAACATTCCGCTGACGGACGGATCCGGCGCCAATCGAACGGTCGTCCGCCTGAGCGGAACCACCACCCTTCGGATCCGGCACCTCACCAGCAACGCCGCCGATGGCTACCGGCTCCTCAACTACCTCATCTTCGTTCCCGTCGCCGACACCACCCAGCGCGCGACCGTCACTTCGGCGTCGCCCGCGGCGAATTCGACCGTGAACACCGTCACCCCGGTGATCGATGTCACCCTCCAGAATCGCGACACGACAGTCGACATCGGGACCGTGAAACTCCGCCTGAACGGTGCCGACGTTCCGGCCACGGTCACCGCAACCGCGACGGGCGCCACGATTCGCCACCCCATTTCGCCGCTCCCCGCCTCGGGCGCGCTCAACACGGCCCGCGTGACGTTCAAGGACAACCAGGGCGAGGAAATTGTCACCGAATGGCAGTTCACCGTCACCTACCCCTCCCTCGATCCCGCGGCGCGGATCTCCGGCAAAGGCCGCCTGCCCGGGTTCAAGGTTCATGTCGTCCAAGCGCCCATCGACGGCGGCGCCCTCGAAAACAGCCTGGATCGCGCCGAAGCCCAGCTGGCCCCCAACTCCCCCATCCCCAGCGCCGTCGACACCAACGCCGTCGTGGCGGTCATCAACTTCAACAAGCGGGACGGAGCCGTCGCCGGGGCCATTGAAGGCGACGTGATGGTTCCGGGGATCGATCCCGACAACACCGGAAACGGCGACAGCGATTTCGCGGTGGAGATCCTCACCTATCTCGATCTTCCGGCGGGCATCCTCCGTTTCGGATTCATCACGGACGACGGCTACAAAGTGGCCTCCTCCGCGCCACCGCTGGGTCCGAGCACCATCCCCTTCGCCTTCCGCAACGGCGGAACGGCCGACCAAACCGCGGACATCGTCGTCCCCCAGGCCGGGCTCTATCCGTTCCGCATGGTCTGGTACGAACGCGCCGGCTCGGGACATGCCGAGTGGACGTCGATCGACATCGCGACGGGCACACGGATTCTTGTGAACGGCGAGGAAACTTCCGCGATCCGCGCATGGACCGAATTCGACGCGATCGAGGAACCGGTGGTCGTCGAATCGGCGTCTTCCGCGGCGGGACCCTACGCCGCCGATCCATCAGCCGTGGTGGACGCGAACGCCCGGACGGTAACCGTCCCGGCGACGGGTGGATTGCGGTTCTTCAGGATCCGATCGGCTTCCGCCGTGACCCTCAAGAACCCGCGAATCCAGGGAGGCTCCCTGACGTTCGGCTGGTGACCTGGCGCCGCCGCAACTCCAGGGTGGTCCAAGCGGGACGGTGGGAGTCCCAACCGGCTCGAAGGCTCGGATCCTCTCCAAAACTCGCTTTACAGGGACCCAATGGGCCGCCTAGGGTCCCCGTTCTCGAATCTCGACTCGACTGGATCAAGACTGAAGAATGGTATGACAGCAGCCCCTAAGGCGCAGAGCATCAAGGAATTCGGCCGGCACGAAAAAGACACCGGGTCCCCGGACGTGCAAGTGGCACTTCTCACGCGCCGTATCAATCATTTGTCGGAACACCTCAAGGCCAACGCCAAGGATTTCAGCTCCCGCCGGGGGCTCCTCGTGCTGGTCGGCAAGCGCCGCCGCCTTTTGGACTACCTCGGACGGGTGGACGTGAGTCGCTACACGGACGTCACCAAGAGGCTCGGCCTCCGGAGGTAACCCAGACTCCCCGAATCAGGCAGGTGCTCGGCGCCCGGACCGCGCACCTTCGTTCGTACCGTACGTACGTGGTTCGTACTACCACCCCGGGGCGGCCAGTCTCGGCATCAGGGGGACCGGCTGACCGCCAACGCGACCCCCACTAACTTTGCACCGCTGGACCTGGGAAATTTCATTCAGCCGCCGCGCCGTGGTGGCCGCGGCGGTTGAATGAAGTTCCCCTCGCCAGCGGCTACAACCTTGTAACCATGGCAGAAAGAGTCGTCGCCCAGATTGGCGACCAATCCATCATCATCGAATCCGGGAAACTCGCCAAACAGGCGGACGGATCGGTCACCATTCAGCTCGGCGAAACCGTTGTTCTGGTTGCCGCCGTCGCCGCCACCAAAGCCAAACCCGGCCAGGAATTCTTCCCCCTCACCGTCGACTACCGCGAACGCGCCGCCGCCGCCGGCCGGTTCCCCGGCGGTTACTTCAAACGCGAAGGGCGCCCCTCCGAAAAGGAGATCCTCACGTCCCGCATCATCGACCGCCCCATCCGCCCCCTCTTCCCCAAGGGCTGGTTCAACGAAGTCCAGGTCCAGGCCATTCTCCTCAGCGCCGACGGCCAGAATGACTCCGACGTCCTCGCCGCCAACGGCGCTTCCGCCGCCCTCCTCGTCTCCGACATCCCTTGGGCCGGCCCCATCGGAGCCGTCCGCGTCGGTCGCGTCGCCGGTCAGTTCGTCGCCAATCCGACCCACGACCAGATGGAGCAGAGCGACCTGGACATCTTCTACGTCGGGAATGAAACCGATGTCGTGATGTTCGAAGGGTCCGCCGACGAATGCGCCGATGCGGATTTCATCGCGGCCCTTCAGTTCGGCCAGCAGGCCATCCAACCGCTGATCGCCGCCCAGAAGGAACTCGCCGCCAAACTCGGCAAAGCCAAGCGCCAGATCACCGTGAGCGTCGTCCCCGACGACATCCTCAAAGCCGCCCGCGAAGCCATCGGATCCGGCATCCTGACCGCCCTCCTCACCCCCGGGAAACTCGCCCGGGAAGCCGCGTGCAAGGCCGTCGAAACCCAGATGGGCGCCTCGCTCATCGAGAAGTTCGGCGCGGAAAAGGTGACCGAATTCGTCATCAAGGACGCCTTCTACTACATCCAGAAGGAGGCCATCCGCGCCCTCATCCTCGACGAAGGCAAACGCCTCGACGGACGGGGACCCGACGACCTCCGGGCGCTCGGCGGCGAGACAAGCATCCTCCCCAGGGCCCACGGTTCCGCCATCTTTTCACGCGGGGAAACCCAGGCCCTCGCCGTCATCACCCTCGGCACCACCGACGACGTCCAGGAGTTCGACGCCTACACCGGCGGCCCAAGCGAGAAGAAATTCCTGCTCCACTACAACTTCCCGAATTTCTCCGTCGGCGAAACCGGCCGCATCATGGGCCCGGGACGGCGCGAAATCGGGCACGGCGCCCTCGCCGAACGCAGCATCAAACCCATGGTGCCGCTCAAGGAGTATCCGTACACGATCCGCGTCGTCAGCGAGATCATGGAGTCCAACGGCTCGACGTCCATGGCCTCGGTGTGCGCCGGTTCCCTCGCCCTCATGGACGCCGGCGTTCCGCTCACCCGTCCGGTCGGCGGAATCAGCATCGGCATCTGCTCCGAACACGACGCCCAGGGCAAACTCGGTCGCTACTGTCTGCTCACCGACATCATCGGATGGGAAGACCATTTCTGCGACATGGACTGCAAGATCGCCGGCACTGAAAAGGGCATCACCGGCTTCCAGCTCGACCTGAAGCTCAAGGGTCTTTCCATCGCCGTCCTCACGGAAGCCGTCGAGAAGGCCCGGGTCGCCCGACTCAAGATCCTGGACGCGATGAAGGCCGTCCTGCCCGAAACCCGCGCGGAAATGAGCAAGTACGCCCCGCGCATCATCCGTCTCCGGATCAATCCGGAAAAGATCGGCGCCATCATCGGACCCGGCGGAAAGAACATCAAAGCCCTGGTCGAACGGTCGGGCTGCGAGATCAACATCGAGGACGATGGTTCCGTCATGATCTTCTCGATCGACGAGGAGGGCATGCGCATCGCCCGCGAAGGCATCGAAGCCGTCGCCGCCGAAATCGAAGTCGGCAAGATCTACCGCGGCAAGGTCGTCTCGATCAAAGAATTCGGCGCCTTCGTCGAAGTGCTCCCAGGCCAGGACGGCCTCGTCCATATCTCCGAACTCGCCGATTTCCGGGTCAAAGCCACCGAGGACGTCGTCAAGATGGGCGATGTGATCTGGGTCAAATGCATCGGTGTCGATGAGAAGGGCCGGGTCCGCCTGAGCCGCAAAGCCGCGATGGCCGAGCGCGCCAAGGAACTCGAACCGAAGGCCTGATCGACCCGACCTGGAACCGGTCGTTTCGATTCAACCGCGGCCTGCTAGAGACGGGTCGCCCCTGACGGGGCGTCAGCCAGGTTGGCCCACGGGCTGGCCGGTTCAACCGAACCGTGCCATCCAAGGCCCG
>JBFWOK010000120.1:0-22257 GCA_050250555.1 Limisphaerales bacterium
CGCGACGCTCCCCAGCGACAGGTGTCACGGTCGGGAGCGCTTGTGGAACTCCAGGGTGGCTTCGGCCCGGAGGGGCGGAGAGAAGTGGTAGCCCTGGAGTTTGCTCGCGCACGCAGCCCGAAGCGCGTCTCCGAGTTCGGCATCCTCAATGCCTTCCGCGACCGATTCGAGACCCAGGTTCTCGCACATCTCGAGGATCGCGCGCACCACGTGTCGGCCTTTCGGAGTCCGCACCTTCTGACTCAGGGTCATGTTGATTTTCAGCTCGTGGAACGGAAGCTCGGTGACCATGTCGAACGTGGAATGTCCCGTTCCGAAATCATCGATCGAGAGCCGGAAGCCGGCCGCGGCGAGGCCTTCCAGGGCCTCCCGGCAGACGGGGTCATGGACCAGCGACTGCCGTTCCGTGGCCTCCAGGATGATCCAGGCTGGGTTGAGGCGGTGGTCGTTGGCGAGTTCGCGCATCTCGTCGGCGAACCGCGGCTCCCAGAGCTGGTGCTTGGAAATGTTGAGCGACACGGTCACCGGGTGGCCCGCGTCCCGCCACACAGCCAGTTGGCGGAACACCATGTCGGCCATCTGCCGGCCGACTTCCGAGATCAGGCCGCGCGATTCGGCGATCGGAATGAAGCGATCGGGTGGGATCCAGCCCAGTTCCGGATCCTGCCATCGAACCAGCGCCTCGAATCCGTCCACGGCGCCCGAAGCCGAGGCGATGATCGGCTGGTACTGCGCGTGGAGTTGCCGCGCCTGGAGGGCGGCCATCAGTCGTGGTAGGAGGCGATCCGTTCCGATGAGGGGATTGGCGCCGACCGCGGCCTGGTAATCGCGCCAGCAGTTGCGACCCGAGTTCTTGGCCTCCACGAGCGCGTGGTCCGCGCGCTCGACCAGGGTCCGCTCCGAATCGGCGTCGTCCGGGAAAAGCGCGAGGCCCAGACTCAGGGTGAATTGAACCCCCAGGTCGGCGTCGTCGCCGGCCTGTTGCGCCGCCCGAATGAACCGCGAACAGGTGGTGCCCGCGGTCTCCCGATTCCCGATGCCCTGGAGGACGAGGATGAAGCCGTCGCCGGCATCGCGGAGAACGGTGTCGCCCGTACGGACCGTATCCCTGAGCGCCTCACCCACGAGCTGGAGGAGCTGGTCGCCGATGTGATGGCCGTAGGCGTCGTTGATCTCGGCGCAGTTGTCGAGGTTGACCTTGACCATGGCGACCGAGGTTCCGGTGAGCCGGGCTTGATGAATCGCCTGTCCCATCCGTTCGGAAAGCAGGCTCCGGGTTGGCAAACCCGTCAGGGGATCCCGAAGGGGTTGGGCGTTTCCATGGGGCCAGGATCCCGTTCCGTCACGGCGGCGATCGAGCACCCGGCGCGCCACCTCGATACGGGCCATCAGATCCTCGGGTCGGACCGGATTCGGAAGGATGTCGTCCGCATCCTCGGTCCACCCGGAATCCCCATTGGCATGGGCCGTCCCGGTTCCCTGGCTTCGGACCGAAATGAGGTACGGCGGGTGGGCGGCGCCCTCGGTCCGGATTCGGCGGAAAAGATCGCCTCCTCCGGTTCCGCCAAGATCCGCTTCGACCAGAACGACGTCCGTCAGCGTCTCCACGAGGCGGGTCAGGGCCGTCGCGGAGTCTGCCGCTTCGCACACGCTGTGACCCGCGGGCAGGAGCATCGCCCGAACGCGCGCCCGGCGTCGGGAGTCGGTGTCCACGAGGAGAATGTTCATGCCGTCCGCTGACCAACAAGGCACGCCGGTCGGTCCGAATCACGGAACGCCGCGTCCACGGGACTTTCGTCCCCGATACCGCAATCTATCGGTCCGCGAAGCGGCGCCATTAAATGGACAAGCAACCGCGGGAGCCTGGGGAAGGGTTGGAGCTTAAGAGAATTCCCCGAAAGCCGATGGGGATAGCGAGCTAGGTCCGTGGGTCCCAACGGTGGACCCAACTTAGCCAGGTTCGAACATACTCCCCGTTCTGTTTATGAAATTGGTAGGAACATTCCGTAATCGTCGTCGCGGATTCACTCTCGTCGAGATCATCGGCGTGGTCGCTTTGATTGCCGTGCTCGCGGCGGTTCTCGCTCCCCGGGTCACGAGCGTGATCGGGCGCGGCAAGGTCAACAGCACCGCGCAGGGCATCGCTGGGTTGAAGACCGCCACGATGGACTACATCGCGGCGAAATCGGCGCTTCCCGTCAGGAATGGAACCGCCGCGACCGACAAGGCCGAGACCGACGGCCGGTTTGACGCTGATCTGGTTTCCGGCGGCTATATCGAGCGCCTGTTCACCTGCGCCATCGGGTCCCAGGTCTCGGACTCCAGCGCGCTCACGGGGAGGATCCACGTGCGATCGCTTCCGGCGAACAAGGCGAAGACGGTGAAGAAGCCGACGGCGGAAGTGGGTGGCGATAGCTTCAACCTCGATGGCGACAACACCACGGCGGACTTCACGGCCGGCCAGATGGTGGTGTCGGTATTCCTCCCCCAGGTGACGCTTTCGGATGCCATCGCGCTGAACAAGCTGATCGACGGCGTCGTGAACGTGGGTGCGACCGTCGACACGGAAGGCCGCTGCATCTACAGCAAGGCGGACGCGGAGAACAAGGTGACGGTTTACGTCTACGTCGCCCACTACTGACTGAACTGACCGCTTCGGAGAAAGAACCGAATGCCGGCGGCCGCGACGCTGTCAGGCCAGTGACAGTGACATCGACAGTGACGGTGACAGCGACGGGACGGCGCCGGCGAAAGTGACAGGGAAGGAAGACGGGTCCGGTCGGTTGGCCGCGGAGTGAACCCGCGGGAGCGGGGCCGGATCCGGGTCGAGTGGCGACGCCGTGGAGGGAAATGGATTCCCGACCGCGGCGAGCCCATCGAGTCGATCCCGAAGGCGGTCCGTTGCCGCCCAGGATCGGTACTCCATACGAATCATCCTCCATCGTCCATCCTCCTCATGCCTGCCTCCGCGCGACCCCTCCGACTGGGTGATTGGCTGATTGAACAGGGCCATCTCAACGAGACCCAGCTCGACCTGGCTCTGCGCGAGCAGAAGCGGGGTGGAAAACTGCTGGGTGAAGCCCTGCTCGAACTCGGCTTCGTCACCCAGGAGATCCTCTCGGCGTTCCTTGCCGAGAAAACGCGGACCGAGACGATCGCGGTCCGGCGCCTGGAAGTGCCCCGCGAGGTTCTTGATCTCGTCCCGGAGGATCTGGCCCGTCGGCTGGTGGCGTTGCCGGTGTCGAGGGACGCGGGTGTGCTGACGGTCGCGATCGCCGACCCCCTCGATGTCACAGCGTTCGATCTCCTGGAGCAGACCACCCGGCTACGGGTGAACCTCGTCGCGGCTCCGGAGGGCGAGGTGATCCAGGCGATCGAGCGCCTGTACGAGTCGGGGCAGACCGTGGGCGAACTGGTCGACGAACTCCTTCAAGCGGGAGGCGGCGAACTGGCCGAGGCCACGGAACAGGACGCTCCGACGATTCGTCTCGCCGATCGAATCCTCGGAGAGGCGGTGACGACGGGCGCCAGCGACATCCACATCCATCCCGAGGAGAAGATCATACGGATCCGGTTCCGCAGGGATGGTGTCCTGGACGCGGGGTACCTCGTTCCGAAGGTCCTCCAACCGGCGCTGATCGCCCGGCTGAAGATCGTCGGGGGAATGGACATTGCCGAAACCCGGCGCACCCAGGGCGGTCGCGGCAATGTCCAGGTGGGCGGCCGGGAGGTGGGATTGCGATTCTCGTCCCTGCCCACGGCCTACGGGGAGAGTCTGGTGATCCGGATCCTGGATCGGCGAAGTGTCAGCCTGAAGCTGGACGCGCTCGGATTCGCGCCGGACATCGAAAGGAGCTTCGCCGGAATGTTGGAACAGCCGCATGGGATGATCCTGGTCACGGGCCCCACCGGGAGCGGAAAGACCACTTCGCTGTACACGGCTCTCAGAATGATCGACGCGTCGACGAGCAGCGTTTTCACGCTGGAAGATCCGATCGAGTACCAGATTCCGTTCATCCGCCAGACACAGATCAACGAGTCCATCGGCCTGACCTTTGCCGAGGGGCTGAGAACCCTGCTCCGCCAGGATCCGGATGTGATTCTCGTCGGAGAGACCCGGGACACGGAGACCGCGCAGCTGATGGTTCGAGCCGCGCTGACCGGGCACCTCGTCTTCTCGACCCTCCACACCAACGACGCCCTCGGCGCCATCCCGCGCCTCGTCGATCTCGGCGTGGCCCCGTACCTGATCGCGCCGACCCTGATCGGGGTGCTCGCCCAGCGTCTCGTCCGAAGGCTCTGTCCCCAGTGTCGCGAGCGGGCGCCCGATGCCGAAGCCCTGCTCTCGGCGATGGGGGTGTCGGAGGCGGTGCTCATGGACGCGAGGGTTCATCGGGCAAAGGGCTGCCCGAACTGCCGGGGTTCGGGATTCGCGGGTCGCGTGGGAATCCACGAACTGGTGGTCACCGACGGGCCGCTGAGGAATGCCATCGCCGCGGGAGCCGACGGAGTCCGGCTGTCGGAACTCGCGCGGGAAGCGGGATTCCGGCCGATGACCGAGGACGGTCTGCGGAAGGTCGCGCGGGGCCTGACCACGATCGAGGAGATCATCCGGATCACTGGGCACTCGGGCTGACGGCTTCGCCATGCCGACCTACCGGTTCATTTCAATTGATGACGACGGCCGAACCATCCGCGGTCAGCGCGAGGCGGTGAGCGAGGCGGCCCTTGGATCCTTGTTGCGCCGGGAGGGCAAGTGGCTTGCCGAAGTCCGCGAATCCTCGACCGTGGGCGGCAAGCCGGCACCGCGCGTGCGCGGCCGGAGGGTTTCCCAACGGGTCCTCGAGCAATTCTTTCTCTCCCTCAGTCTCCAGCTCAAGGCGGGTGTCAGCGTCGTGTCGGCGCTCAACTTCGGTTTGGAGGATTCGGCGGGCGCCGGCTTTCGGGCGGTCCACGCCGACATCCTGGAGAGGGTCCAGTCGGGCACTCCCCTCAGCGAGGCGATGGCGCTGCATCCCCGCACGTTTTCCGTCGTCGTGACCAACCTCGTGAAGGCCGGCGAGGCGAGCGGCCGGCTCGGCGAGGTCTGCGACGAGATCCGGCATCACTTTGAATGGAACGACCGGATCCTCGGCGATGTGAAACAGGCGTTGATCTATCCGATCGCGCTGGTGATCGCCGCCGTCGCGTTCTTCTTCGTCGTGTTCACCTTCTTCATCCCGAGGTTCACGGGTGTTCTCAAGGAGCTCGGCGTGCCCCTGCCCTGGCTCACCCGGGTCATGATCGGGGTCAGCGATTTCGTCATGGCGCACCTGCCCGTCGTGATTCTCGCCGTGATCGCGCCACCGATCCTGGCCGCCATCCTCATGAGAAAGTCGTCGGTGTTCGCGGATTGGGTCGACGCCCTCAAACTTCGGATGCCGATCCTGGGGCCGATCCTTTCCCAGGCGAGTCTCGGCCGCCTTTTGCACAATCTCGCGGCTCTTTATCGGGCCGGGATACCCCTTCTCGAGGCCCTGAGGCTTTGCCAACCGCTGGTGGGGAACCGCCGGATCCAGCAAGGGATCGCGACGGTCCACCGCGGTGTCGCGGCGGGTCGTCCGCTGCACATGACCATGTCGCAGACCACCCTGTTCCCTCCGATGGTGGTTCAGATGACAGCCCTCGGTGAAACCACGGGAACCCTCGACCAATCCCTTCAAAGCGTCGCGAACTACTACGATGTCATCGTGCCCCGCGCGGTGAAGGCGCTGTTCACGCTGTTCGAACCGGTGATGATCCTGGGCCTCCTTCTCGTCGTCGGAACGATCGTCCTTTCGGTCTTCCTGCCCATCGCCTCAGCCCTTGGCGCCAAATGAAAGCGAGCCCGCCATCGTGTCCAGGATTGCCCCGGAAGCCGCGTGTCGGCGGAGCCGGGTCCGGCGGATTCACGTTGATCGAGATGATCGGCGTCGTGTCGATCCTCGCCGTCTGCGCCGCGGTCGTGACTCCCGGCCTCGCAAGGCGACTGAGCCGCGCGAAGGCGGCCGAGGACGCCGCGGAACTCAGCGCGATAGGGGATGCCTTGCGTCGGCACGTCGCCTTGCACCAGGAGATTCCGGGACCCGGGAGTTGGGCCGCCAAGGCCGCCTCGATCGTCGGTCAACCACCCCAGGCGATCCAGGATGCCATCCCGGGCGAGCCCTCCAGCGCCCGGGTGTACCTCATTCATCCGGACTTCGCCCCGGCTTCCCCCAGGCGCGCCAAGTCGGGCGATCCGCTCTGGGTTCAGGGCGCCGAGGGAACCGTTCACGTGTCCGAAGCCCGAGTCCTGCTTCTGAGCGTTCATCGGACCGGACTCCGACTGCCGGTGGCCAGCGGCGTGGCGTCCAGCGCGAAGGCGTTCGACCACATCTGGGACTGGTATTTCGACCCGAAGACGGGCGCGCCACCGATCGGGTGGCCGTCGGCGTGGCAGCGCAATGGTGAGTATCTCCACGTCGAACGGATCAACTTCGAGCCGCTTTTCCGGAAGGTCACGTTCAGCAACACCCAGTTCCCGGAAAAAGCGCCCTCCTTCCAAGTCGCCAACGCCTCGGTTCGGAGCCTGGTGGGCGCGCCGACCTACGATGCCTATTTCCTCGAAGGATCCTTCCTGCGGATGTTCCAGGACCCTTCGGGACGGGGACGAACCGGGACGGTGCAGTTGGCGCTCACCGTGCGGGACGATCTGAACCTGGTGTATGCGGATGACCACTGGCGAATCCCGTAGAACCCGCGGGATCGTCCTGCTGGGTCTGATCCTGGTCCTCACGGGGGGAGCGGTCGGGGGCGGTGTCGCCCTGACCCGGCATGTCCGTTCGCACCTTCGCGAGCGCCAGCACCGAGAGGAGATTGCGCTCGCCCAAATCGCGGAAGGCTTCACCCGGTTTGTTTCCGTCCGACTCATGATTCCGGGACCGGACGAATGGCCCCGGGCGGTCGCGGAGGCGACCGGAATGAGTGCCGCCATGGTGCTGTCGGGGTCGGGGTCGGGGTCGGGATCCGGATTCGCATCCGTGCGTCGGTGCCTCCTGATCGATCGTGGACTGGGAGACGGGATGCTGCCTTATCGTCAGGACTCCGGGGGGCTCGAGGACCCGCGGAGCGGGCTTCTCACCGACACCGCCCGGGTCCTCCTGGTGAGCTGTTCCGCGCCGGGTCTGGCGATGCCCTTTCGGAGCGGACTCCTGGAACGTCCGGCTTTCGATGCGATCTGGAACTGGATCCGCGATCCGGCGACCGGCGCGCCTCCAAAGGGTTGGCCCGAGGTCTGGCGGGGGAACGGCGGGGATCTGCACGTGGCTCGGATTTCGTTGAACCAACTTTTCGCGCCGATCCACTTGAAGCAGGCGCGCTATGGCGGAGGCGGGGATCCCGTGAGTTCGGGGGCCGTGCGGCTGGGGCATCTGGCGGTCGAACCCATGACGACGGTGTTCCTCAAGGGTACGTTCCTCGCCGTCGGTGGAACGAACGGTTCGGTCCAGCAGGTGCGCGTGGTGCGCGGCGAGGAGTCCTTTGATTTCACACCCCCGTCCGACCCCAACGCGGACGATGGCAAGGACAAGGGTGGCAAGGACAAGGGTGGCGAGGGAGAGGAGGCGACGCCGTGAAGCGCAGGATTCTGGGGATCAGCTGGCTGAACGAGAAGTTCACGGCGAGTTGGCTGGGCTTGGACGGCGCCCGGGTGTCGTGGACGTCGCCGGAACCGGTCGTCGATGGACCCGCCTTCGCCACCGCGGTGCGGGAGGCGCGGCAGCGGGCGCCGGGCCGGGTGTGCCGGGCCAATGTGGCGATCGACCATCGGAGCCTGCTGTTCCATGTCCAGGAGGCTCCACCCGCGAAGGGGCGGTTGCTGACCCGGATGCTGGATCGGTTGGTCGACGAGAATCGGTTCTACGACGAGCCCGCCGTGTGGACGCGGGTTGAGCTTCCGCCCAACCAGCGGCGCTGCCGGTGGCTCTTGTGTCTGATCCCGAAGTCCCTGTGGACCGAGATCGAGTCCGCGTGCGAGGAGAACGACCTGGAACTCCGTGGACTCTACCCCGCGACCGCGCTGCTGGGGGATTCGCTCCGAAAGGTGGGAGCCGGATCCGGCGAGGTGGTCCTGATCGTCGCGGATTTCGAAGGGTCCCACGGTCTTATGATCGGGCAGGGGAACAGCCAGATTCTTTTCGCGCGTTCCGTGGCGGGCGGCGAAGGGGATGTCGGGGAAAGGCTGGTGCGGGAGATTGATCGGACGATGCATTTCGCGCGCCAGCGATTCGGGGCGCAGGTGAACCGCCTGGTGGCGAGCGGGGGTGCCTGCTATTCGACGCTGAGCGGAAGGAAGGTCCGGGAAGGTCTGAACGTCGAGTGCCTGCTTTCGGAGAATGACGGCGGCGGATTCGCGGTGGGCGCCGCGGAGCTTCGGGAGACCACGCCGCTCAATTTCATGGAAGGCCGAAGGCGCCAGGCGCCATGGTTGAGGCCGGCATTGGTCGCCGCGATGTCGGTTCTCCTCGCGGTGTCCCTGGGAACGGCCGGCTGGGTGCGCCTGGAATTGAACGCGCGTATTCGGGACCGGGCGCAACGGAGCCAGGCCCAGCGGGACGCAGCCCGGCTGGACGCGGAGTCCCAGCGCTCACGGACGGAGGCCGATCGTCACGAGGCGTTTCTGCGGACGATCGGGACTCCCGAGGATCCGAGTGTGGCCGCGACTTTCGCGCGCTATCTGGGCGCGCGCCTTCCGACATCCCTTCGTCTCACCGCGCTGGCGTTGGAGAGGAAGACCAACGGGTGGTGGGTTCAGATCGAGGGCGCGACCCGGGAGAGGGGCAGCCGCTTCCTCGCCGACGTGGGCTCGTTGGAGGCCGAACTGACCGGAGGCCTGTTTCAAATGAGGATCACCGACGGCACCGAGGCGCGGTCGGTGGGTGGGCTTCCCAACCTGGCGTCGCCGAACCCCGCGCCGGACGACACAACGGACACATCCTCCGAAACCACCGAAGAAGCGCGCGAACGGGCCTTCTTCGTGACCGGCACGATTCAATAGTCCGCGAAACCATGAGGACCTCGGCCCCCATTCGAATTGGTGAAGTCCCACCGCCCGAGCGATCGCTCGGGCGTGACGCGGCCCCCTTCGGCGAGACCCGGGGGGGCGAGGTTCCCGGGCTTGGTGAGCCGGCCGATCTCCGCGTTCCGAAACCAGGGCGGCGACCCACCCTGCGGAACAACGAAATCGAGGGAGGCTGGTTGGAGGCCGCGACCAGTCCGCGTGTGTGCGCGAGCGTCATCGGGGTTTCGCTGGTGCTGCTCGCCTACGCCGCTCTGACGGGGTCGACCATGATCCCGAAGGTTCAACGGGTCCCCACGGCCGCGAGGACCGGGGATCCGGCCGGGGAGGACGCCGGCGTTTCTCGAGACCCGGCGATTGATTCGGTTCGGTTGAAGACGCTTCGGGAATCGGCCCTTCGATCGCGGACCCGGCTTGTCGCCGACTCCAACGAGGTGCGGTCGATTCTCGCTGCGGTCGAAGGCGTGGCCCTGCGCCTGGGTTGGCGGACGGAGATGGCGTTGGCGCCGCCGGTCGAGGCCCCCGGGGGATGGACCGAGCTGAAAGGGTATCGGGCCATCCTTCAGCTGACGCCCAGCCGAGCCGGCACGCCATCGGTGTTTCCCTCCCTGGTGCAGTGGATCGAGGAGATTTCCCGCATGCCCAAACACGTCGAGGTCGTGCAACTGGCCTTTGGACGGGATCACGAGCGTCGATGGTCGGCCCGGGTGACGATCGAGATGTTGGGCTTGAGCAACGATGATGATGGCAAGACTCCTCCAGAGTAGGCTCCCCTTCGCCTGCATGCTCCTGGCGGCGGCGCTGCTGTGGCTCGGGGACTTCGCGAGTCCCCGCGTCACCGCGACGGCGCGCGACACCTCCCCGACTTTCAGGTTGGACGACGAGGACGTGGAGGAGGAGGACGACGAGGACGAGGAAACCATGGGATTCCTGGACCCGGAGCTTTCCGTGAGCGGCGCTTTGAGGGAGTGGATGGAGAATGCCGCGACACTCGACGACGGTTTCCGGGACGATCCATTTCTCGATTTCGTTCCATTGGCGAAGGCGCCGGAAGCCGCGAGAGGGTCACCATCCGAGTCCGAATCCGCGCGGACTCCCCCTCGGCTCCAGGCCATCAGCCTGGGCGCCAGCCAGCCCCTCGCGGTTCTCGGGGGTTCCGTGGTCGGCGTCGGCGATTCCGTCGGAGCGTGGCGGGTCGCTGGAATTGAAATGGATACGGTGTGGGTGGAAGGCCCCGGCGGAAAGCTGGGCCTTCAGATTTCGAGGGAACCCCGACCGTCACCCGCGCGTTCCACGGACGGTGGCGTCAAGGACACCGCGATCACCCAGGTCGGTCGTGAGCGAAGGCTTCCGGACTCCAGCGAGCCGCCGGCGCCGTGATTCATCGATTTTCCATGAACCCAACCCAACGAGAGCGAACCCGAAACCGGGCTCGCACCCTGCCTCTCTTGTCCTTCGCGTTGCTTCTGGCGTGCGTTGGATGCGAAACCGAAATCGCCAAGGATCGGGCGAACCGCGGCTGGCTGGTGGCCACGAACCAAACGCCCGCGACCACGCCCCCGTCGCGCATGACCAGCACCATCGCGCCCGGCGCGGCGTCCGGGTACCAACCGCCCGTGGTTCGGGAGGAGGCGCCCGAATTGTCCTTCGCCGAAAGAGCCGCCCAGGCGCGGGCGACGCCTCCGGGCGATGGCCGTCTGTATTCGTTTTCCGCCAAGGACCTCGAAATCCGCGACGCGCTGGCCCTCTTCGCCCGCAGCAACGACCTCAACATCGTCCCGGACCCCGACGTCACCGGAACGGTTTCCGTCGAGTTCAGGAATCTGCCGATCGAGCAGTCCATGGAAGCGCTCCTCAGTTCGTTCGGTTACTACGCCGAAGCTTCCGGCGGATTGATCCGGGTCCGGAACATGCGAACCGAGTTCTTCACCGTCGACTACCTGCGGCTGGTGCGATCCGGCAACGGAAGCAGTTCGGCGAACATCAGTTCGTCGTCCTCGGGCGAGTTCGGTGGCGGAGGGGGTGCCGGCGTGGGAGGCGGGGGAGGAGAAGGCAATTCGGGTGGGGCCAGTGGGTCGGGCGCCGGTGACTCCACCAGCGTCTCGATCAGCAAGGTGGACAGCCTGGATTTCTGGACCGAGGTCGAGGCCCAGCTCAAGGAACTCCTGTCGGAGAAGGGCAAGATCGCCATCAACCGTGTGTCGGGCACGATCATGGTGACGGACCGGAAGGGCAGCGTGGACCGGATCGCGACCTACCTGAAGCACGTCAAGAAGACGCTGCATCGCCAGGTGGATCTCGAAGCCCAGATCTACGAACTCGTGCTCAACGACGAGTTCCATTTCGGGATCGATTGGCAGAACGTCATGATCCAGGCCGGCGAATGGGCGATGTCCAGCGGCGGCCTGCCCGCCGGGATCCCGTCGTCCGACCTGATCGTCAACAATCCGCTCGGTGGCAACACGCCCGGCCAGCCGGCCTTGTCGCTCGCGATCACAAAGGACGAAACCAAGATCGTCATCGATGCGCTGAAACAGATGGGCAACCTGGAAGTCGTCTCGCAGCCGAGGATCCGGACGCTCAACAACCAGGCCGCCATGATCAAGGTCGGCACCGACAAGCCGTTTTTCCGACGGACGTCCAACGTCATCACCGCCAACGGCGGCACCCAGACCCAGTCCAATGTCGAGGTCACCAGCATCACCATCGGCACGATCCTCGCCCTGACGCCCCAGATTTCCGACGACGGCTGGATCACGATGGACATTTCACCCGTGATCACCCGGCTCGTGAACACCGCCGAAGGTCCGGATGGAAGCACCGCCCCCGAGGTCGACATCAAGCAGGCGTCGTCCCTGGTCCGCGTCCCGCAGGGGGCCACGGTCGTGATCGGCGGCCTCATCCAGAACGAGCGCTACAAAACCACCCGCAAGGTCCCGATCCTCGGCGACATCCCGGGCATTGGTTACGCCTTCCGCGGCGTCTACGACGACACCCGCAAGTCCGAACTCGTCATCTTCATCACGCCGACGATCGTGCCGTAGGTTGTCCCTTAGGGCCGTCGGGCGAGCGCTTCGGCCGTGGTGGATCCCTCACGGATCCGATAGGCCCGGTCCGGATCGAGACCTTCCAGGACCTGGGTCCCACCCGTGCCGGGCCACAGGATCTCCACCGACCGCACCGCGCGGACGTCGCCCAGACCGATTTCCAGGCGCAAGGGTGATGCGCCAAAGCTGCCGCCGCTTCCGACCACCCGGTGGATCGCCCGTTGCCCGTTGCCGGCGTCGACGACGATTTTCACCCGCGCGCCGATCGCGGCGCGGTTGGAGGTTTTGCCTTCGAGCACCAGTTGGAGCCAGTGGTTGGCGGTCCCGGGATTCCTGAAAAGCGCGTGCCGGTAAGGGTCGCCCTCCATCGCGCCTCCCAGACCGTGGTACACATCCTGGTCCCCATCGTGATCGAGATCCGCGAAAGCGATTCCGTGCCCCTTCTGGAGATGCCCGAAACCGCCGGCGGTGGTGACGTCCTGGAATCGTCGGCCACCCGCGTTTCGGAACATGCGATTGGGAACGAGCGTGCCCACGTCGGGATCCCCGGTTCCCACGTAGAAATCGAGCCAGCCGTCGTTGTCGAGATCACCGAAGTTCGCGCCCATGGCGAGAAGGAGCCGGTGGAGACCCGCCGCCCGTGTCACGTCCGCGAACCGTCCGTTTCCCAGGTTGCGATACAATCGCGGCCTCTCGGCCGTGTGCGGGAGCCCAAGGTAGTCCGCGGCGACGTCGCCGACGCTTCCGATCCGGTACCCGCTCACGAAGAGATCGAGCCAGCCGTCGTTGTCGAAGTCCCAGAACCACGCGGGAAAGCTGTGCTTCGGTTCCTCCACACCCGCCTGGGCAGCCACATCCGAGAACCGGCAGGCCCCGGAGGGCGCCCCTCGTGAACCGGCGGGACCCAGGTTTCGGAAGAGTCGATTCGGTCCCTCCAAGTCCGAGACGTACAGGTCGGGTCGACCGTCGTTGTCGAAGTCGCCGCTGACGACGGCCTTGATGAATCCCTGAAAGGCCAGGCCGCACGCCGCCGCGCATTCGGTGAACGTTCCATCCTGGTTGTTGTGGAAGAGTTCGCAGGGATGCGGGTCGTCTGGCCGGGATTCGTTGCCGACAAAGAGATCGAGCCAACCGTCGCCGTCGTAGTCGAACCAGACCGCGGTTTGAGTCGGGTGAAACGAGAGAAGGCCGGCGGCCTCGGTGACGTCCTCGAACAAACCGTCGCCGAGGTTTCGCAGCAGCGAATTCGGGTGATGCCCGCCCCTCCCCAGCCACGCCCCCCGAAGCACCAGGACGTCGGCGCGGCCGTCGTTGTCGTAGTCGGTCTGGAGCAGGTTCAGTCCTCCGGTCAGGCCGGTGAGCCCGGCTTCGACCGTGCGCTCATCGAAGCGCCCGTCGCCGGTGTTCCTGAACAGCCGCAGCGGCCCGTCGAGCCGGGAACTTGACGTCATCACATCGAGCAGGCCGTCCCCGTCGAAGTCCTCGGTGACCACGCCGCCCGCGAGGTCGCTGACGACGATGCCGGCCTGTTCGGCGACATCCTGGAATCGGCCGATGTCGTGCTCCGACGCGAAGGCGTCGGGAGGGATGAGTTGATAGGGCGGGACGTCCGCGGGATATCGGCCGGCCGCCATGAAGGCGAGATTGAGCAGCCAGCGGGCGTGAAGATCGTGGGGATTCCGCGCGAGGTGGGTTGTGAGAACGCGGATCGCTCCCTCGGCTCCGCGCGGGTCGCGATGGATTCCGCCTCCTTCGAGTGGGACGAGGCAGGACTGCGGATGGTGCGCTTCGAGGCAGTTGGCCTGTTCGCCCAGCCGGAGATGGCACAGGGCGGTTTGGAGGGCGAGTTCGGCGGACTGCCGGATGTCGGGACGCCAACTCGCGCGATCGACCATCGCCTGGAACATCTCGTAATGACCTAGGGCCGCGTGGGTGTCGCCCGCGTTCAACAGCTGTCGGGCGAGCCGTGGTCGAAGCATCAGGATCCGCGGCGTGTTTCCGGCGGCGACGGCTTCGTCGAGGCGGGATTGAAGCCGTGCGGCGAGGAAGGCGCTGACGAAGGGATTCCTGTCCGGATCCAGTTCCGTTTCGCGGCGGATGGCCTGGAGACGTTCGATCATGCGCCGCGTTCCGGGCGACAGCGACAGCGGCGGCGGGGGCGGCGGCGGGGAAGGTGGAGGGGACTGGGGACCGAAGTCCTGCGGGGGACGGAGACAGAACGGGTCCCGCGACTCGGAAGATGCGATCGTCGCGGGAGTCGTGGTTCGCGTGGAGGCGGTGGGACCGGCGAGCGCGTGGACGATGGGAAACGACGCGATCGCGAGGAGGCGCCAGAGCTGGAGGATGTTGAAGGAATCGCGGCGCATCATGGCTTGGCACGCGGAGGCTGGCGTCTCGAACCGTGAGTCTGGAGCAAGGAGGCCCCGCTTCGGCACTGGAGTCGAACCGAAAGACTCGGTCGACGGTTCGGAGGGGCGGGAGTGGAGCCTTGAAAGAAGGCGCGTTTGAAGGCCTAGTGCCGAAGCAACGAACGGCCGACCGCGCCGTGCCGAACCTCGCGATGAGACGCCAATCCCTATCCTTGTCCTGGCTGTGGGTGTGGTTGTGGTTGTGCGTGGGACTGAGCCTCGTCTTGGTCGGAGCCCGGGCGAACACGATCACGTGGACGGGCGCGGGCGACGGGCGGTCGTGGAATCAGGCGGCGAACTGGGACGCGAAGGCGGTTCCGCATCGGACCAACGATGTGGTGATCCCGGAGAAGTTCACCCAGGTGGAGCATTTGGCCGGCTTCACGGAGGTCCGGCGCGTGACGGCCTCCGGCGGGTTGGTGTTGCGGGGGGGAACCTTGAAGCTGACGGAGGGCGAGTCGCGCTTCGGGGGACGGGTGCGCGTCGAGGAAGGCGCGACCCTCGAAGCCGACGGCCCCAAGGCGGTCGTGCTTGTGGAGGGGGCCCCGACGGAGTTTGGCGGGAACGTGTGGGCGTCGGATGGAGCGATGATTCATCTGAAGGCCGTCACCCAGGTTCGGGGTGATTCGCCGGACTGGCGGGCCAACGGTCGGGGAAGCCTCGTCGACGCCGCGAGCGTGACCAACCTGGCGCTGGGAACCCGGGCGTGGTTCCCGATTTCGGCGAGGAACGAGGGTCGGATCAACCTCTCCGGCGTGGAGACCCTTCGGGGGCCCCTGCGAATCACGGCCACGGACGGCGGAATCATCGATCTCTCGGGGGCGCGGGGCCGGTGGGCGGCGACCGGCTTTTCGTACGGTGGGGCGATGGACGTGAAGGCGGGTGGGAGCGTGCTTCTGGGCGGTCTGACTTCGTTGGATCGGGTGGATGTGAACCTGGATCGGACCGGGGTTCTGCCCATGGCCCGGTGGCTGGCATTCACCGGGGGCACACTGGATCTCGAGGGTGTCGAGGTGGCGCTCGATGCGTTGACCAACTTCGAGGGTTCGTCGCTGACGCTTTCCGACGGAGCGGTGCTTAGGATGCCGGAACTGAGCGAGGTGCGGGGCGAGTCGATGAACTGGAAGGCGACCGGCGTCGGCACCGTGCTCGATGCGCGTTCCGTGAAGACCCTGGCTTTGGGGACTCGCGGCTGGTTTCCGATCGGAGCGGAGAACGAAGCGCGGATCGACCTGTCCGGATTGACGGTGTTGCGAGGCGCGATTCGGCCTTCGGCGAACCATGGCGGGGTGATCGACCTTTCGAATGTTCGGGGACTATGGACCTCCGAAGGATTCGCGTACCAGGGGGCGGTCGAGGCCAAGGGAGGCGGGAAGGTGCTGCTGCCGGGGTTGACCGATGTGGATCGGATCGAGGTGACCCTGGACCGGACGGGGGAGCTGCCGGCGGCGCAATGGGTGTCGTTCACGCAGGGCACGCTGACTCTCGATGGGGCGGAATTGGTCCTGAAGTCACTGACGACCATCGACGATGCCAAACTGCGCCTCGAGGGCGGCGCGGTGCTCCGGTTTCCGGGGGTCAGCCAGGTGCGAGGGGAGTCGTTGGATTGGCGGGCGGAAGGTTTCGAGACGCTGCTCGATGCCAGTTCGGTGAAGACTATCGCGCTGGGAACGAGGGCGTGGTTTCCCATCGTCGCGGCCAATGAGGCCCGGGTCGATCTCTCGGGGCTCGGCGAACTCCGTGGGCCGATCCGGCCAAACGCGACTGACCGGGGCGTGATCGATCTGAGGGGCGTGACCGGACGTTGGACAACGGAGGGGTTCAGCTATGACGCGGAGATATCCGCGACGGGTGGGGGTCGGGTCCTGCTGCCCGGCCTCACCGGACTGGACCGCGTCAACGTGGTGCTCGATCGAACCGGCGAATTGCCGATGGCCCAATGGACCTCGTTCCTTCGAGGCCAGTTGAACCTCGACGGCCCGGAGGTGGTCTTGGACGCCGTGACCGACATCGACGACGCCGTCTTCAAAATCGAAGGCGGGGCGGTCCTGCGCTTGCCGAAGGTGACCCAGTTGCGGGGAGATACCCCGAACTGGCTGGCGGAGGGATTCGGTTCCCTGATCGACGCGAAGGCGGTGACGAGCCTCCTTCTCGGCCCACGCGCCTGGTTCCCCATCGAGGCCAGGAACGCGGCGCGGATCGATCTTTCCGGGGTCCTCGGCGTGACCGGCCCCGTTCGCCTGAAAGCCGTCACTGGAGGCGTGATCGATCTCTCCGGCGCGCGCGGACTTTGGACCACGGAAGGCTTCAGCTACACCGGGAGCCTCGAGGTCGCGTCGGAGGGGCGGATTCAAGTGGGCGGCATTTCCGCCATGGACCGGTTGTCGATCGGAATCGATGGGAGCGGCCGGATCGACACGGATCGACTTGAGTCGCTTCGACGGAGTGATGTGACGGTGGATGGTTTCGACGCGGTGCTGGCGGTCGGGAACCTCAAGGACCAGACGGGAACCACTTTCCGGATCGTGAACGGCGGGCAGGTTCTCTTCGCGTCGGCTCCGCGAATCGTCGTCGGTCCCGAGTCGAAGCGTCTCCGTCTGGGTGAATCGTGGACGCTGAGGACTTCCGCCGAAGGCGATGAGCCCCTTTCGTACCAGTGGTTCCTCAACGGCCAGCCGCTTCCGGGCCAGGTGAGCGCCAGCCTGCTGCTGGACGCCGTCGGTCCGAAGGACGCGGGAGCGTACACGGTGTTGGTCCGGAATCCCGCCGGACTCATCGAAAGCGATCCAGCGTTGGTGACGCTGGACGTCACGGTCTGGCCGTTCGGCGACACCTTCGCCGAACGGGGTCGGATCGGCGCAAGATCCGGCATTGGCATCGGAAGCAATGAGGGCGGCACCATGGATTTCGGGGAGCCGAGCCATGCAAGCAAGGTCGGAGGGAAATCGGTCTGGCTCTCGTGGCGGGCGCCGGAGTCCGGAGTGGCCATGTTCGAGACGGTGGGATCGAACTTCGACACGCTGCTCGCGGTGTATCGGGGCACCACCGTCGCCACGCTTGGTTCGAATCGGGTGGCGGCCGACGACGATGACGGCGGGTTCTTCACCAGCCGCGTCCAGTTCAACGCGGAGGCTGGAGTGGACTACGAGATCGTCGTCGACGGCTTCGCGGGGGCCGCGGGGGACGTGATCCTGGGTTGGACGCTAGACCCGGCGGTTCCGCCGCTTCCTGTGATCACGCAACAACCGATCGACGTGCTCGCCGTCGAAGGCTCCTCGGCGAGTTTCAGCGTGCGAGCCGGGCCCGACGGAGTGGCCTACCAGTGGTTTCGGAAGGGAGTCGCGCTGGCCGGCCAGACCGGATCCGTCCTTGCGATCGCGTCCGTGACTCCGGCCGACGCGGGGGACTATTTCGTGGAAATCAGGACTCCCGGCGGCGCCCAGCTTCGCAGTGACCTGGCGACGCTGGAGGTCGCGGATCAGGTCCGGGAATCGCTGGGTCTGAGCGCGGACAAGATCGACGAACTGTACGCGGCCGAGGACGCCGGTGGCGCGGCCCGGTCGCTGATGTTCCGTGGAAGGACGGGAGCGGGCGGTGGGCTGGGGATCGGGCTGCCTGGCGGCCAATGGACGGATAATTCGCGGTCGACCCGGAGTGTCGGGGATCCGCTGGTCTGCGACGTCGCGACGTCGGCGACGCGCTGGTTCCTTCTTCGATTGAGGGTGCCGGCGGTGAACGCGCTGGAGTTGCACACCGAAGGCAGCGAGATTCCGGCCTTGCTCGCCGTGTTTACGAACAGGACCGCGCTGACCCTGGTCGGGTGCGACGCGGCGGCGCTTCCGGGGAAACCAACGGCGAAGGTCACTTTCCCGGCCCGGTCCGGCGTGGATTATCTGGTCCTGGTGGACGGCGTCGACGGCGCGCAGGGGCGCATCAAACTGAATTGGGTGCTCGAGGAGGAGGCGCCCCCGGTCCGTCCTCCGGAATTGTCGTTCGACGCGGGGCGCCTGGTGATCCTGATGCACCCGCTTCCGGGGCAGTACGACTGGCTGATGGGGGACGCGTTGGACACGATGCGGACGATGTTCCGGACCAATCTGTCCGCGGGCGAGTTCCGGTTCGCGGACCCGGACCCGGCGACGGCGCCGTCGAGGTTCTTCCAGTTGAAGCCCGTGAGGGAATGAAGGGCCGCCGCCCCCGGTCGTTTGGCGGGCGATCGGAGCCGGGCTTGGGGTCCGCGGAGGTTGTGACTACGTTCCGGTCGTGATCCGAAAGGCTTTCAAGATGTGGGTGAACCCGGATGCCCACCAGGAATATGAACGCCGGCACCGGCCCATCTGGCTGGAACTCGAACAGACCCTCCGGGCGCACGGCGTCCATCGGTATTCGATCTTCCTCGACGCCGAAACCAGCACGCTGTTCGCCTACGCCGAAATCGAGGACGAAGAGCGGTGGACTGCGATCGCGGCGACAGAGGTATGCCGCCGTTGGTGGCGTCACATGCGCGACGTCATGCCCGCGAACGCCGACGACAGTCCGAGAGCGGTTCCGCTGCGCGAAGTCTTCCGACTGGGCGCGGACAGGACCGAGACGCCGTCGGATCAGGCCGGACCGCCGAGCTGACGTCGTCGGCGCCAGAGTTCCTTCGGACGGAACAGGCCGGCGGGTGTGAGGATGCCGGTGATCAACTCCGCCGGGGTCACGTCGAAGGCGGGGTTGCGCGCCGGGCTTGTCGGGTTGGCGACGCGGACCTGGGTGCGTTTTCCCTGCGGATTCAATCCCCAGGCGCCGAGCACTTCGTCCTCCGAGCGCTCCTCGATGGGAATGTCGGAGCCACGAGCGAGATTCCAGTCCAGCGTCGAAAGGGGAATGGCGACGTAGAACGGCAGCTCGTGGCGGCGGGCCAGAACCGCCTTCGAGTACGTCCCGATCTTGTTGGCGACCTCGCCCGTCCGGCCGAGGACGCGATCCGCGCCGACGATGACGAGGTCGATCTCCCCGCGCTGCATGAGGTGGCCGGCGGCGTTGTCGGCGATGATGTGGTGCGGAATGCCCTGCTGGGCGAGTTCCCACGCCGTCAGGGATGCGCCCTGGGATCTTGGCCGTGTCTCGTCGCAGAAGACGTGGAACTTCCGGCCCGCGGCCTGGGCGGCGTAGAGCGGCGCGGTTGCGGATCCGATGTCGACGAACGCCAGCCAGCCCGCGTTGCAGTGCGTGAGGATGTTCATGCCCTCGCGGATCAGGGGAAGGCCGTGAACGCCGATGTCATGGCAATGCTGGACATCTTCATCGGCGAAGGACTCGGCCGCGATGAGCGCCATCTCTTGAAGACTCGGGATGGAGGCTTCCGAGACCTGTTCGAGCGCCGCCTGGATGCCGCGCATGGCGTTGACCGGATCGATGGCGGTGGGCCGGGCCTCGGCGAGAGTGCGGAAGACGAGGTCCGCATGCCGGCGGAACGCGGCGCGTGAAGTGCCGCGATAGGAGCGGAGACCCTGGGCGAAGCCGTAGGCCGCGGTCGCGCCGATCGCGCCGGCGCCCCGGACGACCATGTCCTGGATGGCCCGCGCCGTGGCCCGGAAATCGGGCGTGGCGACGATGGAGAACTTGTGCGGGAGCAACCGTTGTTCGATGAGGAGGACGGCGTTCTTCGCGCGGTCGAACCCGACCGTCCGGAAGTGTTGGCGGCGTCGACCGAGGATGACGTTCATGGGATGGGATGACCGCCTTCGAGGTCAGGCGAGAGCAGGGCTCCAGGCCACCGGGCGCAGGGCTTCCTGGACGGTGGAGCCGACCCGGTGGGCGCAGGACTCCAGAAGGCGGGCACGATCGGCCGCGGGAACGCTGAGGCCGAGGAGGCTGGATTCGAGCAGCCCTTCCTGCGACCGAAGCGCGAAGTGGGCGAGCCCCTGTCGGAGCGGCAGCGAAAAGAGGGCGAGAAGGATGCCGTACACGACGACGTGCCAGCCGTGGGCCCGGCCGGAGTCGACCGCTTCGAGGTAACGCTGGAGCGGGCGGCTTCGGAGAGGGCGAAGGCGACGGAGCTGGGTGCGGCCGAGATGCCGGCTCGCGTCGGCGAACGCGGAACTGCCGAAGATAGCCTCCAGCCGGCGGTCGAGGCGCAGGAGCTCCCGAACCTCGCCGCGTTGCGCATGCAAAAAGGCGTCGCGAATGGCGGGAAGCTCCACCGCGGCGAGCAACCGTTCGCTGTACCGAATGAGGAACGATTCGAGTGCGCGCGGGGTTTCCGGTCTTGGTGTTTGAACGAGGTCCGCGAGAGCGGCAAGGGACGCGAGCGATTCGGGGGATCCGAGCGCCTGGGTGAACGGATGGACGTCGCCGGAGAGACCTTCCCCGGAGGCGGAGCTTACGACTCCGGACGGAATGGCGGAAGAACGGGACGAATCCATGAGGTGATGACAGGAAAGGTTGTTGGAGAGTCAAACACCACCCCCCGACAGCTTCTGCAATTCTTCGACGAAAGCGCGGCGCAATAGGGTGCGTTCATCGGGCGAGAGCATATCCTCCAATGCTACCTTAGCGGCTCCCAGAAGGGGACGGTCGACATTGGGAGGGAGCTGACCAGTCGAGCGAAATCGAGTGACGGTTGCTTCACGCTCGTGTTCTGCGGTCTTGACGGCATGCTCGACCGCCAAGGAGCGCAAACGCTCGGAGCGGCTCGAAATCGAAGTTTCGGTTGGCAATGTGTCCGTTTGGGAAGGGCCGTCACTCATCTTCCCAATGGGAGGAATCTGGACCGAAGCAGGTGCCGGACGGATCGACATGAACCTTTGAAGCTCCTGATGCCCCCATTCATGGGTGGAGTCGGACTCCTGCAAGAGCGTGAGGGACTGATTGCTACGGCTTGGCGCGATTCCCAGGAGATGAACTCGCACTCCGTATTCCTGCGCCTGCTGAACGCCAACTCGAAGATCTTCGTCTCCTGAGAGAAGGACTGCGTCCGACATCGACCGGTTCCGCGCCAATGTGATCAGGTCGGTGACGATAAGGGAGTCGACTCCTTTTTGCTCGCCAACGCTGTTGATGAAACCGAGTCGAACTTTGACGCCTGGCTGATGCGCCATCATCAGATGCTGCGACGTTGGACCCGAGGAAGTTCCATCGTACCAATAGATTCGAAGCATGCTCACCCGCGAGACGCTCTTCGACAATTCCTCGATCGCGCTAACGACGGATCCGGCATTCAAATCAATGCGGCTGCGGGGAAGCTTCGCGCCATCTAGCAGCAGGGACCCTGCTGCAAAGAGGTACCCGGCATCCACAAACGCGGCGACTCGATCCATGTGGCCGCAAAGAATAAGGGCCCCGGAAGGGGCCCCGCAATAGTCGAACCCGATTCAGAATAATTCCAGGCGCGACGCTGTTGACAGTCAACGCTCGGGTTGATCTTTGTCAAAAGAAATTATCTCTCCAACCCGCCGCGTCTTGCCGCTTGAGCGGGAGGGTTGCGCGTCGCATGGTCCCGGGGTCAGACCCCTCGAATTTTGGAATTCTGGAACTCTGGAACTCTGGAACTCTGGAACTCTGGAACTCTGGAACTCGGACCCATCACGACCGACGATCATGAACAAGCGCATTCAATATCACGGATTGAACAGGCGGGATTTTCTCGGCAAGGCGGCCGCGGCGGCGACCTCGGTCGTCGCGGCGGCGACGGTGCTGCCCCGGCACGTTTACGGCGGCGCGCGCTTCGTGGCACCGAGCGAGA
>JBFWOK010000121.1:0-22244 GCA_050250555.1 Limisphaerales bacterium
GTATCCCCGCGCGCAGGTTGAACCGGGATCGCCCGTCTCGTATCCGGCGCTCGTGACGGACGTGAGGAATTTCGGATTCTTCGTCGATGTCCCCGACCTCGCGATGGGCGGTCTCGTGCCGCTGTCGATGCTGGAGGACGACTTCTACGTGTTCGACCCCGCGCGGAGTCGGTTGGTGGGTCGTCGGACCCGCCGGGTCGTCGGGCTGGGGGACCGGCCCCTGGTGCAGATCGCCAAGGTGGATTCGTTCAAGAAGCAGGTGGATTTCCGGCTGGCGTCTTCCTCGGGGAAGACCGGTTTGCCGGTCTCCGCGCACGGCGGCCGGGCCGGGAACCAGCGCTTCCCGGGAACTGGCGAGGGGCCGAGGCGCCGGGGCGGGCGCGGGGGAAGTTCGGTGGGCACGAAGACAGCGGAGCGAAAGCCGGTCAAGCCCTCGGGCTCGGACTTCCGCGATGGACCCAAGGGATCGGGCCGAGGCGGGCGGGGTGGGTCCAGCGGACCGAGGCCGTCGCCCGCGGGCGGTCCGCGGTCCGGACGTCGAACCCGTTGACCGACCGGGGGAATGGCGGGTGGGTTCCGCGGGGCGCATCCGAGTTGTCGGGGCTCTCGCGATAAATCCGGCCGGCGATGCGCGATGCGTGTTGTCGGGGTCGGAATCGGAATCGGAATCGGAGTCGAAATGGACACTCGCGTTCCCAACCGAGATTGGAGCGTTGGTCCCCGATCGACCCCGATACCGATTCCGACCGTGCGGGACCGTCGTTAGTCGGGCCGCCCGGTTCCTAGGGGCGTGTCCCGGAAACGCTGGCCGATCCAGCGGGGGAGGCGTATATCGGATTCGACAGCACTTTCGAGACGGTTATGGCGAACCCCGTTCCATTCCCAGAAGAGCGTCCCGTCGGGCCGGCGGCTTCGTCGTCGGAAAGTGGAGGGGACGCTGCCACCGCGAGCGGGTTCGGGAACTTCGATGTCTTTGTCAGCTACAATTCGAGGGACCACGTGTTGGTCACCGAGTTGGCGGAGGGAATGTCGGGGAAGGGGTTGAAGCCGTTTTTGGACCGCTGGGATCTGGCGCCGGGGCTTCGCTGGCGACCTGAACTGGAACGAGTGCTCGCGGCGTGCGGGTCGGTGGTGGTGATGCTGGGTCCGCACGGGCTGGGAGAGGTTCAGCAGCGGGAGGTGGATGTCGCATTGCGCCGGCAGGACAAGGATCCGCGATTCCCGGTGGTCCCGGTGCTCCTTCCGGGCGGAGAACCACCGGGAGGGTTCCTGGAGCAGTTGACGTGGGTGGATGTGCGGGATCAGGCCACGTCCGCGGCCGTGGAGAATCTGGTCGGGGTGTTGCGGAACGAATGGGGCGCGGACGTCCAGCGGAAGAAGGCGCGGACGAATCGGCGCAGGTACCTCGCGAATCTCCTCATTCTTTTGGCGGTTCTTGGGGTCCTGACGGGCTGGTACCTTCGTCATCTGGAATCCGCGCGATTCGGACCGGTGGCCGTGGGCGGTTCGATCGGGCTACCGACACTCCTATGGCTGGCGATTCTCTATTTCCGTTGGGGTGCGGAGGACGAATTCAAGAACCTGCCGAGGCGGCTGTTGGGAAGTCCCCATTCGACGCGGGGGTTGCTCGTGGCGCTGGGGTTGTCGCTGGGTTTGTTCGCGGCGACCTCGTCGATCCGGGTCGAGGCGGCCAGCACGGCGTCTTCGGGGGAAGCCTATTCGGTGGAAGTGCGAAGCGGCGCTGGGAAGGTGCTTTGGCGGTCGCCGTCATTGACCGCGGATCGGCCGGTGGCGTCGCGTCTGTTTTTCTTTCTGGGTCGGCAACCGGGGGAAGTGCTGTTGAATCCCGCGGGCGACAGGGCATCGATGCCGGTTCGGCTGGGACCGGCGTCGCGGGTGCGGGTGCGGGTGCCGGATCAGTTCACGGCGAAGCCCGTGAATGTGCTCCGGGTCCTTCCGGGCAAAGGCTTGCTGGCGTTGTTGGGTCGGCCCGGATCGGGGGTGGATCGGGTGTACGACCTGGAAGTGGAGGCGGGCGGGGCGCCCGTTCGGATTCGGGATGTTCGGCGGCGGGCCTACTATCTGGCTGGCGCCGACGGCGACATCGCGACGGGATTGAGGCGTGAGCGGGAGGACGAGCGGAAGGGGAGGTTCGAAGGATGGGCGAGGAACCGGCTCCATGTTCCGGAGGCGTTGACCGAGGGGGTGGTGTCGATGTGGATGGACGCGGGAAACGTGGTGGGGTGGATGCCACCGGCTTCGCTGGACGCGATTCGTTTCGAACTCTTTCCGGACGGGGGTACGGAAGCGGAGCCACTGGGTGTGACGGTTTTGGATGCGACGAACGACATCCGGACCGTGATCGTGGACCGGACCGAATAGACGGAAGGAACGAAGGAAGGGAGCGTGAACCATGAAGAGAACGACATTGAGATGGATGTTCCCGGGGTTGGGAATGCTCATGGTCCTGGCGGCGGGATCCAGGGCTGCCGACCCTGTTCAACCGGTGGTGGGAACGCGGTTCTCGATCGCGGCTCCGGTCTTCAACGAGAACCTGGGTTCACGGAGATCGCCGCTGGAGGCCGAAGTGGCGGCGCAGATGGCGCTGATCTGCGCCGAGGAACTCAGCTACGTCGATTGGAGGCCGTTGACGAATGGTCCATCGGCCGACGACCCAACGTGGGTGCTGGAAGGAACCATGTTCGCCGGGGGGACCTCGTCGTTCCTTCCGCCGGTCTCGGTAAAATTCGAGAAAATCGGGCCCGAGCCTTCGGTCCGACCACTGATCTCGGTGCCGCTGTATCGGGGAAACGACTTGGAACAGCCCACGCAGGATTCGCGGAGGCTCCGCGACGACCTTCTTGAACTCGTCCGGACCGTCTTCGCGAACTCCGATCATCTCAAGCGGATCCAATCCCAACTCCTGGTGAAGATTCCCGTGGCGCGGACGATCGAACCGGATCCGACCCTTCAACGGGTGATTCTTCCGTCCCGTTGGGGTGATCTGCTTCCCGGCGAGGGGTCGCAGCTTCGCGCGATCTATTCGATTCGCCAGCCGGACGGAGGGTTGCTGGATGTCCGGATGGACATGAGCCCCTCGGTGGCCGTCAGCGAGCGGATCGCGTGCGCGGTGGTTCTGTTCGATCACCCGCCGCTGCCGCGGCAGACTTCGTGGCATCCCTCGATGCCCGACAGCGTGCAAAGCGCGATTCCGGAGTCGGTCCGTGTGTTCATGAGCCAGTACGTGAAGGACTACAGCTATTCGCCGACGACGATGGAGGGGTTGGTTCTTCAACCCTTCGAAGGGTCGGGGACGGGAGGTGCCCAATGAGAGCGAAGTCAACGGTTGGGGTTCGCACCGGGGCGGCCTTTGTTCTGGCGGCGATGGTCTGGATCGGGTCACCGCCCGAGGCTGCGGAGGCCGCGGCGGCGGGTCCTGGAAACGCCGCGGCCGGATTGGAGGCGCTCAAGGCGTCCCGTTTTGGCGAGGCCCGCCAGGCCTTCACCCAGGTTCTGTCGGATGCGGGGCTCGCGGAGGACGCGGTCCGGATCGCGGAGGCGCATTTCTACCTTGGATTGACCGACCAGCAGCAGGCGTTGTCCGAGGGCGACGATTCGCGTCGGCGCGGTCTTCTGGTGTCCGCCGAGAAGGAATACCGGCTGGCGTTGAGCCGGGGGCGGGAGGCGGCGGGCATTCTGAACAACCTCGCGCGGGTGCAGACGGCGTTGGGGCGGACGAATGACGCGCTGGCGTCGTTGTCCAGGGCGGTCGCGCTGAACGACTCGCGGCGGGGCTTCTACGCCGAGAACTACGCGGATCTCCTTCTGGCCGCGGGTCGATGGCTGGACGCGTGCCGGACCTACGCCATGGTCGCGGCCGAACAGCCGCAGAACCGGACCGTGCACCGGAAGATGGTCGACGCGTGCATCCGGTGGGGACCGGATCTCCTCCCCTGGTATCTTTGGGAACTCGCCGAGGGCGGGCAGGTCGTCCAAGTGCTCGAGACGGCCCTGGGTGTGGTGGGGAATGCGGTGTGGACGTCCGCGCAGCGCGAAGAGGTGATGGGACTCGTCGCCTATTGCCTGAGCCGGCGCGGCGAATCGGCTGAGGAGTTTCTGGCGTCGACGGCAGCACGGCGCCTTCGCGAACTGTCGGCCGACCCGGGTGTGGGCGGCGGAGCCCAGGGAATTCTCAGTCTGTACCAGGCGACTGTTCCGGATCCGGGTCAGGTCCGGTGGTGGACCCGATTGGTGCGGCGGGGGGAGGAGGCGCGCCGGGGGATGTGGCCTTTCGAGGCTTTTCTTGGGCTGGTGCGGTCGCTTGGGGACAGGGCCGGCGCGGCGGGTGATCCTGAACGGCAGGAGGCCTATTGGATGCTCGCGGTGAGCGCCAAGCCCGGCGCGCCCGATCCCGAGGCGCTCTGGCTGCTGGCGAACCTTTACTCGGATCGGCGGGATCTGGAGGCGCTCGACGCGCTTCTGCGCCGGTACGAGGTCGACATTTTCCAGGGGAAGGGCGAGGCGTATTCCTCCTCCCAGACGGAGAAGATCTACCGCTATCACATGGCGCTCGGCGTGATCTACAGCCAACTGGATCGGTGGACGACGCCGGGCCAGGTGAACTCGGCGAAGTTCCAGCTCCAGCGGGCGATCGAAACGGCGGATCACCTGAACCAACAGCGAAGGTCTCCGCCCGGCGCATCGGGCGCCGCTTCGGGGCCGGTCGTCGTTCCGACCCGGCTGGTCGACTTGCTCGCCTCGGGATACGAAAAGGAGGGAAAGCTCGAGGACGCGATCCGCTTGCGGTTTGATCAGGCTGAAAAGTATCTCGCCATCGACCAGGTGGAATCCGCGGCGCGTGTCATGGCCCCGGTCAAGGACGCCGTGGAGCCAGGGCGGGGCGTGAATCTCCCAGCGGGCGCCGTGGATCGGTACCGCTCCCAGTGGCGGGATGTTGAATCGAAGATCCGAAGGGCGGTTGTTCCCCCCGGGGATACCCGGAACCCTGGATCGCTCAAAGTGACGGTGGCGGGCGACGCCAACGTGGTGGCTGGAGCCGGGACGGGGCGTACGCTAACCGCCGAGGAGCGGAAGCAACTGGAAGCGGCCGTCGACAGCGTGATCCGGGCGGGCGAGGGAAAGCGCGCCGCTGGCGGCCAGGGTTCGGTGGTGCGCCCGTTGTCGGGTTCGGCGGTCGGTCCGGATGTTCAGGAGGTCACCGTCAAGGGCAACCAGGGTCGGGTGCTTCTCCGGAAGGGGACCAACCTGGTGGAGGTCCCGTTCCAGGTTGACGGGAAGACACCGACCACGCCGAAAGCCCTTCGCTATGTCCGACCTTGAGAACCTGTCTGAAACCGCATCCGAAGGGCCGGGGTCGGGGTCGGGATGACGGATTCGTTCATTGACTTGCTCCGACTACTCGAGCGCCTGAAAGAAGGCCCGCAGGTGGGCTTGCGCGTTGGTCCGTCCCTCGGGGTCGACGTCCGCCGCCCCGACCCGCTCCTCCAGGGCCGTACGCTTCAGGAGGAACCGGGACCTGGCTTCGGCGAACAAGGCTTCGCCCACGGATTTGCGGATGGAGGTCACCTGGTAGAGCGCCTCCCGTTCGAGATCGGGGAGGTCGGGTCGGAAGTCGTGGGGCGCGTTGAGCCGCACGCGGCCCGTGACCCAGGACGCGAGGTCGAAGTCGCCCGCCATTGGGATCAGGGAACCGTCGGGCATCTCCAGAACGTCGGTGTTCCACAGGTCCCGGCCCGTTTCTGAAAGCGTGTAGTCCCAGTTGCCGAGGAGCGCGTGGAACAGGCGCATGTCGGCGATGAGTTGGGAGGGAAACCGGGCGTCGGTGAGCGCGGCGACTTCCTCGTCATCCAGCGCCGTTCCGCCGAGGCGTTCGCCGACGACCTCCGCGTTTTCGAGGAGCAGGGCCTGGCGCGTGAGCGTCCAGCCCGTGGAATCGGCATCCGGGCCTGGCGCCGTCGTGGTGTCGTGGTATTCGATCCGGGCGCGTCGGATGCGGGGTGTGGTGAATCCCAGGTCGTCGGAAACCTCGTAGGCGAGCGCCTCGCGGTAGGCGGCTCGCTCGTCCCGCAGCCGGCCGACGGTGCCGCTTCCGCCGTCGGCGCAGTGCGAGCCGATGTTGATTTCCCTGGCGTCCTCGAACGGTGTGTCCTGCCGGTCCTCGCTGGAGACCTTGATCTTGAGTTTGGGAAACGGGCATTCCTGAAGGCTCGAATTCCCGCGCACCCGGATCCGGACGGGGAGGTCCAGTTCAGCCATGTTTACAGAGCCTTGAAAATAGGGCTTTTCGCGGACGGGCGGAAAGATGCCGTCCGGCAATCCGGCGAAGGCGAGTTCGAAGTGCTGCTGAAACGGTCCGGTCAGCGTCCAGTCGAGGATGGAATACTCGTCGAACACGCCCGAGCCGGTGGGTTCGCCAGCCCGGTAGTAGCGGTTGGCGCTTCGAATGGGATCGATGGAATGGGGGCTGGTCGCGTCCGGAAGCCGGGTCCACGGACCCAGTGGGTCGGGCGACTCCCAGAGGCTGCCGGAGAAGAGCAGGGTGATTCCCGCCGGGGTGCGTTGGATCTCGAGGGAGGGCGCGGCGCCGGCGGTGGTTCGGATCGCGGGTCGGAGGTCGGCCGTCGATTCCGAAGGAGGCGCGGTGAGACGGAAGCCGTTCCCAGTCGCGACCGGGCTTTCGGAGGGGATTGGAGTGCCTGAGAAGACCATCGTCGCCAGGCAGATGATCCCGAGGCCGGGCGCCACACGGCGCCGACGGCTGAAGGTGGGTTGGTGAAGGAGGCGGTGACGCATCGTCGGGGTCCCTTGGGAATTCACAACGCGACGACTGTACTTCTGGACGCCGCCGGGGCGATGCCGCGATCGGGGTATCGACCGCCCGACCCAACTCGCCGCGGCACGATCGGATTGCCCCGTGCGCGGGCGGGTGGTATCCCGGGGGCACCGTTGTTCCGTTCGGGACCCCATGTCCACCGCGACGTCCACTTCCGAGACACCCGAGTTTTCGGTGATTCTTCCGGTCTTCAATGAACGGGAGAATGTCGGTCCGTTGATCCGGGAGATCCGCGACGCCTTGGGGGGCGTGGGCAAGCCTTGGGAGATCCTGGCGGTGGACGATTGCAGCCGGGACGATTCGGTCGATGTGTTGCGCCGGTTGCGGGAGGAGCATCGGGAGTTGCGGGTGATCCGGCATCGGAGGAACTGCGGTCAGAGCGCGGCCTTCGCAACCGGGTTGGCGCATGCCCGGGGCCGGGTGATCATCACGCTGGATTCGGATCGCCAGAACGATCCCGCGGACCTTCCGCGGATGATCGCCGCGTTGAACGGCGAAGTGGCGGCGGTCCTGGGGGTGCGCCGAAAACGGGAGGACACGCCGATCCGTCGCTTGTCATCGCGGATGGCGAACGGGTACCGGGACTGGATCACGGGTGTGAAGGTTCAGGACGCCGGGTGTTTTCTCAGGGTCATGCGGCGGGATGCGCTGGGGGAGCTCCCCGTCTTCAACGGGCTGCACCGGTTTTTGGCGACCCTGCTTCAATACCAGGGCTACCGGGTGGTGGAGATGGATGTGAACCATCGGGCGCGGGTGGCGGGGAAGTCGAACTACGGAATCGGAAACAGGCTCTGGCGCGGCATTCGGGATTGCTTTGCGATGCGCTGGTATCGGTCGCGGGTGGTGCCGGGAAACCGCGTTTGGCCGGAGGACCCGCCCGTTGCGTGAGGCGCGGAGCGCGGGTGGGTCGGAGGTTCCCGCGGGGACTGCGGGGCCCGTGGGTGCCACGGGAGCCGCCGGTTCCGGCTGGAGCGGGACCCGGCTCCTGATGATCAAGACGGTGGTGCTGATCCTGCTGGCGCTGGCGGGCGCGCTTTTGGCGCGTCACCCCGGGGTTCGGGAATGGACGGCTCCCGCGGGACGGATGGCCCGGGCGCTGAACGATGTCGGGTGGGTGGGAGTTCCCGCCTTCATCGTGGCCAGCGGTCTCCTGATCGCGATCGGTGTTCCGCGTTTGCTGTTTTGCCCGCTCGCGGGGGCGGCGTTTGGTTTCTGGGGCGGGCTGGTCACCAGCACGGTGGCGACGATGACGGCGTATTTCCTTTCGTTCCTGTTCATTCGGGGGCGGTTGGCGGACCGGGAGACCCCTTTCGAACTGCCGGCTCGTCTGGCCTTCCTGAGGCATGACCCTGGGATCGCGGGTGTGATCCTGACACGGCTGATTCCGGTGCCCGGACTGATTGGAACGGCGGCGTTGAGCCTGTCGCCGGTCCGAAAGCGGGCTTTCCTTCTGGGCTCGCTCATCGGGCTGGTGCCCGAAGCGGTCCCGCTCCTGCTGTTCGGGGCGGGAATGTTCGAGAAGAACTCTCGGCATCTGGCCTGGGTCGCGGCGGGGGCGTTGCTGCTGGTGGTGATCAGTCTGGTGTTGATCCGAAAGCTTTTGCGGAAGCACCAGGGAACGCGGGAATAGGCCGCCGGGGGGATCGGCGCGGACGTGAGCTGGCATTGGGTCGCGTCCGAGGGCTAACTCCACCGGACATGCGTCAGATGCTGAAGGCGACGGGAGCGATCGCGGTGGCGACCCTCATCAGCCGCCTCCTTGGGTTGGTGCGCGAGATGGTGTACGCGCGGTTCATGGGAAACGGCTGGGTGGCGAGCGCCTTCCTGTTGGCGTTTCAGATTCCGAATCTCTTTCGGCGGCTTCTGGGGGAGGGCGCGCTGACGGCCGCGTTCATCCCGCAGTTCAAGGCCAAGGAAAAGACGGAAGGCGAGGCCGCGATGTGGAGGTCCGCGAACGCCGTTCTTTCCGGGTTGATCGTGGCGGCTTCGATCGTCGTCGGCGTGGCGATCGGCGTGGTTTCGGTGCTTCTGATGGCGGGTGATTTCAGCACGAAAACCCGGCTGATGCTGCAATTGCTCCGGCTGATGTTCCCCTATCTGATGATGGTCTGCATCGCGGCCGTGTGCATGGGCATGCTCAACGCCCGCGGAAAGTTCTTCATTCCGGCGTTGGGCTCCTCGGCGTTGAACCTCGTGATGATCGCCAGTGTCCTGCTGCTGGCACCTCGGATGGGGAGCGATTTGCCCCAACAGATCTACGGCCTCGCGTTGGGTGTCCTCGCGGCGGGATTGGCCCAGGCCGCGTTTCAGATTCCGTCCCTGATCGCCGACGGCTGGTCGTTCCGCTGGGTGAATCCCTGGGGCGACCCGACGGTCGGCGAAGTGGTCCGGAGGATGATTCCGACGACCGTCGGGGTGGCGGCCTTTCAGATCAATGTGATGGTGACCCAGGGATTCGCCTTTTTTCTGGGGGAATCGATCGTGGCGTCCTTTCAGTATGCCGTCCGGCTGATGGAATTTCCCCAGGGCCTTTTCGGCGCTTCGATGGCCGCCTACCTTCTTCCGACGCTTTCGGGGTTGGCCGCGGAGAAGCGCTATGACGAGTACCGGGGCGCCCTGATCGGGGGGCTGTCGCATCTGACGCTGATCAACGTGCTGGCGGGAGCGCTTTTATTCGGTCTGGCGGAGCCGATCGTGCGGCTGCTTTTCGAGGGTGGAGTGTTCCATGCGGGAGCGACCCGGAGTGTGGCCCAAGCGTTGATGTTCCTGGCGCCGGGGTTGGTGGCCTTTTCGGGGACCTCGGTGCTGGCGCGGGCGTTCTACGCGGTGGGAGACACAAGGGTTCCCATGCAGATCAGCCTTTTCTGCCTGGGGATGAACGTCATCCTGTCGGTTCTGTTGGTGCTGGCCCTTCGGGAATCCGGTCTGGCGTTGGCGAACACGGTGACAGCGACCGTCAACATGGCGTTGCTGGCCTATGCCTTGCGGCGAAAGTTCCCAAAGCTGGATTTCGGGCCGGTGACGCGCGAAGCGCCCTGGATTCTGGGGGCGGCCGTCGGGGCGGGGGGATTGGCGTGGGGAGCGAGCCTGGGATGGCAACGATGGCAGGGGGTGAACGGCTTGGGGGTGCGTGGGTTGGCTGTGTTGGGGCCGGCCCTGCTGGCTTCGGGGGCGTATCTTGGGTTTTTGGCCTGGAAAGGGGTTCCCTCCTGCCGGGATTTGCTCGGGATTCTTGTGGATCGGATGAAGCGATCGGTTCGAAGGCCCGGAGGACCCTCGACCCGCTAAATCTCTTACTGCCAAGTTTTAGGCCTTTCTAAAACGGAGAAAGGGAGTTAGGAAAAAAAAACCTTTGACTGAAAATGCGCCCACGGTTACCAAGGTCGCAGCAGTTGGGAGAAAACACTGAGAGGGGTCCTGAGAAGGATCTTCCGAGAGCCCGAAACGGATTGTGAATTTAATGAACATGAACATGCACGCCTCGTGGGTTAAAGGTGCTGCTCTTGCGAGCTTGGTGGCGGCGACCGCCTCGGCACAAGTGGTGGTTTACGAGAACTCGACAACACCGCTCAATTCGTTCTTCGAGAGCCGGACCGAGGTCGGGGACGAGATCACGATTGGCGCGGGATGGATCGCGCACTCCTTCACCTTTGAGTATTACGGGGAGAATCTATCGGGCAACGAGACGGCACTCGTTCGCTTTTACCGGAACGACGGCGTGGGCGTTGGGCCCTCCTCGGCGCCCGGATCGCTCATGTACGAGAGCCCGGGGATTCCCCTGATCAATGGGAATTACCCGGTTTCGATCGTGGATCTGGCGGGGCTCAACATCGCGTTGCCCAACAGCTTCACCTGGAGCGTGAAGGTGAATGGATTGGCGGACGGCGAGACGTTCAGTCTCAAGATGTACGATCCGCCGACGGTGGGATCGAGCTTCGACGATTTCTGGCAGTTCACCGCGGACGGCTGGGCCTTGAAGCAGGTGGATGGACTTCCGGTGGGTGCCGGTTCCAATTTCGGTGCCACGTTGATCGCGGTTCCGGAGCCGGGCGTGATGACGCTGCTCGGTCTGGGAGCCTTGGCGATGTTCGCGCGCCGTCGGGCCCGGGCCTGACGAACGACTGATTGATTTCAAGCTTCGATCTTGCGCGTGCGCGATGATCGAAGCTTGGTCATTTGTGGACTGAAGATTTTTTGGATTGCTTGCCTGAAACCGGCTCGTATCGCCTCACTCGACGCGTTGCGTGGTGGGGCTTTCCGGAACTTCAAGGAACTCTCGGAGCCCATCAAATCTTGAAACGCGGGCTGCCAGCCCGCGTTTTTTGTTTTCTCCGGGGTTGGGTTTCGCCACATTCCGCAGGGAATGTCCGACACCAAGGATTGGTCGGGTTGCAATGACAAGGGGTCTTCGGATCGCTCTCTGAACGTGCGACATCGTTATCCAAAGCTGTGGCTTCTGCCGGGAGCGGTTGTCCTGGTCGGTTTGTCGACGCAAGCGGAATGGGATTCCGAGAAGTACCTCGTCTACGGCTCGGGCCCGATCTCGATCCGGCCTCAGTTGGAGGTGGGGGAGACCTACGATTCGAACATCTTCTTTGCCGAGGAGGACGAGGTAGACGACTTCGTCCTGTCGGTGCGTCCGGGGGTGGCCTTCGTCTACGGACAGAGGGCGGAGAATCACGTTTCCTTGAGGTACACGCTGGACGCCTCGATTTATGCGGACCGGACCGACCTCAACAATCTCGGTCACCTCTTCAACCACCAAAGCCGGTTTCGATTCAACCGTTGGTCGATCCAGGGGACCGACAATTTTGCGATCACGCGCACGCTGTTGGGCGGAAATTTCAGTTACGTCCAGGAACGGATCGGCCAGGTGACCTTGAACGATTCTTGGCGCGCGGATTACGAGATCTCGCCGAAGATGATCATCGGAACGAAGTTCGGCTTCGATCTGGTGGACTACGACGAGTCCGACCTGGGCTCGATCCACATCTACGATTACATGGGCTACAACGTCGGCGCCCGGTTGGGGTACATGCCGTCCGAGAAGCTCGTGGTGTATCCGGAGTTCACGTTCGGTCAGAATTTTCTGGGGAAGAACAACCCGACGGTCGCGACGGCGCCGGAGGTTGATTCATACTCCTTCCAGGCGGGGGCCGAGGGGGAATTCACTCCGAAACTCACTGGAACGGTCGCGGGCGGGTATGAAATTCGCCGGTACTCCGACGATTCCGATATTCCGGACGGTTGGGTGGCGGACTTCCAGTTGCGCTGGGAGGTGCGGCCCAAGACCGCGCTCGCCGCCGGGTACCGGCACTTTATCCAGGTTTCCCGCGAGGCGCGCGCGATCCCGTACACGGCGCACCGGCCGACGGCATCGGTGGTCCAGGAGCTGGGGACCGAGGGGAAATGGATTCTGTCGCTGGACGGCTACTATCAGTTCAACGATTATCAGGGTGATTTCCGGGATCCGGGTCCACCGGATCGGATGGTGGCCCGAACCGATGAGTATTACGGCGGGGGCCTGCGGGCCACTTGGCGGTGGCAACCCTGGCTCCGGGCCACGGCGTCCTACGAATATCGTCACTATGCGGACAACCTCATCGCAGTTCCCAATTATGACCTCCATCGCATCTCCCTCCGCCTCACCGCGGGCTATTGAGTTCGGGCGGCTTGTCCTTGGGCTTTTCGCGGCCTTCCTGGTTCTTGGTGGCGTCACGGCGCCCGCGCAAGTCAGCGACTCCTACCGGGTTCAACCCACGGATGTCCTGATCATCGAAGTCGCCAACGAACCCAAGCTGGCGGCCAAGGAGTTCCGGGTTTCGGCCAGCGGCGAAATCTCCTATCCGTTCATCGGCGCCGTCCGGGCCGCGGAACGGACCACGGTCGAGATTCAGGCGGAGGTGAAGCGGCTCCTGGAGACCGACTACCTGGTGAATGCTCAGGTCCTGGTGCAGGTCCGGGATTTCCGGAAGCAGATCGTTTCTGTTTTTGGCCAAGTGGCCCGGCCGGGCCTGATCGAAATCCCGCCGGAGCGAAAAATGACCGCCATCGAAGCCATCTCGGCGGCGGGCGGACTGACCCGGTTGGCGCGGCAAAGCAGCATTCAGCTGATCCGGGAGGGAAGGAAGGAACCCACCGTGTACAGCCTCGACGAGCTGAAGAACCCCGACAAGCCGGTCTACGTCGAGAGCGGCGACATGATTTTCGTGCCGGAATCCCGAATCTGAGGGCAGGAACTTCGCACACGGAATTGCGGTCTCCCGGCCTCGGATGGGTGGTGGGCGGCGGATGGCGGTTGGAATACATCTGGAACACCTTCGAATCATCGTATGGAATCCTCGGAAAACTCGCGTGGCGGACTGTTGAGTGCGGAGACAAAGGTTCACCTTCGCCATTATTGGCAGGTGATCCTCGAACGCCGGTGGCTCGTCGTCATTGGCTTCTTCCTGTGCATGCTGGCCTCCGCCCTTTACCTGCTGAAGGCGCAGCGGATCTATCGCGCCGTCGCCGTCATCGAGATCAACCGCGAAATGGACGGGGTTTTTTCCTCCAAGGAGCTGGTGCTCTCAACAGGACGCGAACAGGACTACCTCCAGACCCAGTACCGGAATCTGCAAAGCCATTCCCTGCTGCGACGCATTCTGCTGAATCTTGGACTGAACGAACGACCCGAGTTTCAGGAGGCCGCGGACCCGGTGGAAGCGTTGCGCGATCAGATCCAGATCGTTCCCATCCGGTTGACCCGCCTCGTCGAGGTGCGCGCCGAGAATCCGGACGCCAAATTGTCGACCAACATCGCCAATGCGCTGGCGAACACCTTTGTGGAGGACAACATGGACCTCCGCCGGCAGCGCGCGCTGGCCGCGGTGCAGTTCCTTGACAGCGAACTGATCGAGAAGGAGGCCGAGGTCCGGCTGGCTGATGAGCAACTCCAGCTCTATAAGGAGAAACACAACATGGTTTCCCTCGAGGCAAGCCAGAACATCGTCTACCAATCCGTTCAGCACGCCCAGCAAGAGTTCGATCGCGCCCGGACGGTGTCCACGGCCAAGACGCAGGTCGCGGAGGAGATGAAGCGCCTCGTGTCCGAGGGGACCAGCCTGGACACCATCCCGGAAATCGGCCAGAAGCTCGAAATCCGGGAGCTGAAGGTCCGCATCGCCGACAAGGAAGCCTTCCTGCAGGGACTCCTGACCCGCTACAAGGATAAGTGGCCGGACGTGATCCAGGCCCGGGAGGACATCGCGTCCCTCAGGCGGAGTTTGGAGGAGGAATGCCGGAAAGGTTACGACGGCATCCTGAACGATGCCCGCCTGGCCGCCGTCACCGAAAAGCAGCTCGAGGAAAACCTTCAAAACAAACAGAAAGCGCTTCTCGAGCATAATCGGCTCCGGATCCAGTTTGATGAACTGCAGCGCAAGGCCGAACAGACGAAGCTGCTGTACAACAATCTTCTCGCCCGAAGCCAGGAGACGGACGTCTCCGCGAAGAATTCGGTGAACAACATGCGGGTCGTCGACGATGCGCCCCTCCCGCTGGTTCACGTCAAACCCAAGGCGTCGCTGATCCTTGTCCTGGGCGTTCTGGGCGGGCTCGCGCTGGGACTCGGCCTGGCGTTCTTCGTGAACTACCTGGACGACTCGATCAAGAGCCAGGATGACATCGAAACGATCCTGAACCTGCCGTTCCTCGGCTATGTGCCCAACATCAAGGCGGGGCAGCTGCACGAACGCGATCTCCACGCGCACCTCCATCCGCGTTCGTCGGCGGCGGAGAGCTTCCGAACCGTCCGCGCCAGCATCACCCTCGCCGCACGCGCCGACAAGATGCGCGTGTTTGGCGTGACCAGCAGCATCCCGTCCGAGGGCAAGTCGCTTTGCGCCTCGAATTTCGCCGTGGTGACGGCCCAGGCGGGTTTGAGGACGGTGCTCGTCGACGCGGACCTTCGGCGGCCTTCCGTGCACAAGGCGTTCAAGATCCACGCCCCGGTCGGGTTGGCGGCCTATCTCAAGGGCGAAACCGACCGAATCGAGGACATCACCCACAAGTCGGAGGTCCCGAACCTTGATGTCATCGCGTGCGGTCCCATTCCGAACAATCCTTCGGAACTCCTGGAGACGCCGCGCGTCGAGAAACTGCTGGCCGAACTCCGCGCGAAGTATGACCGCGTGGTTCTCGATTGTCCGCCGATCAGCGCCGTGAGCGATCCCCTGGTCATGGGATCGAGGGCGGACGGCGTTGTGTTCGTGATGAAGTTCAAGAAGATCCGACGCGAACACGCCCGCAGATCCGTGCAAAGGATCCAGGACGCCGGGATCCAGATCATTGGAGTCCTCCTCAACGACATCGATTTCGAGGGCCGGGATTCGTACTATTACTCGTACTACTACTACCAGAACCAGTACTACTCCCACTACAAGACGGAGCCCTCGTCCCGGAAAGGTTCGACTTCCGCGCCGACGCCGACGGCGACGTCAACGCCGAAGGCGCCCACCAGCACGACCTGAGTCGCGTCACGAACCGGAGGCCTCGGTGATGAAGGTGTCCGAGTGTTCGTACGCCGGGGCGCAGCAGCACAACAGTCGGAGCGGGTCATGGCCGGTGTTCCACAATTTGTGCCGGACCCCGGGAGGAATCGCGATTGCGTCGCCTGGGCCCACGTCCCGCTCGTCCTGGCCGACTCGAATATGCCCGGAACCTTGGGTGATGAGGTAGATCTCCTCGGTTCGGGCGTGGTAGTGCTCCTGGGTCGATCCGCCGGGCGGCACGGTGGCTTCCGCGAGGCTCTGGTTGATGATCCTGGAATTCCGATGGGCCAGGATCTCCCGGATCTCCGATCCATCCTTGGTGATGAATGGAGGCGCGTCCGAGATGTTGACGATATCCATGGCGGCAGCCTTGTCCCCCGACGGGGGCTTCCGCAAGCAAGTCGACGAGGCGCGCGTTCCGCCCGGATTGGGTTCCCTTCCCGAGGCCTGCTTGCCGCGTCACCGCCTCACCGCCTCTCGAACTCCCTTCCCTTTCCGTGTGTTCCGATTCGTCCGTGGTTGAACCGCCGTTTCCAGGGTCGGTCAGTTCCCGTCGCCGTTTTCCCACCGGCGTTTCGCCCGTTCCGGGAGTTCCGGGTTGGGTTTGGCGTAGTAGGCGCCGGTCCCGAGCAGGGCGTCGATCTTCTGATGGAATTCAATCGAAGGTCGGACCCGGTAGCGGTCATTGGCTTCCGCGAACGCCACGCCGCCGTCGGCGCGTTGGAAACAGAGGAAGAGCGGGCAGCCGCCCGAATGCTCGCGGACGAGGTCCCGGGCCGCGGCGACCTGGCTGGCGGTGTGCTGCGCGGTGCGGAAACGAAGGTGGACCTGGAGCGTCCAACGCGCGGCGACCTCCTCGAACGGGACGATCTCCATGGGGAAAATCTTGGGGCGGTCTTCGCTCGCGCCCACTTCGCCCACGACGAACACCCGATTGCCGGCGACGAAGAGGTCCCGGTACTTGTCGTAGGCTTCGTTCATGCAAAGCAGTTGGGCCGAGCCTTGCAGATCTTCGAGCGTGAGGATCGCGTAGGGTTTGCCCGACTTCTTGGAGAACCCCAGTTGGACGGCCCCGAGGATGCCTCCCAGGCGGGTGATGGTTCGACCCGGGACGGAGGCCAGCCGCGAGGTGTCGGTGAGTGAGTAGGTCTCGAGGAGGGATCGATACGGGTCGAGCGGATGTCCGGTGACGTAGAATCCCAGCAGTTCCTTCTCGGCTGAAAGCCGTTCGTGCAGCGGCCAATCCGGGACATCGGGAGGCGGACCCGACGGAGCTGGGGTCTGCGAGTTGAGCATGTCAAACAGGGACGACTGCCCGCGGTTCCGGTCCTGGGCGGCCTCCTGACCCCGGCTCAGGGCCTTGTCGATCTGGCTGAAGATCCACGCGCGCGTGCCGCCGAGACCGTCGCAGGCCCCGCAGCGGATGAACGCTTCGAGGACCTTGCGGTTGACGACCCGGGTGTCGACCCGCTCGCAGAGGTCCGGAAGGGATTCGAAGGGACCCGTGGCGCGTCTGGCTTCGAGGATTGATTGGACGGCGACTTCGCCGACGCCTTTGATCGCCGCGAGGCCAAATCGGATGCCTCGGTTCGGATGCGGATCGTCGCCCGGGGAACCGATGACCTCCGGGGCGAAGAAGAGGTCGGAGTGGTTGATGTCGGGAGGGAGGATCGCGATGTCGAGGATGCGGGCTTCGGTGATGTATTCGGCGAGTTTCTCCGTGTCGGCCATGTCGTTGGTCATCATGGCGCAGAAGAACTCGACGGCGTGGTTCGCCTTGAGATAGGCGGTCTGGTAGGCGACGAGGGCGTAGGCCGCGGCGTGGGATTTGTTGAAGCCGTAGCCGGCGAACTTTTCGAGGATGTCGAAGATCTGGTTGGCCTGGGACGCGGGGATGGAGTGAGCCCGGGCCGCGCCTTCGACGAACGCGGCGCGTTGCCTCGCCATTTCGGCCTGATCCTTTTTTCCCATGGCGCGGCGGAGCAGGTCGGCGCCGCCCAGCGTGTAGCCCGAGAGGATCTGGGCGGCTTGCATGACCTGTTCCTGGTAGATGAGCACGCCGTACGTTTCCCGACTGATGCCTTCGAGAAGGGGATGGACGTACTCGACGGGCGCGCGTCCGTGCCGGCGCTCGATGAAATCGGGGATGAGGTCCATCGGTCCGGGCCGGTAGAGGGCGACCAGGGCCGTGATGTGTTCGACGGAGGCGATCTGAAACTTGCGGCAGAGTTCGCGCATGCCCCCGGATTCCAATTGGAACACGCCGAGCGTTTGGGCGCGGTTCAGCAGTTCGTACGTGGGGCCGTCATCGAGGGGAATCCGTTCAAGGTCGATTTGAATGCCGCGGGTTTGGGCGACCATGTCGCAGGTGTTCCTGAGAACGGTCAGCGTTTTGAGCCCGAGAAAGTCCATCTTCAGCAGGCCCAGTTCGCCGACGGGACCCATGGCGTATTGGGTGACGATCGCCCCGTCCTTCTCGTCCCGTTTGAGAGGGAGGAGTTCGACGAGGGGTTTGTCGGCGATCACGACGCCCGCCGCATGCACCGAGGCGTTGCGGGTGAGGTCCTCGAGGACCAGCGCGCTCTCGATAAGTTCCCGCGTCTGCGGCTCCTGTTCGAAGGCGTTCTTGAAGTCGGGGGACTTCGCCAGCGCCGCCTCGAGGGTCACCCCCAGTCCGGGCGGGATCATCTTGGCGAGTCGATCGCAGTCGGAGTAGTTCAATCCCATCGCGCGCCCGACGTCGCGAATGACCGACTTCGAGCCCATGGTGCCGAACGTGATGATCTGGGCGACGCACGCATCGCCGTACTTTTCACGGACGTACTGGATGACGTCGGCGCGGCGGTCGTCCGCGAAGTCGATGTCGATGTCGGGTGGATTGACGCGCTCGGGATTGAGGAATCGTTCGAAGAGCAGTCCGTAGCGGATGGGATCGACGTTCGCGATTTCGAGCAGGTAGGTGACGAGGGAGCCGGCCGCCGATCCGCGCGCGACGCAGCTGATTCCCATGCTGCGACCGTGCCGGACGAAGTCCGCGACGATCAGGAAATAGCTGACGAAGCCGGTCTTCTCGATGACGCCGATTTCGAGTCGGAGACGATCGAGGATCGCGCGAATCGCCTCGTCGATTTTCGCCGTTTCGGGGGGATTTCCTGGATCGGGGGCGCTTCGGGATTCGGACGGGGTGCGGTTGCCGGCATCCGGCTCGTTGGCGGGTGGGAGGGGAAGGCGGGAGGGATCGGCGCAATGCTCGACCACGAATTCCTGGCCTTCGACCCGGGTGTGAAGGCCGTAGCGGCGGACGAGGCCTTCCGCGAGGAGCTGGCGGAGGTAGCCCTCCCGGGTGAACGACTCGGGAGGCGTGAAGACCGGGTAGTGAAGTCGGCCGAACTCAATCTGGAGATTGCATTGTTCGGCGACGATCCGGGTGTTGGTGACGGCCTCCGGGACTTCGTGAAAGAGCGCTTTCATCTCCTCTTCGGAGCGGAGGTAGAACTGCTCCGGCTGATAGCGCATCCGCTTGGGATCGTCCCGATGGGTCTGGGTGCCGATGCAGATGAGGAGATCGTGGGCCTGCCAGTGTTCGCGGCGGACGTAGTGAACGTCGTTGGTGGCGACGAGCTTCAGGTTGAACTCGCGGGCCCACGGAATGAGGTGCCGGTTGACGGTCTGCTGTTCGGGAATCCCGTGGTTCTGGAGCTCGAGGTAGAAGTTTTCGGGTCCGAGGGTTTGTTTGAACCAATCGATTCGGTCGCGGGCCTGGTCGAGCTGGTCGGCAAGAATGAGCGACGGGATCTCGCTGGCGAGGCAGCCGGAAAGGGCGATCAGCCCCTCAGAATGCCGGGCGAGGAGTTCCTTGTCGATCCTGGGCTTGTAGTAGAAACCCTCCAGCTGGGCCGCCGTGGCGAGCTGGATCAGGTTGCGGTAGCCGGCCAGGTCACGGGCCAGGAGCAGCAGATGATGGTAGATGTCCCTTCCGCTCCCGTTGCCCTTCTTTTCCTTCTCGAGCCGGCTCCCGGGCGCCACGTAGACCTCGCAGCCGACGATCGGCTTGATCCCGGCCTTTCGGGCCGCCTTGTAGAAATCGATCGCTCCGTACAGGACTCCATGGTCGGTGATGGCGAGCGCCGGGAATTTCAACTCGACCGCGCGCTCCATGAGGCGGTCCAGGCGGCAGGCGCCGTCCAGGAGCGAGTACTCGGTGTGCAGATGAAGATGGACGAAGTCCGCGTGGGACATGGGGGGATTCTCCGCGCCGAAGGTGGCGCGGGCAAGGCGGGGGGCGCCTCGGGTTGTTCACAAAGGCCGACCCGACCGCGACTGTGTGCGTGTCCGTGTCCGTGTCCGCATCGGCGAGCACGTTCGGTCTCGTCACGATCCGAACCGGGGAGGGTGCCGGCCCCCGCCGACGGCCGGGCGTGGGGGAGATGCGCGTTCGTCAGTTCGACCCGGGTGCGGGACGCCAGTCGAGGACCTTCAGTTGCACGCTGCGGCGGCCGTTGAATTCGTGCACGTGGGGAACGCAGGCGAGATCGAAGCGTCCCGTGGGGATGGGCCGGTCGCCGGCGGCGTACCAGATCGCCTCACGGGTCACCCGCCCGTCGGTGACCCAGAACTTCGCGTGCTGCCTTTCGCGCCCGACCTTCTGGGGAGGGCGATCGTGCGCGAGATTCGGCACGATGATCTGGACCGGGGGATTGCCCTGGCCCGTCGGTCGCAAGCGGTCGAGTTCCACGAGCTGTTCCTCCGTCAGTTCGGAAAGTGCCGCGTGGGCGTCGAGGCGGAGGGGAGGATTCAGCTGTTCCGGTCGGAGCGCGGTTCGGGCGAGTTCGTTGAGCCGGGTGCGGAGGGCGTCGAGATTTCCGGGGGCGAGGCTCAATCCCGCGGCCATCGCGTGTCCTCCGTGGCGCAGGAGCAGTTCATCGCAATTCCGCAGGGCCGCGGCGAGGTCGAAGCCCTCGATGCTCCGGCCGGAACCGCGGCACGCCTCGCCATCGCCTCCGACGATGATCGTGGGGCGATAGAAGCGTTGAAGCACCCTGGACGCGACGATGCCGACGACGCCGATGTGCCAGGGCATCTGGCCTTCGACGATGACGTAGTCGGTTTCCGGGTTGAACCGGGAGTCCAGCGCCCCGAGGACTTCGTCGGCGATGGCCTTCTCGATCTGCTGCCGCTGACGGTTGCGAGCGTCGAGGCTCCTGGCGATGTCCGCGGCGAGCGAGTAGTCGTCGGCGAGAAGGAGGTCGAGCGCCTCGCAGGCGTCCTCGAGGCGTCCCGCCGCGTTCAGCCTGGGGGCGAGGAGGAATCCGACCTCGTATCCACCGATGGTGGTCGTGATTTGGGCGATTTCGCAGAGGGCCTGCAGCCCGGGACGCTGGGTCTGGTTCAGGCGGTCGAGGCCGGCGCGGACAAGGATGCGGTTCTCGCGCCGCAACGGAACGAGGTCCGCGATGGTTCCGAGCGCCACCAGGTCGAGGAGGAGTCTGATGTCGAACTCGGTGGCGGCCTCGATTCCGAGTTCGCGTCCGCGCTTGAGGAGTGCGTGCGCGAGCTTGAAGGCGAGGCCGGCGGAGCAGAGTTCCATCCCAGGACTGCCGTCGCCGGCAACCCGTGGATTCACGAGGGCGGTGGCGTCCGGCGGTGGCGAAGCGATCTGGTGATGGTCCAGGACGATGACGTCGACGCCGCGGGAACGGAGCTTTGCGATGGGTTCCACGGCGGTGGACCCGCAGTCGACGGCGAGGATGAGGGAGACGGGATGCTGGTTGAGGCAGTTCTCCACCCCTTCGGGACTGAGTCCGTATCCCTCGTCCATGCGGTGGGGGAGGAAGTGGGACACCTGCCAGCCCAGGCGTTCGAGGAACTCGATCAGGAGGGCGGTGGACGTGACGCCGTCGACGTCGTAGTCGCCGTAGATGACGAGGGCTTCACCCCGGGCGTGGGCCTGGTAGAGGCGGTCGACGGCCGTCCTCATGTTGGGGAGGAGGAACGGGTCGCCGAGGTCTCGGAGGCGGGGATTGAGGAACGCGGAGACGGCCTCCCCGGTGGAGAAGTCGCGATTGATGAGGCACTGTCCGAGCAGGGGAGAGATCCCGATTTCGCGCGAGAGCCGCAGTGCCTCCTCGGGTCGGGGTGGGGCGAGGAGCCAGCGGTACTTCATGGCGACGGCGCTTGGGGTCAGGCGGATGGCGCCTGGGAGCCTTTGTCCCGCCAACTGGCAATCAAGGATGCGATCACGCTGCCGGCGAGGATCGTCCCGACGGTCCCCAAAGCCCAGCCGATATCTATTTTCAGTTCCCAGAAGCCAAGGAGCATCTTGACGCCGATGAAGGCGAGGACCAGCGAGAGGCCGACTTTGAGGTACCTGAAGTAGGCGATGGCGCCGGCGAGGGCGAAGTACAGGGACCGGAGGCCCAGAATGGCGAAGACATTCGACGTGAAGACGATGAATTCGTCCCGGGTGATCGCGAAGATGGCGGGAATGGAATCCAGCGCGAAAACGAGATCGGTCGTCTCGACCATGATCAGGACGAGGGCCATCGGGGTCAGCATCCGGCAGCCGTCGACGGTGGTGATGAACTTCTGCCCGTCGAAGCCGCGGCTGACGGGGAAGAACCGCCGGGCCAGCCGAAGGACGAGATTGCGGTCGGGTTCCACCTTCGTTTCGCCGCCGAACAGCATGCGGACGCCGGTGACGACCAGGAACCCTCCGAGGACGTAGAGGAGCCAGTGGAACTGTTTGATGAGGGCGGCCCCGGCGAAGATGAGTGCGCCCCGCATGATGATCGCGCCCAGGATGCCCCAGAAGAGGACGCGATGCTGGAAACGAAGCGGGACCCCGAAGTAGGAGAAGATGA
>JBFWOK010000122.1:0-22135 GCA_050250555.1 Limisphaerales bacterium
AGTCCCTGATCGGGATTGACCTGTAGCGGATTGCCGAGGCCGGAACGAATCATGCTTCCTTCGTGTCCTTCGTGCCTTCGTGGTGGGATCGCTTTCTCCCAGGCGCCCCTATCCGGAGATCAGGGCCCCGACTGAAGGCTTGTCGGGACGCGGGCATCTCCCGAGAATCCCTGATGCCCGATTCCGAGTCCGAGTCCGATTTGACGCAGCGTTGCCACCCTGGCCCGATCCCTCGGCGCGCCCTGATTCTGCTCGCCGGTTGCCTTGTCATCCAGGTTCCCGCTCTTGGGCAGGATTTCGCCGAGCCCAGGACCTACCTTCAGTTCCGCAGCGGGGAGTTCAACACAGGCTGGGGCGTCCACGATTACTGGGGTTTGTCGGTCGGCCGCAGTTTCAACAAACACTGGGGCGTCGAACTCGCCGGCGACGTCTGGGAGCGGTACCTCGATCTGGGCGAGGAATCGATCAACGCCATCATTCCGCAGGTCCGGTATCGTTATCCGCTGCTCGGAGATCGCCTCGTTCCGTACGCCATCGCCGGTGTCGGACCTGTCTTCATGCAGTTCAACGACCGCTACCGCGCCGGCGACGGCCTCCAAATCGACTCCGAAGGTTGGCGAGTCGGAGTCTCGATCGGCGGGGGCATCGAGTACTACTTCGCCAACAACATCGCGTTCGTCCTCGAAGGCAAATACCTGTGGGTCGACAACATGGACTTCACGGTCGACGGCCGCACCGAGCAGATCGACATGTCCAACGCGCTGGTCAGCATCGGGCTGCGCGCCTACTTCGAGCAGGTCCCGTCGCAACCGTTCGCCGAAACGTCCAGTCCCGCCCCGTCGCGCTACTACTTCATGGCGAGCTACGGCTACTCCCGGCTGACCGACACGCACTTCGCTGGAAGCCTCCAACTCGAACCCGAACCCTCCGCCCTCGGCGATACCTGGAACCAAAGCGCCGGCCTCGGTCTGGGCGCCAACTTCGGCCGCCACTGGGGCGTCGAAATGATGCTCGCAGGCGAGGAACGCCGCCTCATCGACGACAACCTCGGCAACCTCGGCGAATACGCCATCGTCTCCATCGTCCCCCGCCTCCGACTGCGCGCGCCCCTTCAAGGCGGGCGCTACGTCCCCTACGTCTTCGGCGGCGTGGGAATGACTTACGGCGAATTCAACGACGGCACCGGCCGCGCCGACGTCGACGGCAAGGCCTTCTACCCCGCCGCGGAACTCGGCGCCGGCATCGAGTGGTTCGTCGCCCGCAACGTGTCCTTCCATGCCGATGCCATCTGGAACTACACCTGGGACCACGAACTCCGAGTGAACGGGGAGGATCTCACCGGCAGTTTCTCCACGATCCAATTCCACATCGGGTTCCGCTTCTACCTGTTCGAATCCAAACGGAAAGGCTCGTAGCCCCGGTCTCTCACCCACCTGGTGGCCGGCAGGTGGCGGGACTGGGACCCACCTTATCCACGTTCCCCGCCGACAGCGTCTCTTTGCTGGAAAAGATTTTTGGCCCCGGCCGCCAAAAAATGGCGCGCTAAACCACGGATACATCCCGGACGCATCGGGGCGAGCCAGGCGTTTTGCACTGCCCTCCTCGTCCGGGCCACTGGCGTTTCACAAACTCCCATCGCCGATGAACGACCCCCGAGATTCGACGGGTGAAAGGAACCCGCCTCCCTCCAGACATCGAATCGTGCGCGGGGCACTTGCCGGTTTCGGCGTCGCGGCGTTGGCCGCAGCCGGTCCAGCGCTGGTGGACGCCTGGCACCATGGCCTGTCTCGGCTGTTCTGGGTCTCGCTCGTGGCGGTTCCCGCCCTTGTGCTGGGCGTCGTGGTCCTGTTGCTCGGACTCACAGGCGAAATTCGGCCCGCCACTCCAGGCGAATCCACAATCAACTCCGCCAGTTTCCGGTCCGCGGCCGCCTGGCCCGGCCTGATCGAGCCGGAGCGCCCCTGGCAAGACCTCGTGCGCTGGCTGCTTTACGGTTGGACCTGCATCGGAGTCCTTGTGCTCGCCCGATGCCTCCTCATCGCCTTTCGGGACGGTCCGATCGCGGTTCCCCTCTGGAGCTGGGCCATTCCCCTGTCCGTCATCCCGGGAATGATCTGGGCGCGGCGTCGAACACGGTTCCTTCAGACCTGGGGCCGATGTCGGCTCCAGCTTCTCCACCGCCCAGAGCGCGGCAGGCCCCTGGTGGGATCCATCGAGACAGGGCCCCGATTCCAGCCCACCCAGGATTTTCACCTCCGCCTGACCTTTCAGCGCTGGTCCTTCGGGACGTATTGGCCCCCTCTCTGGGCCGCCGAGGAAACGGTGCCGCGGGAACGCCTGGAGCCCACCGGGCAGGGCTACCGAATTCCTTTCGACTTCCTGAGCCGCGCCCAGTCGATGCCCGCCCTGGATCCGGGTCCATGCCAGTGCTGGCGCCTCGTCTTCACCACCCAACTCGACGGTAAGACCTACACTGAAAGCTTCGCCGGCCTGCTGCCCATCAAGGACGCGCATCGCCCAACCTTCCCCAATTGAGTTCCATCACGAGGATCCCCGTCATGAACCGGTCGCCATCCCGCCACCACGCCCACAAGATTACTCCGGAACGCTCCGCCAAAAAGGCACCCGACGAGGGTGCCCCGGGAATCGCATCGCCGCCCAAGTCGGCCCCCAACTTCGTCCGATCCCTCATCCTGCTCGCCGGCATGCTGGCCTGCTTTGTCCACGCCGCCCTGCCCCCGATTGGACCCGGGGTCGACCTGAGTGGCCACGACCTCAGGGGCGCCAACCTAGAAGGCGCCAACCTAGAAGGCGCCAACCTAAGAGACGCCATCCTAAATAACGCCAACCTCGCCGGTGCCAACCTTGTCGGTGCCAACCTCGTCGGTGCCGACCTCATCGACGCCGTCCTCATCTACGCCGACCTCACCTACGCCAACCTTTCCGCCGCCGATCTCAATCTCGCCAACTTGCGGGGCGCAACCTTGAACGGCGCCGCCTTGGTCCATGCCGACCTGTCCACTAACAACCTGTCTTTCGCCGTGCTCACCGGCGCCAATTTGTCCGACGCAACTCTCCTGGGCGCCGACCTGACCAGCGCGATCCTCACCAACGCCATCTTTCACAACACGCGGATGCCCGATGGAACCCTAAGGACCGACGTGAGATCCGCAACGCCTCACAATGTTGATCCCAACAATGCTGTGACTCCTTGGAACGTCCCTGGACGGATCGAAGCCGAGAATTTTGACGAAGGTGGCGAGGGCGTGGGCTATCACGATCTCGATTTTGAGGATCAAGGCTTTCTCGCGAACCCAGCCTCCGACTCCTACCGTATCGGCGAAGGCGTCGACCTCCAAAGCGTGGGCGTGGGCGAGGATGGCAAAAACAACATCGGTTGGACCGAACCGGGTGAGTGGACGCAATACACAGTCAACGTCATTGACTCCGGTCAGTACGTCCTGGATGCCCGCATGGCTTCCGGCGTGAATGGCGGAGCCTTCGATTTGAGCTTCGACGGCGTCGACTTCGCCAGGGTGTCGGTTCCCGCTACCGGAGGTTGGCAGAGTTGGACCACCCGAACCTCGGCTCCGTTTTCGCTGACGTATGGCCTACATTCTATGCGGATCACCTGGCGAACCAGCGGCGCGAACTTGAACTATGTCGTGCTGCGACCCGCGGGAACCGACTTGCCGGGCCTCTTGCGCCCCGGGGACCCTATCCTCGCCATCGACCTCGACGGAGGAAGCGGTTCGCCAGGAGGCGAGGAAGTGTCCCGGGCCATCGACGGCGAACCCCTCACCAAGTACCTCAATCTTGGCGGTGTGAATTCCGGTTTCATTGTCACTCCCAAAATCGGTACCACCGTGGTGACGGGATTCACCATGACGACCGCGAATGACGAACCGTCGCGCGACCCTTCGGAGTGGGAGCTTTTCGGCACCCAAGACCCCATCACAACTTCGAATCATGGCCACGAAATCTTCGAACGCTGGACACGAATCGCTTCAGGAGAGGTGTTCCTCCCGATTCAGCGGAGGTCAGTGGCACCCGTCGTTGTCGTCGACAACGCAAAGGCTTACACCTCGTATCGGTTGGTCTTCCACAATCTGATTGACCCTACCGCTTTGATGCAGTTCGCCGAAATCCAGTTCCACGGCAGGGTCGATTCTCCGCTGAAAGTTACTCCCGTCCTGAATTGGAACACACCAGCGGTCATCACCTACGGAACCGCCCTCGGTCCCCAGCAACTCGACGCGACGGCCACCGACCCGGATTCCATCGTCGCCGTGCCCGGTTCCTTCCAGTATTCGCCGGCCACGGGGGCGATACCGGGCGCGGGCGCGCATTCCTTGCAGGTCGCTTTCACCCCGGACGATCCGGCCCGCTACGAAGCCGTCAACGCGACGGTCACGCTGACCGTGCAGCGAGCCCCGCTCACCGTCACGGCCACCGATCAGTCCCGCGAGGTCGGGCAACCGGACCCAGTCTTTGACGTCCTTTACTCGGGATTCGCGCCCGGCGAAGGCCCAGCGAACCTGACCGGAAGCTTGGCCTTCTCAACCACCGCGTCCCAGGCCAGCCCCGCGGGTCGCTACAACATCACGCCCTCCGGACTGACCAGCGCGAACTACGACATCCAGTTCGTCCAGGGAATCCTGACCGTCCGCGAGTCGATCCCAGCGCGACAAGGACCCTTTGGGAACAACGGCCAGCCCTGGACTCTTCCGGGACGGATCGAAGCCGAGCACTTTGACGAAGGCGGCGAAGGTGTGGCGTATCACGATCTCGATTCCGCGAATCAGGGCCCTCTCGCCGACCCGGCCAACAACACTTACCGCGTGGCCGAAGCCGTCGACCTCGAACGCGTCGTCGCTGGCGAAGAGGGCAGCTTCAACATCGGTTGGATCGACGCGGGCGAATGGACCGAATACACCGTCAACGTCACTCACTCGGGCCATTTCGTTCTGGATGCCCGAGTGGCCTCCGCCACGACCGGGGCAGCCTTTGATTTGAGCTTCGACGGCGTCGATGTCGCCACGGTGTCAGTTCCGGGGACCGGAGGATGGCAGAGTTGGATCACTCAAACCTCCGCTCCGTTTTCCCTGACGGCGGGCCCGAAAGTGATGCGGATCACCTGGCGAACCAGCGGGGCGAACTTGGACTATGTGGCGCTGCGACCGCCGGACGTGGACGTGCCCGCCCTCCTTCGCCCCGGGGATCCGATCCTCGCCATGGATCTCGATGGCAACAGCGAGTCGCCAGTGGGTGAGGACGTGTCGCTAGCCATCGACGGGACGCCTCTCACCAAGTACCTGAACTTCGGTCGGATCAACTCCGGTTTCATCGTCACTCCTCGCGTCGGTCCGACCGTGGTGACGGGATTCACCATGACGACAGCAAACGACCTCGATGCGCGCGATCCCGTGCAGTGGGAGCTTTCCGGCACCGACGACGCCATCACGACCCCGAATCATGGCCAGGGCACCTCCGAACGCTGGACACCGATCGCTTCAGGCACGCTGAGTCTGCCGTCCGCGCGCGGAGAGGCCGGCGACCCGGTCACCTTCGCCAACACAGTCCCCTACCTTTCCTATCGCTTTGTCGTCTTCACGGTGAAGGGCCCGTCCAATTCCATGCAATTCTCCGAGATTCAGTTCCAAGGCAGGGTGATGACTCCGCGGAAAACCATTCCCGTCCTGACTTGGAACACACCGGCGGCCATCACCTACGGAACCGCCCTCCGTCCCCAGCAACTCAACGCGACGGCCACCGACCCGGATTCCAGCGTCGCCGTGCCCGGTTCCTTCCAGTACTCGCCAGCCACGGGGGCGGTTCCAGGCGCGGGCGCGCATTCCTTGCAGGTCGCTTTCACCCCGGACGATCCGGCCCGCTACGAAGCGGCCAACGCGACGGTCACGCTGACCGTGCAACGAGCCCCACTCACCGTCACCGCCACCGATAAGGCACGGGAGGTCGGGCAACCCGACCCGACCTTTGGCGTCGTTTACTCGGGATTCGCGCCGGGGGAGGGCCCAGGGAACCTGACAGGGAGTCTGGCCTTCTCAACCACCGCGTCCCAGGCCAGCCCCGCGGGTCGCTACAACATCACGCCCTCCGGACTGACCAGCGCGAACTATGAGATCCAATTTGTCGCGGGGGTCCTCACTGTCCTGGAGGCACCCCTCCGGGAGGAGGAGGGCGAGCGATGGATCGTGACTTTCGATCGGACGGAAATCCCTTACGCCCTGGCTGACAATGGCGCCTTCGCACCCGTCGTCTTGCCAGGCGGACCCACCGGGAGCTTCCTCCGGTTGACCCAGGACGGGCAGGGAGGAAGCCTGAGTTTCGTGGCCTTCGATCAAGAGCCGTACGGGTTGACGCCGGCCCGGCCGCTGACGATCGAATTCGACGTGCGCGTCGGAGCGGGCTCGGTCGACGCCGCCGACGGTGGTTCGCTGATGCTGCTCCCGACTTCGGTGTTCAGGACTTCCGGAACACTCGGAAAAGCCTTGGTCAGTTCGTTCCAGTCCGAGGAACCCAACCTCCCCGGAACTTTCGGCGTCGGGATCGATTATTATCCGAACTTCGGCTCTCCGGGCGCGGACGACACCGACCACGCCATTTCGCTGCACTGGAACGGCTCGAAGGTGGCGGAGGCCCCGATCGATCGGGCCATCCTGAACTGGACCGAAGACGTCTTTCACCGCGTGCACGTTCGCCTCGAGGAACGCCAAGGCCAGATCGTCGCCCTTGTACGCCTGACTCCCGATGTCCACGGCGGCTCCCGTTCGGCCATTGAACCGTTCAACGGCCCGGTGGTGATTCCCGGGATGACCTGGTACAGCTACCGAATCGCCTTCGCCGCCCGCACCGGTGGGCTCACAAGCAGCTTCGACATCGACAATGTCAGCCTCCTATTACCGGTCAGCACGCCCACCCCGCTGCGTCCCGTCACGCTCGCCGTCGAACGATCCGGAGAGAATCTGTGGGTGACCTGGCCAGGGGACGAGAAAGACGGCTTCGTACTCGCCTCGTCGCCGGACCTCGCAAACGGCCCGTGGACGCTGGTACCGCCACGCCCCGTCTTTCGGCCCGCCAGTGGGACCTGGGCTTGGCCGGTTGTGCTCCAGACAGGGGAGCGCTTCCGGTACTTTCGCCTGTTTAACGAATGAAGGAGGAGTGATTTCCAACCAAGAACCTGTCCCTTGGTTGAAGAAACGGGCCCTTCCCGCTCCGGCGTCTTCCCGATACCTTGCCGCCGCCTTTGATCCCATGGCCACCATCCGACCTTTCGCCGCACTCCTCCCGAAACCCGAACTCGCCGCGAGCATTTGCGAACTTCCGTACGACGTCATGTCGTCCGCCGAGGCTCGCACCCTCGCCGCCGGCAACCCCCACAGCTTCCTCAGGGTCAGCAAACCCGAGATCGACCTCCCACCCGGGACCGACCTTTACTGCCCGGCCGTCTACGCCCAAGGCAAAGCCAACCTCGACCGCCTCATCGCCGAGGGCTCCCTCGCCCAGGACGACCAACCCTGCTTCCACCTCTACCGCCAGGTCATGGGGCAACACTCGCAAGTCGGCCTGGTCGCCGCGGCGAGTTGCGGCGAGTACCTCGACGGATCGATCAAAAAGCATGAACTGACCCGTCCGGACAAGGAGGACGACCGCGTCCGCCACATCGAGACGCTCAACTCCCAGACCGGTCCCGTCTTTCTGACCTACCGGGCCCGCCCTTCCCTCGACGCCTGGATCCGCGCCCGCACGGAAGTGGCGCCCCGCGTCGATTTCACCTCCCCCGACGGCGTGCGCCACACCGCGTGGCGGATCGCCGACGACGCCGGCATCCAGTACCTGGCCGCCGAGTTCGCCGAGGTCCCCTGCCTCTACATCGCCGACGGACACCATCGCAGCGCCGCGGCGGCGCGCGTGTTCCAGTCGCGCGGCGGCCGCGGCCACAGCGCGACGTTCCTTACGGTGATCTTTCCGCACGACCAGATGCAGATCCTGCCCTACAACCGGGCGCTCAAGGACCTCCACGGTCTGACCCCGGATCAGTTGATGGCACGGATCGAATCCGTCTTCGATATCCGTCCGGATCCGGCGGCTCAACCGAGCCGCAAACACGAACTCGGGCTCTTCCTCGGCGGGCGTTGGCACGGGCTGCGGTTCCGCTCCGAATTCACCGCCGTCGGCGACCCGATCGAACGCCTCGACGTCACGCTCCTCCAGCGCCACGTCCTCGCTCCGGTCTTCGGCATCGATGACCCACGGACCAGCAAGCGGATCCATTTCGTCGGCGGCATTCGCGGCACCGGGGAACTCGAGAAACTGGTCAATTCGGGGGAATTCGCCTGCGCCTTCTCGATGTTCCCCACGAGCATCGACGACCTCATGGCCATCGCCGACGCCGGCGGCATCATGCCGCCCAAGAGCACCTGGTTCGAACCCAAGCTCCGCGACGCGATGTTCTGCCACATGATCTGACGATCGGATGACCGGATCGCGACGACCGGCTCCGGGACAACCCGAACCCCCGGCAGACACGTTGACACCCGGCGCGTTCGGTTCCTAGTTTGCGCCCGCAACCGCCGAGCCCGCGCCCCGGGGGATCCTCCCTCGGGGTGCGCTTTTTGTCCGCGCGCGGCAAGCGCCACGCGGTTTGTCATTCATGAACACGATTCTCGTCGGCGCCCAATGGGGCGACGAAGGCAAAGGCAAGATCATCGATGTCCTGACCGAACAGGCGGACATCGTCGTCCGGACCCAGGGCGGCAACAACGCCGGCCACACCGTCTTCGTCGGACCTCAAAAGTACGTCCTCCACCTCCTCCCTTCGGGCATCCTTCGCCCCAACAAAACCTGCGTGGTGGGCAACGGCGTCGTCATCGACCCCGTCGGACTCGTCGGGGAACTCGACGGCCTCGCGAAACTCGGAGTCAACGTCACCCCCGCCAACCTCCGCATCTCCGAAACCGCCCACGTCGTCTTTCCGTGGCACCGCGAACTCGACGCCCAACGCGAGGTCCGCAAAGGCCAGGGCAAGATCGGCACCACCAAACGCGGCATCGGCCCCACCTACGGCGACAAAGCCGCCCGCGTCGGACTCAGGGTCGTCGACCTCGTCAACGCCAAGCGCTTCCCCGAACGACTCCGCGAACGGCTCCAGGAAAACAACGACGTGCTGCGCGCGCTCGGCGCCCAAACGGTCGACTACGACACCGTGCTCCGCGACTACACCGCGGCCGCCGATCGACTCCGACCCTTCGTCACCAACACCGTCGTCTTCCTCCACGAGGCCACCCGCACCGGCGCCAACATCCTCTTCGAAGGCGCCCAGGGCACTTTCCTCGACATCGACCACGGGACCTACCCGTACGTCACGTCGTCCAACACCACCGCCGGCGGAGCCAGCACAGGGTCCGGCGTCCCGCCCAACCGCATGGACCGCGTCGTCGGCGTCATGAAGGCCTACACCACCCGCGTCGGCGAAGGACCCCTGCCCTCCGAGGACGCCGGCATCAGCGATCTCCTCCACGGACTCGGCCGCGAATTCGGGTCCACCACGGGCCGCGCCCGGCGCTGCGGCTGGTTCGACGCCGTCGTCACTCGCCACGCCTCCATGGTCAATGGCATCGACGAACTCGCCATCACCAACATCGACGGCCTCGACACCGTCGCCGAAATCAAGGTCTGCGTGGGCTACCGGGTCGATGGCACCGTCCTCCGGCACATCCCCGCCGACGTCGAAACCATGGTCCGCTGCGAACCCGTGTACGAAACGTTCCCAGGCTGGCGGACCCCCACCGACCACGCCACCCGCTGGGAGGAACTCCCCGACAATTGCCGGCACTACCTCCTCAGCATCGCCCAGATGACCGGGGCCCGGCTCATCATCGCCAGCGTCGGCCCCGCCCGAGAACAAACCATCCCCGTCTGACACGGCCCCCGCCCCGCCCCCGCCCCGTGCCCGCCGTCGCCGTGAGCACCCCGAGTCCCCAACTGAGCCAGGAAGCCCGCGCCAGCCTGCCGCAGCACATCGCCGTCATCATGGACGGCAACGGCCGGTGGGCCCGCCAGCGGGGACTTCCCCGCATCGAGGGACACCGCCAGGGCGCCGAATCCGTCCGCGCCCTCGTCCGAGCCGCCGGCGAGATCGGAATCCGTTACCTGAGCCTCTACGCCTTCTCGGTCGAGAACTGGAATCGCCCCAAGGACGAGGTCGACACCCTCATGAAGTACCTCGCCCGGTACCTCAAGAACGAGATCGGCGAACTCAACCGCAACAACGTGCGCCTCGAAGCCATCGGCCAGATCTGGCGCCTCCCCGAGTTCGTCCAGGAACAGCTCCGCAAATCCAAAGCCGCCCTCGCCAAGAACAACGGCCTCACCCTGATCCTCTGCCTCAGCTACGGCGGACGCACCGAGATCGTCGACGCCGTCCGTGAAATCGCGGCCCTCGCCAAAGCCGGCCGGATCGACCCCGCCGAAATCAACGAGCGCACCGTCGCCGAGCACCTCTACACCCGCCACTGGCCGGATCCCGACCTCCTGATCCGCACCAGCGGCGAACTCCGCGTCAGCAACTTCCTCCTCTGGCAGATCTCCTACGCCGAGTTCGTCGTGACCGACACGCTCTGGCCCGAATTCCGTAAACCCCAGCTCCACGCCGCCCTCGAGGAATACACCCGGCGCCATCGTCGCTTCGGCGGCCTCTGATCGCATCCCGACGCTTCCGCCATGAATTTTTTGGGAACGACTTCCCCCATCCCCTTCGCCTAACCTCCGCCACCCGGTCCTCCGGTCCACGCACATGCAGTCCTACCAACTCTTCATCGGCGGCGACTGGGTCGACGCCGCGTCCCGACAGACATTCGCCACGGTCAACCCCGCCGATACCCGCGAACAGGTCGCGACGTATCCTTCCGCCGGTCCGGCCGAAATGCGCCAGGCCTTCGACGCCGCCGCGACCGCCTTCCCCGCCTGGGCCGCCATGACCCCCGTCGCCCGCGGCCGCATCCTCAGCCAGACATCCCAGATCCTTGCGACTCGGAAGGCGGCCCTCGCCGAACTCCTCACCCGCGAGGAGGGCAAGACCCTCGCCGAAGCCACCGGAGAGGTCCAACGCGCCATCGACATCTTCCGGTTCTATGGCGGCGTGAGCTACACCCTCGGCGGCCAGACCCTGCCCCACGACCTCCCGGGCAACCTCCTGTTCACCCGGCGCGATCCCCTCGGCGTCGTCGCCCTCATCACTCCCTGGAATTTTCCCGTCGCCATTCCCGCCTGGAAAACGGCGCCCGCCCTCCTCTGCGGCAACTCCGTCGTGCTCAAGCCGGCGAGCGCGACACCCGCGCTCGCGCTCGAATTGGCGAAGGCGCTCGCCGAAGCCGGCCTTCCACGAGGGGTCCTCAACGTCGTCACCGGCCCGGGCCAGTCCTTCGGCGACGAACTCGCCGCGCATCGCTCCGTCGCCGCCGTCAGCTTCACCGGCTCTCAGTCCGTCGGGACCCGCCTCTACACCGCCGTCGCGCCCCGCAGGGTGAGGTCGCAGATGGAGATGGGCGGCAAGAATCCCACGATCGTCCTCGCCGACGCCGACCTCGATCTCGCCGCGCGGCTCGTCGCCATCGCGGGCTTCGGTCTCACCGGCCAGGCCTGCACCGCAACCAGCCGCGTCATCGTCGAACGCGGCGTCCTCGAGCCCTTCACGGAGAAACTGATCGCCAAAGCCAAAGCCATCCGGGTCGGCAACGGTCTCTCGGAAGGCGTCACCATGGGACCCGCCGTCAGCGAGTCCCAGTTGGCCACCAACGTCGACTACGTCGGAATCGCCACCTCCGACGGCGCCCGACTCGTCTCGGGCGGCCACCGCCTCGCGGACGGTCCCCACGCCCACGGCTGGTTCATGGAACCCACCGTGCTCGCCGACGTGAAACCCGGATCCCGCATCGCCTGCGAGGAGGTGTTCGGCCCCGTCGTCGGCGTGCTCGCCGTCGACGACTTCGAACAGGCGATCGCGGTCGCCAATGAGGTCGAATTCGGACTGAGCGCCAGCGTCGTCACCCGGGACTTCGCCAAGGCCCTGCGCTACGTCGACCGCATCCAGGCGGGCGTCGTGAAGGTCAACCAGATCAGCACGGGGCTCGCCCTCCAGGCGCCCTTCGGCGGCGTCAAAGGCAGCAGCACCGACAGCTTCCGGGAACAGGGACTCGCCGCCCTCGATTTCTACACCCGCAGCCGGACCGTCTACCTCGACTACTCCGCGTGAGACCGCGACCCCGTGCCGTCCCAGCCCCATGACCCCATGACCCCATGACCCTATGACCCTATGACCCTCGCGGAACTGCGCCAGGCCATTGACTCCTGCGACGAGAAGATCGTCCGACTGCTCAACGAACGGACGCGCCATGTCCTGGAGATCGGCGAAATCAAGATGGCGGCGGGCCAGGAGATCTACGTGCCCAACCGGGAACGCACGGTCCTCCAGAGAATCTGCAAACTCAACGAAGGCCCGATCACCGACGACTCCCTCCGCCATATCTACCGGGAGATCATGTCCAGCGCGCTCGCCCTGGAAAAACCGATGTCGATCGCCTACTTCGGACCCGAGGCGACCTTCACCCATCAGGCCGCCATCCGCCGGTTCGGATCCAGCCTCGAATACTCCCCGATGAAGACGATCGGCGACGTGTTCACCGAGGTCGCCAAGAACCGCGCGGACTACGGCGTCGTGCCGGTCGAGAACTCCACCGAGGGAGTCGTCAATCACACGCTCGACATGTTCATCGACAGCGAGCTGAAGATCGTCGCCCAGATCATCCTGCCCATCCAACACTGCCTCCTCGGAAAGCTCTCGCGGCGCGACCAGGTCAAACGCCTCTACTCCCATCCCCAGGCCCTCGCCCAGTGCCGACAGTGGGTCCAGGTCCACCTGCCCGCCGCCGAAATCATCGAGGCGTCGTCCACCACCCGCGCCGCCGAACTCGCCGCGCGCCACCGTCACGCCGGCGCGATCGCCAGTTCCCTCGCCGCCGAACGCTACGGACTCCGAATCCTCGACGCGGACATCCAGGACAACACCACCAACGCCACCCGATTCCTCGTCCTCGGCCGCCAATGCGGTCCACCCACGGGCCGCGACCGCACCAGCTTCGTCTTCAGCGTCGTCGATGCCGTCGGTTCCCTCCACCGCGCCATCGCCCCGCTCTCGCGCAACAAGCTCAACATGACGCGCATCGAATCGCGCCCCAGCAAACGCAAGGCCTGGGCCTATTTCTTCTTTGTCGACGTCCAGGGACACCACGAGGATCCCCCGGTCGCCCGCGCGCTCGCCGAACTCTCGAAGCACTGCAGCTTCGTCAAGATCCTCGGCTCGTATCCCGACGCAGGCTGATCCCCCCCCGCCGATACCCATGATCCGGCAACTAACCACGAAGCGCACGAAGGACACGAAGACCGAGCGAATAGAGGGTATCCAATCCACCCGTCCTCTTCGTGATCTTCGTGTCTTCGTGGTGGAATCCTCCGCCGTTCATGGATCCAACGCGCGAGTCGCAACCCGTCGATGCTTCCCATGAACCCAATCCCCTCCCCACAGTCGCCATTCGCGGTTATTGCGATCGCGGCCGTCGCCCTCGGATTCGCCACACTCTCCGGCCCCGGCTGCGGAACTCGCCCCCCGAAGATGTCGTTCCAGCCCGCCACCCAAGGTTCGCTCGCCGCCCTCCGGGATACCGAGTTCCGGCTCACGCATCTGATCGTTGACGGCACCCAGGTCGACACGACCGCGTTCCCGATCAGCCTGCGCTTTGACGAGACAGGCCGGGTCTCCGGCCGATCGGCCGTGAACCGTTACTTCGGAGGGTTCAGCCTCGGCGAGAACGGAAGCCTGACTTGGCCCCCCGCGGGTCTGGGAATGACCCGGATGGCGGGCCCCGAGCCGGCCATGCAACTGGAGAAGACCTTCACCGAAGTGCTGACCGGCTCGACCCGCCTGTTGACCTCCCCGACCGGCGCCCGATTCGAGAACGACGATGGCCGCCGGATCGCCGAGTTCAGCAAGTGACCAGCGCCCCGGCGCCCCGGCGACGCTGGTGCCCGTTCTCTTCGCCCTGACCCTGGCCCTTGGCGCCGGACTGCTCTTCGCCGTCCAACCCCTCGCGGCGCGGGCGGCTCTCCCCATCCTCGGCGGCACCCCCGCCGTCTGGAACACCTCCATGGTGTTCTTCCAGGCCGTCGTCCTCGGCGGCTACGCCGCCGCCCACGGACTCGCCCGTCGCGCCTCCCCCACGGCGCAGGCCGTCCTGTTCGTCGCCGTCATCACCCTCGCCGCCTTCACGCTCCCACCCCAATTCGCGGACCTTCCCGACACGCCTCCCGAACGCCCGCTGACCTGGCTCCTCGGACGCCTGACCGCTCAGGTCGCCCTTCCCTGCCTCGCCCTTGCCCTCGGCAGCCCCCTCCTCCAACGCTGGTACGCCCGCGCCACGGGCGATTCGCAGGAACCCTACTTCCTCTACTCGGCGAGCAACGCCGGCAGCCTGGGCGCCCTGCTCGCCTACCCCGTCGTCATCGAACCGTTCCTCGACATCGATCGCCAGGCGCGCTTCTGGACCCTAGCCCTCCTCGCCTGGGGATTCCTGGTCCTCGCCACGGCCGTCATCCAGACCCGCTCCCCCAAGCGTCGCCCCCACGGTCAGGCCAGTCCTCCATCCACCGTCCCCGCGCCCTCGACGGAACCCGACGGCACCGGTGCGACAACCCGCCCCGCCGTCGTCTTAGCCTGGATCGGCCTCGGCGCCGTCCCCGCGAGTCTCCTTCAGGGCTGCACCCTGTTCCTCACCACCGACGTCGCGAGCGTCCCCCTGCTCTGGGTCGTTCCCCTCGCGCTCTACCTCGGCACCTTCATCGTCGCGTTCGCGCGTCGTGGCGCATCCACCGTGGCGGCCGCCAACCGGGCGCTCCCATTCCTGGCCGCCGCGCTCGTCTACGTGATCCTCAGCCGCGCCACCCAGCCGGTGACCGTCCTCATGACCCTTCACCTGGCGTTCCTCTTTCTCGCCGGCGTCGTCTGCCACGGGCGCCTCGTCGCGATCCGCCCCCCCGCGCGCCACCTGACCGGCTTCTACCTGGCCATGGCCGTCGGGGGCGTCCTCGGCGGCGCTTTCACCGCCCTGATCGCTCCGCGCATCTTCTCCACCGTCGCCGAATACCCCCTGGCCATCGCCCTCGCCTGCCTCGCCCTTCCCGCGCGCCCATCCCGCAACCCGCGCCCCACCCAAATATCGCCCCCAACCCCGCCCGCCGCCCGATGGCTGCGGGCCCTCGCCACGGCCTCCGTCATCGCCGCGGCCATGGCGGCCCTCGGCGTCGTCGCCGGCTTCTTCCTCGCCGAGTCACCCCGGCTTCGCGACGCACTCGTCTTCGGACCGCCCGCCGTCGCGTGCTGCGCGCTCCTGGATCGTCCACGGCGCCTCGCCCTCGCCGTCGCGGCGGTGTTCGGCGTCGGCCTCTGGCTCCAGGGACTCTGGTCCTCGACCGTCTTCGCGGAACGCAATTTCTTCGGGATCACCCGCGTGACCCGGAATCCCGTCGCCCGTTCCCATCAGATCGTCCACGGAAACACCATCCACGGCCGGCAGTTCCAGGACCCGGAACGCCGGAGTGAACCCCTCGCGTACTACCACCGCCACGGCCCTCTCGGATCGGTCTTCGAGGCATTCCGGTCCTCCCACGCGGTCCGCGCCGGTTCGGAGACCGAGCCCGCCCGCGTCGGGGTCATCGGACTCGGAGCCGGTTCCATGGCCGCCTACGCCCGGCCGGGTGAACGCTGGACATTCTTCGAGATCGATCCCGCCGTCATCCGTGTCGCCCGGGATCCGCGCTGGTTCACCTTCCTTGACGATGCGAAAGCGGACTCCTTGGAAGTCGTGGAAGGCGACGCGCGTCTCCGGCTCCGGGAACAACCGGATGCCGCCTTCGATCTCCTGGTTCTGGACGCCTTCAGCTCGGACGCCATCCCGGTTCACCTGCTCACGCGCGAGGCGCTTCAGCTCTACCTCCTCAAACTCCGCCCGGGCGGGTGGCTGCTCGCCCACATCTCCAACCGCTATCTGAACCTCGAACCGGTCTTCGACTCGCTCGCGCGGGATGCCGGGATCGTTTGCCGATCCGCGGACGACTCGAATGAGGACCCCGCGCTGGGCAAGGAACCCTCCCACTGGATCCTGCTCGCGCGCGCCGAGCGCGACCTGGGCCCGCTCGCCCGCCGAATCCAGTGGATTCCGGCGGAGGGAGGAAAGGGGCTCGCACCGTGGACGGATCGGCGGGCCGGCATTCTCGAGGTGTTTGAATGGCGTTTCGATTGAAAGGGCGTTCCGCATCTCCTACGTTGCCGCTCCGTACGCGGCAATTCCGCCCCATCCCATCCCCTCCCAGCATGAACCCGATACTCACCCGATGGGCCTGCGCCTCCCTCGCGGGACTGGCCCTGCTCGCGACCGGCTGCGGTCCCTCCGCGGACTCGAATGTCATCAAGATCGGTGAATACGCCTCCCTGACGGGCAAGGAGGCCACGTTCGGCCAGTCCTCCCACAACGGCACCGCCCTCGCCATCGACGAACTCAAAGCGGCCGGCGGACTGCTCGGCAAATCGATCGAGCTCATCACCGAGGACAACCAGTCGAAGGCCGGCGAATCCCAGACGGTCGTCAACAAACTCATCGCCCGCGACGGCGTCGTCGCCATCCTCGGCGAAGTCGCATCCTCCCGTTCCCTCGAGGCTGCCCCCGTCTGCCAGAACGCCGGCATTCCCATGATCTCGCCGTCGTCCACGAATCCGGACGTCACCCGGACCGGCGACTTCATCTTCCGCGTCTGTTTCATCGACCCGTTCCAGGGCACGGTCATGGCGGACTTCGCGAAAAAGACCCTGAAAGTGAAGAACGTCGCCGTCTTCACCGACGTGAAGAGCGACTACAGCAAGGGCCTGGCCAAGTTCTTCAAGGAACGCCACCTCGCCAACGGCGGGAAAATCGTCGCCGAATTCGACTTCAACGGAGGTGACACGGACTTCAAGGCCCAGCTCACCGCCATCAAGGGAACCCAACCCGAGGCGGTCTTCGTCCCGGGCTACTACACGGACGTCGCCCTGATTTGCATCCAGGCCAAGCAACTCGGTCTCACCGTGCCGCTCTTCGGCGGCGACGGCTGGGAATCCGACAAACTGATCGAGATCGGCCGCGACGCAGTCGAAGGCCAGCATTTCTCAACCCACTACCATCCCGACGTCGGCACCGATAAGAGCCGCCGTTTTGTCGAAGCCTACAAGAAGCGCTACGGCGCCGCTCCCGACGCGATGGCGGCCCTCGGATACGATTCAGCGATGATCCTCGCCGACGCCATCCGCCGCGCGAACTCGACCGAGGCGACGAAGATCCGCGACGCGCTCGCCACCCTGAAGGACTTCGACGCGGTCACCGGGCGGATCACCATCGACCCGAACCGCGACGCGTCGAAAGCCGCCGTGATCCTCCAGGTCGAAGGCGGGAAGTTCAAATACCTGGAAACGGTCACGCCCTGATTCTCCCGCCGCGCCGCGCGACACCGCCCCGGAATGTCTCGGCTCCATTCACGAAGTCCTGATGAGTGAGTTCCTTCAGCAACTCCTCAACGGGATTTCCCTGGGCGCCATCTACGCCCTGATCGCCCTCGGGTACACGATGGTCTACGGGGTGCTTCGCTTCATCAATTTCGCCCACGGCGACGTTTTCATGCTCGGCGCGTTCGCGGGGTACTACCTCGCGCCCCAGGTGGCGCGGGTGTTCCCACCCGGTTCCATCGCCGGCGCCCTCGTGGTCCTCGTCGCCGTCATGGCCATCTGCGCCGGCCTCGGCATTTCCATCGAGCACCTCGCCTACCGGCCCCTGCGCAACCGCCCCCGCCTCACCGTGCTGATCACCGCCATCGGCGTTTCGCTCTTCATCGAATTCACCTGCCAGCACCGGCTCGTCTTCGGCGCTTCCCCCCGCACGTTTCCCGAACTGCTCGCCAACCGAACGCTCCATCTCGGCGGGCTCACCGTGAACACCAACCAGCTGGTCGTCATCCTCCTCACCGCCATCCTCCTCGGCGCGCTCTCCTTCGTCGTCCAACGCACCCGCGTCGGCACCGCCATGCGCGCCGTCGCCTTCAACCAGCAGGCCGCCGCCCTCATGGGGGTCAACATCAACCGCATCATCTCCTTCACGTTCGGCCTCGGCTCCGCCCTCGCCGGCGCCGGCGGCATCCTGTTCGCCATGACGTACACCAAGATCGAACCCCTCATGGGCGTCCAAACCGGCCTCAAGGCGTTCGTCGCCGCCGTCGTCGGCGGCATCGGCAACCTGCCGGGCGCCGCCCTCGGCGGCCTCGTCCTCGGCGTCGTCGAAACCCTCGCCGGCGGCGTCCAGGGCCTCTCGAACTACCGCGACGGCATCGCGTTCGCCGCCCTCATCCTCATCCTCCTCTTCCGCCCCGCCGGCCTCCTCGGCCGCGCTCAAATCGAGAAGGTCTGACCGATGCGGACGATCCTCCAATCCGGCGCCAAAAGGTGGCTGCTCGCCGCCTTCCTCCTCATCGCCCTCCTCCAGGCCGCAAGCGGATCGTTCAACCGCTACTACCTCGGCATCTCCATCGACATCGCGATCAACATCGTCCTCGCCGTCAGTCTCAACCTCATCAACGGCCACACCGGCCAGTTCAGCCTCGGTCACTGCGGTTTCATGGCCGTCGGCGGCTACGTGTCCGCCATGCTCACCATCGCCGCCGGCCGCGCCGGACTCCCCCCCGCGCTCGTCCCCGCCGTCTTCGCCCTCGCCCTGATCGCCGGCGGCGCCCTCGCCGCCCTCGCCGGTGTCGCCGTCGGCATCCCCTCGTTCCGCCTCCGCGGGGACTACCTCGCCATCGTCACCCTCGGCTTCGGCGAAATCATCCGCGTCTTCTTCCAGACGTTCGAACCCGCCGGCGCCGCCAGCGGCCTCAAAGGCATCCCCAATCACACCACCTTCCTCTGGGCCTGGAGCCTCGCCGCCGTCACCGTCTACGTCGTCGCCTCTCTCGTGAATTCCACCTACGGCCGCGGGTTCCTCGCCGTTCACGACGATGAAATCGCCGCCGGCGCCATGGGCGTGAACCCGATCCGATACAAGGTCACGGCGTTCTCCATCGGCGCCTTCTTCGCCGGAATCGCCGGCGGCCTCTACGCCCATCACAAAGTCTTCCTCAGCCCCACCGGGTTCGACTTCATGCGGAGCATCGAGGTCGTCGTCATGGTCATCCTCGGCGGCATGGGGCGCACCGCCGGTGTCGTGGTCGCCGCCATCCTCCTCACCGTGCTCCCCGAGGTGCTTCGCGGATTCTCCGACTACCGCATGATCCTCTACTCGCTCCTCATCATCGTCCTCATGATCACCCGGCCGCAGGGCCTCTTCACCTTCGTCGGCCCCCGCAAGGCCCGCGCCTGACCGACATCCCTCCACCCGCCCGCGATGCCTCCCATCCTCGAACTCGACCAGGTGACGCTCCGCTTCGGCGGCCTCACCGCCGTGTCCGAGGTCAGCCTGTCCCTTCCCCCGGACGCTTTGTTCGGCCTCATCGGCCCCAACGGCGCCGGCAAGACGACGGCGTTCAACCTGATCACGGGCGTCTACCAGCCCACCGAGGGCCGCATCTCGTTCAACCAGGAACCCACCGCCTCCCTCCGCCCCCACCACCTCGCCGCTCGCGGCGTCGCCCGCACGTTCCAGAACATCCGGCTCTTCCCCAGCCTGTCGGTCTTCGACAACGTCCGCGTCGCCATGACCCTCCACCACCCGCACGGCATCCGACAGGCCCTGTGGCGCGGACGGTCCTTCCTCGAATCCGAGGCGGACGTCGCCCGAAGGATCATCGAACTCCTCGCCGTCTTCGGCCTCGACGAGGTCCGCGAGGTCCAGGCCACCAGCCTCCCCTACGGCGATCAGCGCCGGCTCGAAATCGTCCGCGCCCTCGCCACCCAACCCCGACTCCTCCTCCTCGACGAACCGGCCGCCGGAATGAACCCGACCGAGAAAGCCGAACTCGCCTCCCTGATCCGCTCGATCCGGGATAAGTTCCGGCTCGCCGTGCTGCTCGTCGAACACGACATGCAGCTGGTCATGAACCTTTGTGAGCGAATCGCCGTCCTCGACTACGGCGTGAAAATCGCCGAAGGCACCCCCGAGGAGATCCGTCGCAATCCCAAGGTGATCGAAGCCTATCTCGGCGAAGATCACGCCCTCGAGCCGTGAGCCTCCTCGAGATCAGGGATCTCCACGTCAATTACGGCGCGATCAACGTGCTCCACGGCATCTCGCTGTCGGTCGCGCCCGGGGAGGTCGTCACGCTCATCGGAGGCAATGGCGCCGGAAAAACCACCACCCTCCGCACCGTCTCCGGACTCGTCGGCGCGCGAAGCGGCACCATCGTCTTCGACGGCCATCCCATCGCCAATCTCCCCGCCCACGAAATCGTGCGCCTCGGCCTCGGCCACGTCCCCGAAGGCCGCATGGTGTTCGCCAATCTCACAGTCCTCGAGAACCTGCGAATGGGCGCCTACCTCCAGCGCGATCCCGCCGCCATCGCCCGGGAACTGGACTACGTCTTCACGCTCTTCCCCCGACTCCAGGAGCGCCAACGCCAGATCGCGGGCACCCTCTCGGGCGGCGAACAACAGATGCTCGCCATCGGCCGCGCCCTCATGGGTCAACCCAGGTTCCTCATGCTCGACGAACCTTCCCTCGGAATCGCCCCCCTCCTCGTGAAGGCCATCTTCGCCAAGATCTCCGAGATCAACCGCGAGCGGGGCATCACCGTCCTCCTCGTCGAACAGAACGCGAACCTCGCCCTCGAAGTCGCCCACCGCGGGTACGTCCTGGAAACCGGACGCATCACGCTGGCCGACACCTCACGCGCCCTCCGCGCCAACCCCCAGGTCCGGTCCGCCTACCTCGGCGGATGATCGCGAACCCACCGGCGCGTCCGAGGAAAGCCTCGCGCGGAACCTGGCTCATGGCCGAGACCCGGGTATTGCCCCTATGGCATGGGGGTAATACCGTGCCGCCATGACGACCATTTCATTGAAGTTGCCGACCGCCCTCGCCGCTCGCTTGGAGGATCAGGCAAAGGCCCACCAGAAGCCGAAATCCGCGTTGGTGCGGGAGTTCATCGAACGCGGCCTGCGAAGCGACTCGGGCAAGGAGCCTTCCTTTCACGAACTGGCGAAATCCAAATGTGGCGCTGGCCGCAGCGGGGTTCGTGACCTGGCCACGCACAAGCGCCACTTGAAAGGTTACGGCGGATGAAGACCTCGATCATCGTGGACACCGGGCCGCTGGTCGCCTACTTCGACCGTGACGCGGCCGAGCACGACTGGGTTCGCTCGCAGGCGGGTCGCCTGGCACCGGGCTGGCTGACTTCCGAGGCCGTCCTGGGCGAAACGGTCCACTTGTTGCGCAGGGCACGAATCGCCGCCGATGAGGTGCTTGAATTGGTGGAGAAGCGCCTGATCCTTGTGCCATTCCAATTGGAAGAGGAAGTTGGCGCGCTGCGTCGTCTGCTGCGTCGCTATCGCAATGTGCCGATGTCGCTCGCCGATGCCTCGCTTGTCAGGTTGTCGGAGCTCTACGAGGAGAGCCTCGTTTTCACGTTGGACTCCGATTTCTCCATCTATCGCCGCTTTGACCGCCGTCCGATTTCGGTGTTGATGCCGGAAAAGGGTTAGCGTGGTTTGGGCCCGGTTCTCCATAAACCGAGATTCTCTCACGGAGGCACCGAGACACGGAGATTTGAGGATGGATTCGTTCCGCCTCCGTGCCTCCGTGCCTCCGTGTGATGCCTCTCGGGTTCATGGATCCAACGCGCGAGTCGCAACTCGTTGATGCTACCCATGCGCCGCGTTCATCGGGAATTGCGCACTGATCTGCCAGGGAGGCGTCGACCAAACCGGGGTGCATGACGGATTTCTGACGGTCTTGAGAAATGCGCCCTTTTTTGCTCGGAAATGCCTAGCCGCTAGCCATCGTGTCCGCGCATGCAACCCGATCTCCTCACTCAACGGAACCTCATCCTCCAG
>JBFWOK010000123.1:0-22035 GCA_050250555.1 Limisphaerales bacterium
CCGTGGGGGGAACGACAGCCCCGGCCCCCGGTGCAAACAAACCGATCACCTCGCCAACCTTCGCGGTTTCGCCTCGCTTCTTGAGGATCTGGGTGACGACGCCGTCGGCAGGCGCGGGAAGTTCGACCGTGGCCTTCTCGGACTCGATGAGGACCACGGGCTCATCCCGCCGAAAAGGTTGTCCCTCCGGCTTAAGCCATTCCCCGAGTTGAACTTCCGTGATGGATTCACCGACCTGGGGAACACGCAATTCGAGTGCCATAGACGTTCAAAAATGAGGTCCGGGGAGATTGCCCGGGCCAGGATCCGACGGCCGCGAAGCCGCCGGGCGGCGAGGTTAGCGCACGTCGCCGGGGCAGCAAGCCCGGAGCCCGGTCGCGAAGACCCCATCTGCCGCCTATTCCGTCAGCGGGTCACCGAGATCCACCCGGACGGACGGGGCGCCGGGTTCACGGCAGATCACCCGGTAAGCTCCCGTGTTCTCGCCCGCATCAATGAGTGCCTTCAGCTCCTTCCGGATGGTCTTGCGTTTCTTGAACTGGAACTCCTCGACCGGATACGTCAGGTGGATGGTGAACGGACCACCGCCCTGCCGCGCCGCCACGAGCCAATCGAGGGTCTCTCGGTCCGGGTTGTCGAATTTCTCCCCGTTGCTCGAGACGATGTAATGATCGGCCGTGACGGCGGCGAAGAATTCGGGCTCCAGGTTCCGGTTGCTCCCGTGATGCGGAAGCTTCAGCAGATCGACGTGGCATTTCCCTCCTTTGAGAAGGCCCGCCGCTTTCAGACCGTCGAGAACGTGGTCCCCCCGGGCGTCACCCGTCAGCAACATCCGGCGCGTTTTTCCTCCGTCCGATCCGGGAGCCTCCGCCAGGACAACGAGGCTCGAAAGATTGAACACGGAACGGTCCGCGTACTCCGCCGCCTGCGCGGCATTCCGGGCGAGACCCATTTTATTGAGTTGTTTGTCCCACTCCTTCCGGAGGGCATTGAGCCGGGCTTCCTGGGGACCAAGCACGCGCAGGGTCATCCCGCCTTTCGGGTCCATTGGAATGGGCGGGGTGCCCTTTTTCCCCGCCCGGACCAGCTTGCCGCCGAATTCCTTGTTGATGTCCCAGCCCAGCCGGGTCGCGGCTTGGCGGAGTTCGCGCCCCTGCTTCACGCTGGCAATCACCAGCCCCGTGTGGACTTCGCGCAGGGGCGACCCCGCGGGGAGTTTGCCCGACACGAGGACCTGCCGGACGGCGGTTGCGAGCGATGCGGCGAGTTCCTCGCCCGAATTGCCGAGCAGATCGTCGAAGCTGTTGTGCCAGAGGGATTCGATCCGGTAGGGCTGTTTCCCGGGGCTATCGGCCAGTTCGTTGGCCATCGCGAGGATTCCGTTCACGTGGTCGTCATCGATATGGCTGACCATGACGAGACGGATCGGAAGGCGCCCGGACTTCAACCGCTTCTTGTTCTTCATCAGCTCGGCGAGCCTGGGCTTCAGGACCGACTGGTAGATGCCGCTCGGACCTCCGTCGATGATCGCGAGGTTCGGCGCCTTGGTCGGTCCAAAGTGAAGGAGTAGGGCGTCGCCGTACGCAGCTTTCAGGGCTTCGAGGGTGAAGATCATGGGGAGTTTACACCGATTGGAGGGCTCGCAGGACGTCGAGCATTCCGGAGCCCTGGAAGTAGCGTTCCCGGCCAAGGTCCGTGGCGGTGCGACAGAGGATTTCCTTGATGCGTCGCGGTTGCCCGGCCAGCTCCCGGTGACGGGCGATCAACAACGCGGCGGCCCCGCTCACGTGGGGCGCCGCCATGCTGGTCCCGTCCTTCCGCTGCGCCTCGCGGTGGGGAACCGGGCCGTCGATCTTTTCGCCGGGCGCGACCAGGTCCGGCTTCACCCGGCCGTCGCCCGTCGGACCTCGGCTCGAAAAATAGGAGACGCCGTAGGTGTGCGGTTGGTCGCGGTGCGTGGAGCCCACCGTGATGACGCCCTCCGCGTTGCCGGGGTCGGTGATGCTGATGCTCCGATACCCGTCGAGCAGGCCCTTGGCGGTCATGTACTGGAGATACCCATCGTTGCCTGCGGCGGCGACGACCACGAGGCCTGATCCGACCAACCGCTCGCATTCCTCGCACACCGGAGTCCGTCCGCAGGCGTAGTTCGCCACATCGTGCGGAATCGACAGGCTCAGGTTCACGCCATGAATCACGCGGTAGTCCCGGTGGGCGTTGAGGCTGCGCACGAATTGCAGCGCGGCCATCACATTGAACTCGTCCCCTTCCCCGTTTTCATCCAACACCCGGAGGTCGTATAGCGCGATATCCGGACAAAGCCCCACGAGATCCCCCAAGGCCGGGTACCTGTCCTCTTCGTCCGCCTTCCGCCAATCGCCACCCAGGATCCCGGCCACATGGGTGCCGTGTTCATGGACCGGCACTTCGTAGTCCGCGTCGTGGGGCACCCGCAGGAAGGGCTCGAGCAGGGCCCAATCCAATTCACGCCCGCTGTTCAACGCGGTCCTCAGCTCGGAGGTGAGACCGGAGGCGTGCTTCCTCTCGAGACGCCTATGGACCCGCGCCAACCGGCCTTTCACCCCGTCCGAGAGCGTTCCAGCCTCAGCGGGCGAGTCGCTGGCTTCCGAGTCCTCTTCCGCACCATCCACCCCCGCCAGGAGGTGTCGGATGATCGTGAAATCGTAGGTGGCCACGACCCGGCTTCGATCGGACCAATTCCCGCGACGACCGGCGGCGCGATCCTTGTTGTCCGCAACCCACGCCACATGGATCGCCGCGGTGTCGGAGTCCGAGGCAATCTCGGCGACGCTTTTCGGAAGGGGCTCGGGCAGGGACCGGTTCTTTTCGCGGTTCATGTAGCGCTTGCGGAACGCCGGGTGCCGGGCATCGATCCCGCTGTCGATCACGGCCCAACTCAGGTCGCCGCAGGTGACGTCGAAAACGCGCGACACGGCGTCCGCCTTCACGGCCGCCCTCGAACGCCACACGGTCGTTCCAGCCCTTCGATTGCGGCTCACCGAATACACCGCCGCGTGGACGGACTCATCGACCGGGATCAGGCCCTTCATCAGTTCACCCACCTTGGCCACGATCCGCCGGCAATACGCCAGGCGTCGAGCCCGCAGGTCCGGAGATTCGCCCTGGCGGCCAGGTGCGTCGCGCAGATCCGTCGGCCAGACCGATTCCATTCGTTTCGCGTCCGCTGTCCCCGCGGTCTCACGACTCCCGCGGGCAACCTCTTCGGCCAGTCCCAGGGTGCCGATGACCCGGACCATCCAGGCCACGTCCAAGGTCAGCCATGCCGGGGAATCGGATCCGCGGGAGCGCGACCGGAGCCCCTCGGGATGGGCGAGTGCTCCGGCCACCGCCAATTGCCCTCTGGGTGTTGAAAGCGCGGCAAGCTGATCCGAGAAGCCGGGCCGGACGATTCGGTCCGTCCACCAGCGGGACAGGGGAAGCACCACGCGAACCAACTCCCCGAACGTCAGCCTCGCGGCCACCGTCGACTGGTTGTAAGCGATCTGCGCCGCCGGGCGCCCCTCCCCGTGCAGCCGCCTCCACACAGCGGTTCCGGCTTCTCGGCGCAGACGTTCCCGCAACGCCTGGCTCAGCTGACCCGCGGTTCCAGATTGGGCGCCCGTGCCGATGAACGGAGTCAGCAGGAGGTCATGGCGCCGGCCCGGCGCCTCGCCAAACACGATCCAGACGTCCGGCAGAACCGGCGAATCCTGGGTGAACCGGCCGGCGAATTCGTGGCCGTAGATCAGTTTCTCCGCCAACTCGCGCTTCAGCATAGGGGAATGGTCCCGTAGGAAAGGAATGAGGTCTTAAGGGAACGTGTCCGACCCTGGGCGCGTTCCGATCGCTCGCAAGAAAAAACCCGACAGGAACACCGAAGGCGCCCGGTGCGCCAACCAACCGGCTCAGGGCGCTGTGATCTGCCCGCAAAGCACTTCGCGACGCGCCCCCGTGGTCGCCGGGAGATTTCCCGGCCTCCCGAGAAGTCGCTCCCGCGCCAGCAACGCGAACGCTCCGCCTTCGACAGCCTCCGCGGGCCACCCGAGCGTGTCGCACGCGGCGACCTCCGCGGGCACACCTTCCAACGCCAGACGCACCGTGAGTCGACACATCAATTCCGCATTCCGCACGCCCCCCCCGCAAACGACCACTCTCGCGGGAAGCCCCGGCAGGTGAAGCCGAAGATTCAAGGCCACCGAGCGCACGGTCAGTTCGGTCAGGGTCGACACCCGATCGGCTGCGTTCAGGCCCTCGCGATCCATCGCCACCCAACAGCGATCGAGATAGGCCTCGCCGAATTGTTCGCGCCCCGTGCTCTTCGGAGGCGGTTGGTGGAAGTAGGGATCCCGAAGCCACCGCGCGACCAAGGGCTCATGAACGGACCCCTTCGCGGCCCATCGACCGCCACGGTCCACCGTGAGTCGTTCGCGCGACAGCCGCCGGACAGCCCCGTCGATCAGCATGTTCCCAGGCCCGGTATCGAAGGAGCGAACTTCCGGAACGCCGCCACGTGTCCAGTCGATCGATGTGACGTTGCCGATCCCTCCGAGATTCTGAACGCACACGTGCTGCCCGGGCACCCCGAACACACGCACGTGAAAGAGCGTCGCCAGCGGGGCCCCCTGCCCGCCGGCCGCCATGTCGGCGGCCCGGAAGTTCGAAACCACCGGGACCCGCAGGGATTCCGTCAGATACGCGGGTTCCCCGATCTGCCAGGTGGCCGGCTTCGGACCTCCACCCCGGTGGAACACCGTCTGTCCGTGCAATCCCACCGCATCGACGCGGTCGCCGCCCAAACCCCGCACAGCGACCCGCGCGCAGAAACGGCCCAGGTCGTGATGGCATTGCCCACACTCCCATGAATTCGCAGAACCCGAGGCGCAGGCCATCAGGCGCCGGCGCAGCGCGGACGGAAACTTCATTCCCCAGACCCGCGCCGGAGCCGGTCGACCCCGCCGGTCAAACGTGGTCAGGACGCAGTCGACCCCGTCCAGGCTGGTCCCGGACATGATCCCGAGGATTTTTGAATACCGGGCCATGGCGGTGGCGGTGGCGGTGGCGGTGGCGGTGGCGGCTGGGAATCCCGCGGTCGGACGGACCCGTCAACGGGGACACGCGCGGCCGCGCGTCGAGTCGTTTCAGCCCGAAGGTTCCTGTTGGGAAATGCAGTGGAAGGATCCCAATCCCCACACCAGGTCGGTCGAATCCAGTCCCACGACCCGGCGATCCGGGAACTCGCGCTGAAGAATCTCCAACGCCTCGCGGTCCCGTGGATCGCGATAGGTCGGCACCACGACGATTCCGTTCGCGATGTAGAAGTTCGCGTAGCTGGCGGGTAGCCGTTGTCCGTCGTGCTCCAGGCGCCTGGGCATGGGCAGTTCAACCACCCTCAGAGCGCGTCCCTGATCGTCGGTCATCGACTTGAGCCGGTCCCGGTTCTCGCGGAGCGGCGCGTGGTTTTCGTCGGTGGGATCGTCCTCCATCACGGTCACCACCGTCGTTGGATTCACGAACCGCGTCAGGTCGTCGACGTGTCCATCCGTGTCGTCCCCGGCGATGCCGTCGCCGAGCCAGAGAATCCTGCGAACGCCGAGGTGATCGCGCAGGGACTGCTCGATCTGTTCCCTTGAAAGGTCGGGGTTGCGGTTCGGATTCAGCAGGCAGCTCTCCGTCGTGAGCAGCGTTCCTTCGCCGTTCACGTCGATCGATCCGCCTTCCATGACAATGCCGGGCGAGAAGATTGGGAGACCCCGGAGGCGCGCCACGTGCTGTGGGACCGCGTCGTCGAGGTCGCAGGGCGGGTATTTGTTGCCCCAGGCGTTGTAACCCCAATCGACCACCGCCCGCTCGGTCTTCCCGGCGAGGGCGCGGAGCAGGAAGACGGGCCCATGATCCCGGCACCAGGGTTCGTAGGCGGGGAAGTGATGGAAGCGAACCCGCTCCAGCGGACACTGGTGGGTCTTCAACAACCCACGCACCCAATCCTCCATTTCGGCGTGCCAGACGTTCACGTTGACCTCCTCGACCGCCACCAACTCCCGGATGAACGCCGCGTACACGGCGGGAACGGGTTCGTATTTGTCCGGAAAGCTGATCCCTTCGGGCCGCGGCCAGGTGAGCCAGGTCGAGAGATGAGGCGCCCACTCGGCCGGCATGCGCCAGCCGTTCGCCGCAGGTGAACCAGGTGAATACGGGGATTTCGGATCCATGAGCGCGGGCGGAGGAGGAGGATTCGAATCAAGGCAGGGGTTCGGGACGAGCCGCCGCCATCAGCCGGTACCAGTCGTCCCGGCTCAAGCTCAGGGTATCCGCCGCGGCCGCGGCCCGGATCCGGTTCGGGTCCGTGGAGCCGACGATCGGAACGATCCCGGAGGGGTGCCGCATCAGCCAGGCCAGGGCGACCGCCGTCCGCGTCGCACCCAGTTGGTTCGCGATCCCGTCGAGCACGTTGTTCAACGAATCCGTTCGATAGCCCTCCTGCGACGCGAGGACTTTTCGCGCGCCGTCCCCCAGCTTGCCGCCCGCCAGGGGACTCCAGGCCATCGGCGTGATCCCGTCGGCGAGACACTGATCCAGCGTCCCGTCCTCGAAGGGCGACAGACGCGCGAGGCTGATCTCGACCTGATTGACGAGGAGCGGCATCGGGCATGCCTGCTTCAGGAGACGCACCTGGCTCGGCGAAAAATTGCTGACGCCGAATTCACGGACCTTGCCGCTTCGCCCCAGGGTGTCGAACGCCTCGGCGACCTCCTCGGGATCCATCAGATAGTCGGGCCGGTGCAACTGGTAGAGGTCGATCGTCTCGACCCCGAGCCGTTCCAACGACTGTTCGCACGATTGGAGAATGTATTCGGCCGAGAAATCGTACCGATACGGAGCGCCCGAGGGATCGTTGGAACGTCGGATCCCGCACTTGCTCGCGAGAACGATCCGTTCTCGCAAACCCGGAACGTCGGCGAGGATCTTGCCGAAGAGAGTTTCGCAGGCGCCGACGCCGTAGATATCGGCGTGGTCGAACAGGGTGAACCCCGCTTCGACCGCAGCCATCACCGAACTCCTGGCGTGGGCCAGGCGTTCACTCTCTCCCCCGCCCGATTTCTCGTCCCCGGCGATTCGCCAGCAGCCATAGGCCATTCGCGTCGCCAACAGGGAGCTTCTTCCGATCGGTGCCGTCTGCATGCGGGCCGCATTCAATCGGAAAGGCGAGCGCGCCGCCAGTCGTCACGCGATTCCGGACGACGCCGTACCCGGCGGGGAGGCGTGCGTCGAGTTTCAGGACACTCGGGGACCAGGAACGCCCTTCCCACCGAGTCTCCTCCGGGAAATCCTCCAATCCTGCCAGCCCATTCGTTCAACGAACCGATGCGGCTCCGCTGGCGTGAAACGGAGCGCCTCGGTGCGTCCCATTGGCGGGATGAATGATCTCCGGGAGTGGGACGAGCCGGGCTGTGGCTACCGCTTCAAGTCGCCTCACCCAACGCGTGCTCCTTCGCCCCGCTCGTTTTGATTCCAAGGAGATTGTCAGCCATTTGGCCGATCATCGGACTTTTTGCACTCTTGGCGGACGCCGGCGACGCCGTGGCACACACCTTGCAAGGGCCCTTCCAATCAACCCATTGAAACGACTTTTGCCATTGCAGTTCGCAGGTTGGGTTTCGCTGTCCATCGCGCAGACGCCCTGCGTGACGGACGTCGCCGGCCCCACGCCCAACACGCACAGCGACGCAAACCCACAGCCGCCGCACTGAGAACGGGGAATTATCCCCATGAACGATCTCAAATTCGCCTTCCGCCAACTGCTCAAGAACCCCGGCTTCACCGCCGTGGCCGTGCTCACGCTTGCCCTCGGCATCGGGGCCAACACCGCCATCTTCAGTGTCGTCAATGCGGTCCTCCTCCGGCCGCTGCCTTATCCCGAGCCCGACCAGTTGGTGCAGCTGCGTCTGGAGGGGGCGGGCAGCGCCAGCACCGTTGTCGGCAGCGCCAGGTTCGTGGTCGTCAAGGCGCAGAGCGAATCGCTGGCGGGCATCGCCGCCTACAGCGGCAGTGACATGACCCTCTCCGCGGCCGGATCGGTGGAACGGGTCGAGGCCGGCTCCGTGACGGCGGAGTTCTTCCCCCTGCTCGGGATCAAGCCCGCGCTGGGACGCAATTTCGCCCGGGAAGAGGTGATGCCCAAAGGTCCCAAGGCGGTCATCCTTGGGCACGGCCTCTGGCAGCGCCGATTTGGCAGCGATCCGACGGTGCTGGGCCGGACCATCACGTTGGACAACCAGAGCTACACCGTCGTGGGCATCCTGCCGGCGAGCTTTCAGTATCCCGAACCCTTCGAGCTTTGGACCCCCTTGGCGCTGACGGAAACGGCCTCCGATTCCCTGCAATCAGGCCAGGGACCGAACGAAGGCATGGGCCTGGTGCTGCTGAAGGCCATTGCCCGCCTGAAGCCCGGCGTGACGCTTCAGCAGGCGCAGGCCGAGTTGCGGACAATCGCCCAGCGCCTGCAACCAGGTGGAACGGCCGCGGCTTCCCAAGGCGAAGGCGGCGAGGGAGGCGAAGGTGGTGGCGGCGGCGGCGGTGGTGGCCTCTTGACGTTGATCGGCCTGCACGAGCAGGTGGTCGGCAACGTGAAGGGGGCGCTGCTCGTGCTGCTGGGTGCAGTCGCCTTTCTGCTGCTCATCGCCTGTGCGAACGTCGCCAACCTGCTGCTCGCCCGCGCGGCCGCCCGTCAACGGGAAATGGCCGTCCGCGCCGCATTGGGTGCCGGACGGCTGCGGGTCGTCCGGCAGTTGCTCACGGAAAGCACGCTGCTTTCGGTGGCCGGTGGCGGGCTGGGTTTGCTCCTGGCGTTCTGGGGTGTGCGGACGCTGGCGCAGTGGCTCGGTGCCACCCTGCCGGCGATGCACGGGATCGGCATCGATGTCTGGGTGCTGGGGTTCACGCTCGGGGTGTCGGTAATCACCGGGGTGGCGTTCGGGCTCGCGCCGGCCTTGCAGTCCTGGCGCACGGACGTCAACGCCGCGCTCAAGGAGGAGGGTCGCGGCGACATCGGCGGACAGCGCCACCGGCTGCGGCAAGTGCTGGTCGTGTCGGAAGTGGCGCTCGCGCTGGTGCTGCTTATCGGCGCCGGATTGCTGATCAGGAGCTTTTCCCGGCTGACCGACGTGAATCCCGGGTTCCACGCCGCAGGTGTGCTGACCTTCCAGGCCAACCTGGCGGGCAAGTCCGGGGCCTCCAAGGCCCGTTTCATCGAGCAGGTTGTCGAACGGTTGAAGGCGCTGCCCGGTGTGCAGAGCGCCGCGGCCACCGATTCCCTGCCGCTCACCGAGCTTGCGCGCATCGGTGTGGCGGACGTCGAGGGCCGGCCGCCGATTGACTTTGGCCGGGCGAAGCGGAGCGACGTGATCCCGTTCTCCAGGCCGACCGTCACCCCCGACTACTTCAGCGCGATGGGCATTGCGGTGAAGAGCGGGCGGGCGTTCACCTCCCAGGAAGCGCGTCCGCAGGCTGGGGCGGTCGTCGTCAACGAGTCCTTTGAGAGGCTTTACTTCCCCGGACAAAGCGCGGTCGGCAAACGGCTCCGTCTGCATCCCAGCCGAACGGAGGCGCGCTGGCAGACGGTGGTGGGGGTGGTGAGCGACGTGCGGCAGGGCGGTTTGGCGGGGGACGTGATGCCGGAGGCGTATAGCACGGAGCTGGACGACGCGGCAGGAGACCTGAGCTTCGTGCTCCGTGTCACCGGTGAACCGGCCGGTCTCATGTCGGCGGTGCGGAGGGCGGTGGCTGCGGTGGACCCGGGCCAGCCAATTCACGAGATGCTGACGATGGACCAACGGCTGGCCAAAACCACGGCCTCGCCGCGGCTGAACACGATCTTGCTCGGCGGCTTTGCGGCGGTCGCGCTGCTGCTCGCGGTCGTGGGCATCTACGGCGTGATGTCGTATGCGGTGACGCAGCGCCGGCGCGAGATCGGCGTGCGGATGACCCTGGGCGCGCAAAAGGCGGACGTCCTGGGCCTGATCCTCCACGGCGGGCTGCGGCTGACGCTGCTGGGCGTCGGGATCGGGCTCGCCGGGGCGCTGGCCCTGACGCGCTACCTGTCGAGCCAGCTTTACTCGGTGAAGGCCACGGATCCGTTCACTTTCGCCGGCGTCTCGCTGATTCTGCTGCTCGTGGCTCTGCTCGCCTGCTGGATTCCCGCGCGCCGGGCCGCCCGCGTGGACCCGATGGTGGCGCTGAGGAGCGAATGAGGAAGGGAGAAGACAAAATGAAGCAACCTCCCAAACCCACGGCCCGAGCCCGCCTCAACTCTTTCTGAATTCTTCCTTCTTCCTTCCCTTATGAACGATTTGAAATTCGCCCTCCGCCAGCTGCGGAAGAGTCCCGGCTTCACCGCCGTGGCCGTGCTCACCCTGGCGCTCGGCATCGGTGTGAACACCTCGATGTTCAGCGGCCTGCATTCGCTGCTGATGCCCGAGCAGCCGTATCCGGATTCCGACCGGCTGGCGCGCGTCTTCCGCACCTCGCCGCACTCGCAGCGCTCACCGAGTTCTCCGGCCAACTTCCTCGACGTGCGCGAGCAGAGCACCGTCTTCTCGCACCTGGCCGCCACCACCTCCCGACCGGCCAACTTGTCGGAGGCCGGTCAGCCGGCCGAGCGACTGCGCACGGTGCTGGTCACGGCCGATCTGATCCCGATGCTCGGAATCCAGCCCAAGCTCGGCCGCGCCTTCCTGCCGGAGGAGGACCAACCCGGACGGAACGATGGGGTGCTGTTGAACCACGCCTTCTGGCTGCGGCGCTTCAACGCCGATCCCGGCATCCTGGGTCGCCCGCTGCGGCTGGATGGCGTGCCCGTCACCGTGGTCGGCGTGATGCCGCCGGAGTTCGGCGAACGCGAGGTCTGGAGCACGGCTGACGTGATCCGGCCGATGGCGTTCAGCGACGCCGAACGGACCGTCCGTGGGGACCATTACCTCGACGTGTTCGCCCGGCTGAAACCCGGCGTCACGCTGGCCCAGGCCAACGCTGCGCTCATCGCCGTGGCCGCCCGCCTGCGGGAAGCCCATCCGGAGAACAACACGGATTCGAGTCTCCGCGTGATGGCGCTGGCCAAGTCCCGCATGGACCCGCGCGGCCAGACCATGCTCTGGCTGATCCTGGGCCTCGCGGGCTTTGTGCTGCTGATCGCCTGCGCGAACCTCGCCAATCTCCAGTTCGCCCGCACCGCCCTGCGTTCGCGTGAACTCGCCATCCGCGGCGCCCTGGGCGCGGCGCGCGGCCGGCTGCTCCGCCAATTGCTCACCGAAAACCTCCTGCTTGCCGCGCTCGGCGGTCTGCTCGGGCTGCTGCTGGCCGAGTGGACGAACCAGTGGCTCATCCACCGTCTGACGGAAGACGGACGTCCGCTGATCCGGCCCGAGCTGAACCTCCCCGTGCTGGGCTTCGCCTTCCTCGCGTCCACGCTCTCGGGGCTGGCGTTCGGGATGGTGCCGGCCTGGCTGGCTTCGCGGACCGATCTCAACGCCACTTTGAAGCAGGGCGGGCGTGACGGCGGCGGCGGGTCCTCCCGCCAGCGGTTCCGCCAGGGCCTGATCGTCGCCCAGGTGGCGCTGGCCCTCATGCTCCTCGCGGGGGCCGGCCTCGTGTTGAGCGGACTGAGCCGCTTCCGCACGGCGGATCCGGGCTGGCGGATCGACGGCCTGCACGCCGGATATCTGAACCTCCCGGCGGCCACGTATCCCGACGGCGACGCCCGCCGCCGCTTCATGGACCGCCTTTTGCAGGAGCTCGCCACCCTGCCGGGAGTGGACCGGGTTTCCCTGGGGAATGCGCTGCCGGTGTCGGGCGCGCGCAGCCACATTGGCCTGGCGATCGAGTCCTCCGCCACGTCCGTGACGAGCGGCTTCAGCAGCCTCGCCTTTGTCTCTCCCGGCTACTTTCCCACGCTCGGCATCCGCCTGCTGGAAGGGCGCGAGTTTCAGGCGGACGACCTGCCGGGGCATCCAGCCGTGGTCATCGTCAACGAATCCTTCGCCCGCGCCTGCTGGCCAAACGCGTCGGCGGTGGGTCGGCGGATCGGTCAGCCGGGCGATTGGCTGGAAATCGTCGGCGTGGTCGCCGATGTCCGGGCGGCCACCGATCCGGGCGAACCTCCCAGCCGGCTCCAATGCTACCGGCCGCTCGGCCAGGATCCGCAAGCCGGTCTGGCCCTGGCGGTGCGAGGCAATGTCACCGGGGAAACCCTGCGGCGAGCCGTGGCGGAACTTGATCGTGATCTCCCGCTGAGCGAGGCCGGCTCCGTGCGCGCCACGGTGGGCCGCTTCTTCGGCCAGGCCGCCGTGGTCGGTTGGCTGCTGGCGGCGTTTGCCGGGCTGGGACTGCTGCTGGCCGCGCTGGGAACCTACGGCGTGGTCGCCAGCTTCGTCGGCCAGCGCACCCAGGAGATCGGCGTGCGCATGGCGCTGGGCGCCCAGCTCCGTGACGTGCTCTGGCTCGTGCTGGGGAAGGGACTGCGTCTGACCTCGCTGGGCGCAGTCGTCGGACTCCTGGGTGCCGTGGGCCTGACGCGCGTGCTGAACTCGCTCGTTCCCGGGTTGGAGGCCAACAGCCCCTTCGTCGTGGCCGTCGTGTCGGGCCTGCTGCTGGCCGTCACGCTGCTGGCCTGCTGGCTGCCGGCGCGCCGTGCTGCGCGCGTGGATCCGCTGGTGGCGCTGCGGGCAGAGTGAGTAGTGAGTAGTGGGTACGGAGCAACGAAGTATGGAAACCAACGCCGATCACAACCCGGTAAGAAGCTTTCGAGACCTGCTGGTCTGGCGGAAGGGCATTGACCTTCATCACCCAAGACCAGGCCCAAGCAGCCATCGAGCTAATCCATGGGTTGCAGAAAATGATCCACGCACTGCGGTCCAAGCTAACCACTCGCCACTCGCCACTAGCCACTACCCACTTTCCCAATGAACGACCTCCGCTTCGCCCTCCGCCAGTTGCTGAAGAACCCCGGCTTCACGGCCGTGGCCGTGCTCACGCTGGCGCTCGGCATCGGGGCGACGACGGCCATCTTCAGTGTCATTTACGGGGTTGTGATCAACCCCTATCCCTACGCGCAGCCCGAGAAGATTTGGGCGCCCGGTGTTTCGTCCGCCACGGGCAGCCAGGTCATGCGGCCATATCGGAGGGATGAGTTCGAGGCGATGGCGGCGCTGCCTGCGTTTGCGGACATGATGGGAACGAGTCCGGGCGTCGTGCTGCTGACGGGTGAGTTTGCGCCGGAGAACGTCGCCGCGCCGCGATTGACGGCGACGGCGTTTCGGTTTCTCGGCGTTCAGCCCGTGCTCGGACGGACCTTCGGGCCGGGCGACTTCTCCCCGTCCGGCGAGACGCAGCCGGTCACGGTGATCAGCCATCGATTGTGGCAGCGCCTGTTTGGCGGGGATGCCAACGTGCTCGGGAGGCAGCTGCGGCTGGATGAGCAGACGTATTCGATCATCGGAGTAATGCCACCCCGGTTTGGCTGGTGGACAAGTGACGGTCTCTGGCTGCCGCTGGCCGGTCTGCCGGGCACGTCCGCCCGGATCTTCCCGATTGGCCGCCTCCGGCCGGGTGTTGGGTCCTCCGTGGCGCAGCAGCAGTTGCAGCCCGTTTTTGAGGAGCTGGCGCGGGCGAATCCGGGAGGGTTTCCGCGAGGGGAACTCAGGGCCACCCTGACCAACTATCTGGATTTAACCGCGGCCAGTGGGGAGATGGAAAACACGCTGCGGCTGCTTTTCGGGGCGGTGGGATTCCTGCTCCTGATCGCCTGTGCGAACATTGCAAACCTGCAGCTCGCCCGCGCCTCCGTCCGGATGCAGGAGATGACGGTCCGTCTTGCGCTGGGCGCGAAACGCGCCCGCCTGGTGCGGCAGCTGTTGACGGAGAGTGTCCTGCTTTCGGGCATGGGCGGGATTCTGGGGCTGGTCCTGGCGGTGGCCATCACACGCCTGATGATCGTGTTGATGCCGGCCTTCAACGTGCCCAATGAGGCTCGAATCGAAGTGAACGGCTACGTGTTGTGCTTCTGCGTCGTGGTTTCGCTGCTCACAGGGATCCTGTTCGGACTTTTTCCCGCGCTGCAATCAACCCGACCCAATCTCTCCACCACGTTGAAAGACGACCGCACGACCGCCGGTGCGGCCCGGAGCGGGTTGTTTCGGTCCTCCCTGGTGGTGGCTGAGGTCGCCCTGTCGGTGGTCCTGCTGGTGTGTGCGGGGATCACCGTGCGGAGCTTTCTGAGCCTGCAGTTCATTGACCCCGGCTTTCGTCCTGAAAACGTGGTTGTCGCCGACCTGGCTCTGCCGGCGTCACGTTACCCAACCTGGGAGCACAGGAACCGGTTTGCCTTCGAGTTGCTGGAACGCATTGAGGGCATTCCCGGAGTGGAGGCGGCGGCGGTGGCCAACGGCGGGACTCCGTTTGGTGGACCCCAGTCCGGGTATTCGATCAACGGGCAGCCGGGAGCCGATGCCGGCCCGATGGCTGTCAATCTGACGAGCGCCGGCTACTTCAAAACCCTTGGCGTTGCGCTCCGGCGTGGCCGGATGCCGGAAGCCAGCGAAGTGCGGCGGGCCGAGCGCGTCTGTGTGATCAACGAATCGGCTGCAAGGCTCTGGCCGGCCGGGGAGGACCCGCTGGGGCGGACGATACGGCTTGACCTGCTGAGCGGTTCACCTGGAGCCGTCTTCTTCCCGACCAACAACTCGCCGGAGCTGATGGTCGTGGGCGTCTGTGCCGATACGCTGAACAACGGCCTGACCAGCGAGACCCAGCCCACCGTCTTTCTGCCGTTCACCCTCGTGGCTCCTCCTGGACGGACGCTGGCCGTCCGGACCCGCACAGAACCGGCGGCTTTCTTCAAAACCCTCCGGGAGCAGGTCCGGGACATGGATTCGCTGATGGTGGTCGGAAATACCCGGTCCATCACGCAGATCATGTCCGAGCAGAAGCTGCAGCCGCGGTTCACCATGACGCTTTTCAGCTTGTTTGCCGTGGTTGGCCTGGCGCTCGCGACGGTCGGTTTGTTCAGTGTCCTTTCCTATCTGGTCACCCGGCGGACGCGGGAGATCGGGGTTCGCATGGCCCTGGGGGCGAGGCGGATTGATGTCCTGGGGTGGATTCTGAAGGAGGGAGGACGCCTGGCGGTGTTGGGCATTCTGCTTGGAGCCGCCGGCAGTTTCGCGGCGACGCGTCTGCTCGGCAGCCAGGTGATGCTTCATGGAGTGGGAACGTTTGATCCCTTGTCGCTGATGTGTGTGGTGCTTGTTCTTGGAATGGTGGCGCTGCTCGCCTGCTGGCTGCCCGCGCGACGTGCGGCGGGAGTGGACCCGATGGTGGCGTTGCGCACGGAATGAGCGAACAAGTTCAACCCCATGAACCAGCCTGAGGAACTGAAGTACGACCGGCCATTGAAGTGGTCGGCTGGCACCGGCACCGATGTCTGGGCGCTGTTTTGCGCCTGCCTCGCGGGCGATCTCGACGCCGTGAAGCGGCTGCTGGCAAAGGAGCCGGCGCTGGTGCGTTGTCATCATGCCTACCGCAAACCGCTGTATTTCGCGGTCCGGGAAAACCGCCTCGATGTCGCCGCCCATCTGCTCGAATGCGATCCCGACCCAACCGGGCTGGCGGTGAACGACAGCCTGCTGGAGATCACGCGCGACCGCGGTTATGCGGAGATGGAGCGGCTGCTCGCCGCGAAGCTGGCGGAGCGCTGCGGCGCTTCCCCTCGCGGCGAACCGGTGGCCGCCGCCATCCGCGAACACGACCTCACGAGGCTGCGCTCCTTGCTCGACGCCTCGCCGGACCTGCTTCACGCGGGTGACGCGCGTTCCAACCAACCGATCCATTGGGCGGTGATGACGCGGCAGTTGGACTTCGTGGATGAGTTGCTCAGGCGCGGTGCGGACCTCAATGCCCGGCGTTCCGACGGCGCGCGGCCGATTCACCTCACCAACGGAGACTATCACTTCCGCGGCTGGCGCGATGTGCCCGACGACTGGCCGACCAAGCCGAGGGAAGTTTACGATTACCTGGTCAGCCGGGGTGCGGACGTTGACCTCGGCATGGCCTGCGCCACGGGCAACCTGGCGCGCGTGCGCGAGCTGCTGGATCAGGATCCCACGCTGGTGAACCGCCTTTCCGACTACGCCGGCTATTACACGGGCTGCGGCGCGCCGATCAAGAACGCCGCGGCCGGCGGACACATCGAAGTCGTCCGATTGCTCCTGGAGCGCGGGGCCGATCCAAATCTGCCCGAAGAAGGCATCGCGCCGAACGGCCACGCGCTGCATTCCGCCGTGGTCCGGGGGCACATCGAAATCGTCCGGCTGCTGCTGAAGCATGGCGCGCATCCCAACGTGGAAATTGAAAGCTCCGCCGACACCCTGAGCGCGGCGCTGGGTTCGGCCGGCTACTCCACCCCGCGGAACGCGGAGATGGTCGAGCTGCTCTGCTCGCACGGCGCGGCGCGCGCGGTTCACCTGCTTGCCTACAGCGGGGATGTGCTCACCGCGGCGGCGGTCTTCGCGGCCAACCCGGCGCTGGCCAACGATCCCGACGCGCTCGCGAACGCAGCCAGCGAGGGCAAGGAAGCCTTCGTGCGCCTGATGCTGCGTTATCAGCCTGACCTTCCGCGCCGCGTCGAGTTCCCCGGGTGGGCTGTTGGTGCGAAGACCCGCGAACTCAACGAGCTGCTTTTCCAGCACGGCCTGAATCCCAGCGCACCGGACTGGCTGGGCATCACCCCGCTCCACCACTTCGCGCGCAACGGCGACGTGGAGAAGGCGACGCTCTTCCTCGACCACGGCGCAGACCCGCACGCGCGTGACGAGGACCTCTGTTCCACGCCACTGGGCTGGGCGGCGAAGTTCGGTCGCAAGGAAATGGTCGAGCTGCTGCTCCAGCGCGGCGCGAAGCCGAACCTGTCCGACGATCCGCCGTGGGCCACGCCGCTGGCCTGGGCTACGCGGCGGAATCACCCGGAAATCGCCACGCTGCTGCGGCAACACGGTGCCGCAACCTGAACCCAAGCCCACCAACCATGAATGACCTCCGCTTTGCCCTCCGCCAACTGCTCAAGAACCCCGGCTTCACCGCCGCGGCTTTGCTGACGCTGGCGATCTGTCGAATAACGCCGAAAGAGTGAACTCCGCGCCCGCGAGGCAGAGTTGACTCGCTGGAGCTGGCGGTTCGTGGGGACATCACCGCAATCGCCGGCTGGGACCTCGACCGGCTTGCCCGTCGGCGCGTCGCCCCGGCACACTCGCGCCCCAGTGAGCGTCCCACGCCCGCCCTGGCTTCGATTCGTGTTCGCCCTGCTCACCGGGGTGATCTGGGCGCTGGCGTTCCCCCGGGCCGGTATCGCGGGCTTTGCGTGGCTGGTGCCGGGACTCCTGTTGGCCGTCACGTCCGGGGCCCCCGAAGGATTGGCCTTTCGAACGGCCTACGTCGCCGGACTGACGCACCACCTGATCAGCCTTTCCTGGCTCCGATTCATACCCTTCCCCGCCGGAGCCTACGCGGGCTGGTTTTCCCTCAGCCTCTTTCTCGCGCTGCTTCCGGGGCTTTGGGTCGTGGCTTGCTGGCGGATGGCGAGGCGTCTTGGGTTCGGGATCGCGCCCGCGAAAGAGTTGATCCCGTGGACCACCGTGGCGGATCGGTTCATGGCCCTGCCGTGGAGCCGCCTCAACGTGTGGTTCCTGGTTTGCGCCGCCTCGTGGGTGGCTTGGGAGATGTTCATCACCCGGTTTTGCGGTGGATTCCCCTGGAACCTGCTCGGCGTCTCGCAGTACAGGATGATCCCGCTGATTCAGATCGCCTCCGCCACGGGGGTCTACGGCGTGTCTTTTCTGGTCGCCTGGTTCTCGGTCTCCCTCCTGACCGCCCTCCTCTTCCTGGCGCGCGATCCCGATCGCCCCGCCCTCTGGCGTCGGCCCCTCGTGTTTCCAGCCCTGATCGTCGTGGCGACCGCCGCCGGAGGTTTCGCGGCGGTCTCGACCGATGCGCCACAACCCCGGCGATTGAAGGTGGCGCTCGTGCAGCCGAGCATCCCGCAAACGGTGATCTTCGACCCGGACGCCACGACCAATCGCTTCGAGACGCTCTATCGCCTCACCGACCAGGCCCTGGCCGCGCAGCCGGACCTGATCCTTTGGCCGGAAGCTTCCCTGCCCGGCGGATTGAGCGAAGAGGATTTCGAACGTCTGAGGCGCAGACTCCGCGAGGCGAAGGTCTGGATGATTCTCGGTTCCGACGACATCGAGGAGGAAGCCGCGGGCGAGCCGGTTGGAGAACCCCGGGGAGAATCCTCGTCCCGCGCCTACAACGCGGCGTTCCTCATCAATCCGGAGGGACGGTTGGCGGCCAAATACCACAAGCGCCGGCTGGTGATCTTCGGGGAGTTCATCCCGTTGCGACGATGGTTCCCGTTCCTCCAGCGGCTTGCGCCGATCGGCGATGGCTTCCACCCGGGAGCGCGTCCCGTTCCCTTCCACATGGAGTCCCTGGGGATCACCACGTCGCCGCTGATCTGTTTCGAGGACAATTTCCCCCAGGAAGCCCGCGACCACGCCCGGGCGCTCCTCGACTTCCTGGTCAACCTCACCAACAACGCCTGGTTCGGGGAAAGCTCGGCCCAATGGCAGCACGCCGCCAACTCCGTCTTCCGCACGATCGAGACCGGCCTCCCTCTCGTCCGCTGCTGCAACAACGGCCTCAGCTGCTGGATCGATTCCCGCGGCCGCCTGCACTCGGCCCGGCTCGCCGAGGGCCGCGACATCTACGCCGCCGGCTTCGAGATCGTGTCCGTCGCCTTTGGCAACCGACGGTCGACCTTCTTCCAGCGTTTCGGCGATGTGTTCGGCTGGTTCTGCGTCGCCGCCACCGTGGCCTTTCTGATCCCGCTCCCACCTCCCCTCACACGATCGAAATCGCGCCCATGAAATACACCTCCGAATCCCTCATCGTCCGCCCCGCCAATTACCTCGGCGACCCCGACCTGTTCCTCGCGATCTCCCCGGAATCCGCCGGTTGGGAACACCTGTCGTTCCAGGCGCGCCGATTGGCGGAAGGTGGTTCCTGGCGCTTCGACACCCGGAGTCATGAACTGGTCCTCGTGAACCTCAGCGGGCGGTTCACGGTGGATTCAGATCGCGGTCGATGGACGGGTTTCGGAGGTCGTTCCAGCGTCTTCGCGGGGGCCGGAAGCGTCCTGTATCTGCCGAGGAACACCCGGTTCACGATCACCGCTGAGATCGCCGGAGAATTCGCGGTCGCCTGGACCCTCACTGACGAGGATCACGAACCCTTCCTGACGGTCCCGGAAAAGGTCCACACCCACATCCGCGGCGGCGACAACGCGAGCCGGCAGATCAACGACCTGCTCCCTCCCGGATCCCCCGTCCACAAACTGGTCGTGGTCGAGGTCTACACACCGAGCGGCAACTGGAGCAGCTACCCCCCGCACAAGCACGACCGTCACCTCGTCGACTCCGAAGGACGCCTCATCGAAGCCGACCTTGAGGAGATCTATTTCTACAAGATCGACCGTCCCGAAGGCTGCGCGTTCCAGTGGATCTACACCGACGAAACGTCGCCGCTTCACAAGGCGGGTTTTCCGATCGACGCCGTGGTGCGGGCCGGAAACGACTGCGCGGTCCTCGTGCCCGAGGGGTACCATCCGGTGACCAGCATGCCCGGCTACACGACCTACTATCTCAACGTCCTGGCGGGTTCCGCCCAGAGCCTCGCCAACCAGGACGATCCCCGGTTCACCTGGGTGAAGGAGTCCTACCGGAGCGTCGATCCGAGGGTTCCCCTGTATTGAACTCGGCAGGGATCGGAACCGGATTGGACAGGCCCGGGGCGCCCCGTTACCCTCGCGCATCCATGCAGCCTGTGGCCGACGCGCGCACGTTCGACACCCTTCATATGGGCCGGTCGTCCATCGATCTTTACAGCAATGACGTCGGAAAGCCGTTCGTGGAGATCAGGAGCTTCGCGGCCTACGTCGGGGGGTCCCCCACGAACATCAGCGTCGGTGGACGACGCCTCGGCCTCCGGACCGCGCTCCTGACCGCGTTCGGCCAGGATCCCGTCGGCGATTTCATCCGCCACTTCCTGGAGAAGGAACGTGTCGCCACCGAATTCATCCCGCGGAAGCCCGGCCACCGGACGAGCGCCGTCGTCCTCGGGATCGAGCCCCCCAACCGGTTCCCCCTCGTCTTCTACCGGGACCGCTGCGCCGACATCGAACTCACCATCGACGACGTCCTTGCCGCTCCGGTCCGCCAGTGCCGGGCCTTTCAGTTCGCGGGCACGAACCTGTGCCGCGAGCCCAGCCGAAGCGCCACCCTGTTCGCCGCCGAAACGGCCCGCGACGCAGGCGCCGAAGTCGTGCTCGACATCGATTTCCGCCCGGACCAGTGGCACGACCCGCGCGCGTTCGGGGTGTCGATCCGGGGCGCGCTCCGACTGGCGGATATCGTCCTCGGCACCCAGGACGAGATCAACGCCGCGATGCTGACCGATCCCGCGCACGTCCAGCAGACCCAGTCCGTTTCCGACACCAAGGTTCATGGCGACGTCCAGGAAGGAATCCGAGCCCTGCTCGCCCTCGGTCCCAGGGCCCTGGTCGAGAAGCGCGGGGAAGCCGGCGCACGCGTCCATGTGCGACGCGACTCCGGCGCCATCGAGGTCATCGATGCCCCGGGTTATCCGGTCGAGATCGCGAATATCCTCGGGGCCGGGGACGCCTTCGCGTCGGGCTTCCTCTACGGTCACCTCAATGGCTGGGGCTGGCGGCGGTCGGCCCGCCTGGGCAACGCCTGCGGAGCGATCGTCGTCATGGCGCACGGGTGCGCCAACTTCATGCCGACCCTCGCCGAGGTCACCGCGTTCGCCGAGTCGCGCGGTGGGTTCGACTGAGTTTCAACCGACAATCCCCAATACAACCGGTGAACACTCCAACTGAGCGCCTGACCCTGGCCCAGGCCGTGGTCAAATTCCTCATCCATCAACACGTCGAACGCGACGGCGTCACCCAGCCGTTCTTCGCGGGCTGCTTCGGCATCTTCGGACACGGCAACGTCGGAGGCATCGGACAGGCGCTCCAGGAGTTTCCCGCGCTCCGCTACTATCAGAGCCGGAACGAGCAGGCCATGGTCCACACCGCGGTGGCGTTCGCGAAGATGAGGAACAGGCTCCAGACGCTCGCCTGCACGTCGTCCATCGGCCCGGGGGCCACCAACATGATCACCGGCGCCGCCGTCGCCACCATCAACCGCCTCCCGGTCCTGCTCCTGCCCGGCGACATCTTCGCCCGCCGCAACGTCGCGCCGGTCCTTCAGCAGCTGGAGTCCATCCATTCCCAGGACACTTCCGTCAACGACTGCTTCCGACCCGTCAGCGCCTACTGGGATCGCATCTACCGGCCCGACCAGTTGGTCACCGCCCTGCCCGAAGTGATGCGCGTCCTGACCAGCCCCTCGGAGACGGGCGCCGTCACGCTGGCCCTTCCCCAGGACGCCCAGACCGAGGCGTTCGACTATCCCACCGCGCTGTTCCGCCAGCGGGTCTGGTCGATCCCTCGTAATCGCCCCGACACCCGGGCCCTGGCCCAGGCGGGCGCCTGGATCCGCTCCGCCAAGTCCCCCCTCATTGTCGCGGGCGGTGGCGTCCACTACAGCGAAGCGACCGAGATCCTTCGCAAATTCGTCGAGAAATCAGGGATCCCCGTCGCGGAAACCATGGCCGGCAAGGGAAGCCTCCGCTTCGATCACCCGCTCAACCTTGGCGCCATCGGCGTGACCGGAAATTTCGCCGCCAACCGCGCGGCGCGCATCGCCGATCTCGTCATTGGCATCGGCACCCGGTACAGCGACTTCACCACGTGCAGCAAGACGGCCTTCCAGAATCCCGAGGTCCGATTCATCAACCTCAACGTCACCGAATTCGACGCGTTCAAGCACGGAGCGCTTCCGCTGACCG